>NZ_JBHSBQ010000145.1:0-316957 GCF_042650665.1 Microvirga sp. GCM10011540 | reverse complement strand
GCAGTTCGCACCAAGGAGGCGCTCTGGACGACCATCGGAGAACTGCTCGACAGCTTCCCGGCGGACGAATGCCAGAACTATCTCAGCAACTGCGGATACGAGTTCACCTAAATCGAATCCGCTCTAATATTGTGTCTAAGCTCTCTAATCCGCCCTAGTCGCGGATCCATGAATCATCAAGATTTTGCCGTTACAAAATTTTACCGATGGTTAGAATGATGGGAGCCGCCATGTCTAAAGGAGCTAGCGGCGTAACAGTCAGTGCCCTTGCCGGCTGGGCGGTGATTACCAGCTATTTCATGCAGCCAGAAGAACTGCCGCCGATATCGAGTTTCGTCGCCTTCTGCGGCTTTCTCTTCGCAGCTGTGGCAATTATATGGGCGATTGACGAACTCGCCGAGATACTACGGGCTTGCTATAAGCATTGGGCCGCCCAGCGAAGTTATTCAGACCAGAAGGGAACAAGTAAATCACCTTCTACGCCAGAGCGTCTCACTTAGGGGCTAAGCAGCCGCCGATTTGCAATATTGAAACCTCATCACTTCAGCAGTAGGATTTAACCAAATTCTAAATATCCGATATACTAATCCAGACAACAGGATATCTCTTGGTAAGCGGTCCAAATTTTATGCCGCGAGGCTCAGATGGACATTGTCAAGAGTATTAAGAATGAGAATCTCGTCTACTGGAGCTGGCGCGGCCTCGTACGCGCAAAATTTTCTTCCACAGCCCGCATAGGCTCGAGCGGTCTATCTCAGGAAATCCGCGTCCACGCGGCAGATAAGAAACACCGCACACTTGTCCTGACACGTGACATCCTCATTGAGAAGGATGACGATGTTTCCTTGGTCTACGTCCGCAGAATCGAAGCAGATAAGGGGGTTCTTGTCGGCATTGTGAATCATTCGAGGAGCAGCTTTCTCGCAATGCCGCAGGGAACTGCGCCTATCAAACTGAGGTCGCCTCTGCTCGTGAAGCTGCTCAAGCGCGTCGAACGCTTCTCGCTCATCGGTGCCATGAGCCTCCTGTCAAGTGTCGCAGCAATATGGCTCCACTTCCTGGTGAATATTCGATTTTCTCTGCCCACCTGGATTTTGATCGGCTCGACCGGACTTGCGCTCCTTTGGTCCTTTACGGTGCTAGCCGACTGGTGGGAAGATAGAGCCGCGCGTTTTCTCCTCTCGGAAACAGAGATCCTTCTGGCTGAAATTCTTTATGAAGGTAGTTTCTCAGAGAATGAGTCCGGCAGCGAGATTAACAACATGTCCAGCAGTTCCAAGTTCCTGCGAGGAACGGAACTCGCCTTGGAGACTGGACCTCTTGTGGACGGATCCCGAGAAACCGAACCTCTACTCCTAAACAGGGCCGAGGCACCGCGTGCGCATTCCTCCGCATCGTAGCGAGCAGTTCATCGATCTGCCCATCCTGCTGTGAAGAGGAGGCTGCGGGGATACGTTCAAAGTCGCTTTGTCGACGATTGTTCAATGATTGTTTCAGACGTCACAACCACCCATCCAGTTTTCGCCTGCTCAATCGATAGGATTTGACCTGCACCAGGTAATACGGCACCGGGAACTACGGCTCGAAGCCCGTCCGGCCCTTCCACCAAAGCGACACCCTGGCTCACGCTCCAAACCACGTACCGCTTGGAAGCCATCTTTACTTCCGATACGGAGGCAGAAGCCGTTTTCGAGCCTTGCGTCTGATCCACCGAACCGTCCTCTTTGAACACGGCCCCAGTCGTGGCTGGATCATAGTTCGTGAACCGTCCCTGAGCCGCGGCAGCAAGGCTTTTATTAACGGGAATGGTGCCGACGATGGGAGGCAGAATACGCGGCACATCCGGTTGACCGGCACTGGCGTGTATGGCGTAGACCGGGAATGCGATTGCAGATACTGTAAGCCCCAGGCCGAGGAATATTGTAACCCGATCTCCCGCCGCCTCTCTGGCGCGGATGATTTCCTCAGGACGCAGGCTCGCTCGCTCACCTGCGCCAGAGCCAAGCCCCTTACGGCCGGCCATTGCCACCTGCTCGAGCACCTTCGCGAATCGAACACTCATCGACGCCAACCTGGTTAGGACTATTTGTCGCAAATCCTGCATCAACAGGCTTAACGCTGGGTAAACAGCCTAAGGAGTATTATCTGCACATCACAGCGCGGCTCACGTGAGCGTCTGGCAGACGCATAATAACACATTATAACGTGCACACGTAAACTCTCTCGAACTCTAAGATACCAGCACAATTTTGAGCCTGATCGGTGCCCCTGATCGACTATTGCTAGTCATCCCTGAAACAATATTTTAGCATTGCCGTTAGCCGAACGAGTGGAAGAGTCTTCGAATACGCTTTTCGCCTAGAGCCAGCTTCCCAGGAGTTCTCCAATGACCACGCTCAAGGAATTCGAGGAAGCCTTGCGTGAGCAAGGAATGAATATGGCACTCGCCGTCCTGCAGAAGCTGCGTGAGCGGGATCGCGCCAAGCGATCCATTGCGCCAGCCCGACGGATCGCCGGTCGCAAAATGACTCCAGAACTTGCCAAGCAAATTCTGGATCTTCATGCGACGACGGATATGACCCAACAGGAAATAGCCTTCAGGCTTGGAGTCAACCAAGGCCGAGTGAATGAGGTCATCAAGCGCGGGAAGTGGCTGCAAGATGATCCTTCCGCACCTGAGGCTGTTGCAAGGGACCGAGCCAAGGCACGCTTGACCGATAGGACGCATACACCGCGCCAAGCCAAGCGAAAGAATCCGCACCCAAGCCCTCGTGAGCAGAAGCGTGATCGGCAGGGCGGAAGCCGCCAAACCGAGCTTGCCTTGGGAGGGGACTAAAGCTCTTAGGAACCATTCAGCCCGATTACTGCAGGTTTGTCCTCGGCTGCATTCCAAGTGAAAGCGTGAGCCGAATGATTCAGTCTCCGGTCAGAACCACCTCTCGACGGCAAGCCGAAGAACAATTTGCCCTTGAGGAAAGGCATAAAGGTGAGACCTACAGGAAGCAAAATAACCTGCGTTGGAGGGGCCGCTGTCGACCGCAAGCTTCGTTCGGAGGCTTCCGTTGTATTCGGGACATCGAACCCGGTGCGCTCCGAGCGCTCCTTTGGGGGAGTCGCTCGCAATGTCGCAGAAAACCTTGCGCGCCTTGGAGCGCAATGTTCTCTTATGTCCCTTCTCGGCAATGACGAGAATGGTCGCCTCATCCTACATCATCTTAATCAGGTCCGTGTCGACACAAGCCTGATCCTCATTTCTGAAGAATACGGCACAGCAGAGTATACAGTGGTCCTGCAGCCCGATGGAAATATTGCCCTCGGCTTGGCCGACATGTCGATTTTCGGCACTTTCTCGCCTGAGCTGTTGCAGAGGGCTTGGCCTGAACTCGCCTCCTCCTCCTGGATCTTTGCTGATTGCAACCTTCCGGCAGAGACGATAGCCGATCTTCTTTCATTGAAACGCCATCACTCTCCCATGCTTGCCGTTGATGCCGTTTCGAAATCCAAGGCATTGCATCTGCCGCCCGATCTGCGCGGCATTGACGCTCTGTTCCTGAATAGCGACGAGGCTCGCTCACTGCTGGGCCAGGATTCAGATGATGCATTCTCCGCGATCGAGGCCGCAGTGAGCCTTCGCCAGCGCGGCGCGGCGCGCGTTATCCTAACCTGCGGTGCAGCTGGGCTCATCGCAGCCGATGAATTGGAGGTAGAGTTCATCAGGGCGGAAGGCACACAGGTCATAGACGTCACTGGAGCCGGGGATTCTCTGATCGCAGCAACTCTGCTCGGGTTGATGAAGGGGAACCCTCTCGCGATCTCTGCCAGACTGGGAATGGTTGCAGCCCGCCTGACGATTGAGCATTCTGCAAGCGTTCGTCCCGATCTTTCGCTCGCCTTGCTGAAAGCATCTATGCCAAGTATTCAGAATCTCATTCTTGAACAAGGATTCCCATGACATCCTATATGGGCCAGCACCATTTCGATGTTGCACCGGAGGTGAAAGCTGCTCTGGAGAATGGTGGAGCGGTTGTCGCCCTTGAATCCACGATCATCACTCATGGGATGCCCCACCCGCAGAACGTTACGACAGCGCTGGACGTAGAGTCAGTCGTACGCAGTAACGGGGCTGTTCCTGCTACCATCGCCGTCATCGCCGGCCGGATCAAGGTAGGCTTGTCTCGGGATGAACTGGAATGGCTCGGCACGGCAGAAGATGTACTGAAACTGAGCCGCTCCGATCTACCCTATGCCGTCTCGGCCAACCGGCATGGATCGACCACTGTGGCGGCTACCATGATCTGCGCTCACCGTGCCGGGCTCAAGGTATTCGCAACCGGTGGCATAGGCGGCGTTCACCGCGGCGTCGAGAAGACAATGGATATCTCCGCGGATCTGGACGAGCTGGCTCATACACCCGTCACTGTTATATGTGCCGGAGCCAAGGCTATTCTCGACCTCCCGCGAACCCTAGAATATCTAGAAACCCGAGGTGTTCCTGTCGTTGGATATCAAACGAACCGATTTCCAGCGTTTTGGAGCCGGGAGAGTGAACTGCCGATCACTATTCGCATCGAGACGCCTGAGGCTGTTGCCGACCTCGTCACTGCAAAGCAGGAACTCGGTCTCAATGGAGGAATTCTGGTCGCCAACCCTGTGCCGGAGGAGGATGAGATTCCAATGCACGAGATGACCGGTTTCATAGAGGATGCCATTGAAGAAGCGAGGAACCACCATGTTACAGGAAAGGCAGTGACGCCTTTTCTGTTGTCTCACATCTTTGAGAAGACCGGCGGCCGCAGCTTGGAAACAAACATTGCTCTGATCAAGAATAATGCCGCCCTGGCGGCACGTATCGCCACTGCTCTCGCGCGACGCATCGGGTAACGTCTACCTCTGCGGGTCCCGCACGAGAGGTAGACGAGCGATCAGGACTCATCCGGCTGCGTCATAGGCCGGAGACGATCCTCATTGAAGGCGCGGCGGCTTCATGAAGCGATTCCGATCGGCAGACGTGACCGTGACATCAAACCTGTCGCCTTCGCGTTCCAGAGTAAGCGGCACATCCACCCCTGCCCTCCCGAGCGCCCACATCGCACGATAGAAATCCGGCAGCGATGAAACCGGCGCACCTGCTACCGCATGTACGATGTCTCCAGCGCGGAGGCCCGCCCGCTGTGCAGGCGCATCTCCTGCAAGCCCGACGATGATGACGAGGCTGTCTTCCGCTTCAGTCGCATAAAGTCCAAGCCAGGGCCGAGGTGGGCGGTTCGTCCGTCCCAAAGTCAGGAGGTCGTCAAGAATCGGCTTTAGGAGATCGATAGGCACACTCATGTTGAGCGGAACGGCGCGTCCACCCGATGCCTGGTGCTGCAGTTGAAGTGAGCCTATACCGACGAGATCACCCTTGGGTCCGATCAGGGCCGCGCCACCCCAATTAGGGTGAGCAGGCGCGGTAAAGATCGCATCATCAATGAGGTATTCCCAGTAACCGGCGAACTCCTGTCGGGCTACGACCTGCGCGGCAAGGGAACGGGAGGGCCCACCCGCGCCTCCCATAACGACGGAAGTCCCTGCACCTAGACGCCGTGCATCCCCCAATCCTAGGACCGGAACATCGAGCGCCCCCAGCGCCTGAACAAGGCCGAATCCGCTCTCATAGTCATAGGCGATTATGTGGGCCTGGACGGCTCGCCCGTCGCCTGTTCGAAGCCAGACCTCATCTGCCTCGGCGATCAGGTACCCTATGGTCAGAACGAGCCCATCGGTGCGAATGGCGACTCCGTACCCTGCTCGCTCCGTTCCAAGGGTATGTGCCGTGAAGGCATCGGAAGGAACTGTGGTTCTCAGGGATACGACCGCGTTCAAGGCATGCTTGAGGTCGTAAGAGAACGCCTTCGGATCGGGCTGAAAATCGGGCGGAATCTGCCACTCATCCGGTGTGTGCATGGGAGGCTCCTCAGCTCGGCTCGACTTGGTAACCTTCGCAATCGTGTAACGGTTCAATCTAGCCATAGAACTTAAGCCTGAGCGCACCCCCATTGAAGGACGGTTCGGCTGCTGTCATCCAGTTCGATCAGCCAATCACCGTTAGGCCATACTCTGCCTTGCACCGCCGCACCACGGCTTTTCTTTCCTATGCTCTGGCAGGCAGGGGCATTAGCCACCCTATAGATGCAAGCCTACTCGTCCCTTCTTCGGTGAAAAGGCTTGCCGGAAGGTGATTTCGATCCACTTTTTGTTCTTTCAGACACTGGAGGCCGCGATGGCACCGAGGCTCCGTAGTATAGTTACACTCCTGTCAGCGGCGTATTTATGGACATCCCTCTCGGTAACCGCCAAGGCAGAAACCGAAGTCGATCTCGCCCTTGTTTTGGCGGTTGACGTCTCGCGCTCCATGGATCCGGATGAACAGGAACTTCAGCGTCAGGGCTTCATCGAAGCCTTCCGTTCCTCTCTCGTGCACGACGCCATCCGCAACGGCATGCTTGGGCGGATCGCCGTTACCTATGTCGAATGGTCCGGTGTGGACGACCAAACCGTAATCGTCCCTTGGACGGTCATTGGCGATTCCGAAGGTGCGATAAAGTTCGCTGATGGGCTCAGCCAAACCCCCATCGGGCGCATACGACGTACATCTATTTCCGGCGCCATCGACTTCAGCGTGCAGCTACTTGGGGAAATGGACGTGGAGCCAATGAGAAGGGTTATCGACATCTCCGGAGACGGGCCCAACAGCAGCGGAAGGGGAGTCGTAAAAGCACGGGATGAGGCTGTTGCACGAGGCATAACGATCAATGGCCTCCCAATTATGCTGAAACGTCCCTCGGGCTTCGGCGATATGGAGAATCTCGACCATTACTACCGCGATTGTGTCATTGGCGGACAGGGCGCGTTCCTCATTCCTGTGCGCGAGCGTCATCAGTTTGCAGAGGCGATCAGAACGAAGATCATCCGCGAAATCGCGGGACTTCCCCCTCAGGCGCAAATCGAGAGAGTACAAGCAGAAGCCCCTGTAGACTGCTTGGCCGGTGAGCGTCGCATGTACCGTTGGAACAGGAACTGAGAGCAGAACCGCTCTTCTTTCAACCTCATGCATGAAGCCAAGGGACAATCTCTTGACACCCGCTTTCTTACGCTTCAGGCTTTCTGATCGGCAGTTAGCGTCTCAAGGTAGTTCGGCTACGGTGCGCCTCGCCCCATTTTCGTAGAGCCTGCGCAGACACTCAGTGACCGCATCCGTAAAGCGGGCATCATGAGGAAGGTCACGCCCGAAGATCTCAGTTACGGTGAAGAGCTTCTGCGAGAGGTGCTCAATGGATCCTTCAGCCTCGTTAGCCAATGACCGGAGACGCGCCGCCATCGGATCGCGTACATCGATCGGTGCACCGGTCTCGTCGAACCCGGTGACATATCGCATCCAGCCGGCAACTCCGAGAGCCAGGCGCTTGATGGGTGCATCCTCACGGAGCCGGTCACGGATTGTGCCTAGGAGCCTTTGCGGCAGCTTCTGTGAGCCATCCATTGCAATCTGCCAGGTACGATGTCGTAGGGCCGGATTCTTGAACCGCTCGATCAAGGCGCGCTTGTAGGACGAGAGGTCCGCGCCTGGCGGCATATGCAGAGTCGGCGTAACCTCCTCATCCATAAGCCCTTCCACAAGCCGGACGAAGGACGGATCGGCCATGGCTTCCGCGACCGTCCGGTACCCTGCAAGATAGCCGAGATAGGCCAACGTCGAATGGCTTCCATTAAGAAGCCTGAGCTTCATGTGCTCATAAGGCTCCACATCTGCCACGAACTCAGCCCCGGCGTCCTCCCAGGCGGGTCGCCCTTGCGGGAAGCGGTCCTCGATCACCCATTGGGTGAAAGGCTCTGTTACAACGGGCCATGCATCAGCCATGCCGAGACGCTGACTGATCCGCTGCCTGTCCTCATCGCTGGTAGCCGGCACAATCCTGTCCACCATCGTTGACGGACAAGAAACCTCCTCTGCTATGAAGCGCCCCAGCTGAGCGTCAAGCAACTCGGCAAAGCGCGTGATAACCCGCTTCACAGTACGGCCGTTCGCCGGAAGATTGTCGCAGGTGAGAACAGTAAAGGGCGGTACCCCTTTGGCATGGCGACGGCGCAAGGCTTCCACGATCAATCCAGGTGCAGTGTGGGGCCTGTTCGGTGTCGCCAAGTCTTGAAGGACATCGGGATGTTCCTCGTTGAGGTTGCCCGTCGCCGGATCATGGCAGTAGCCCTTCTCCGTGACCGTCAAGGTCACGATACGGGTTGCCGGGGTCGTCATGGCGTCGAGCAGGTCATCGACATTATCGCGCGCAACGATCACCCGCAGGATCGAGCCAATGACGCGTAATGCCTCGCCCTGCTGTGAGCGAACGGAAAGTGTGTAGAGGCCGTCCTGGGGAGAAAGAGCGTCGTAGGTATCGGGGCTGCGCAAGCTTGCGGCGACAATGCCCCAACTTGGATCACGGGCTAGCACGTCGTCCGTGTAGACGGCCTGGTGAGCCCGGTGGAAGGCACCCACACCCAAGTGCACGATACCCGGGGAAACACCCCTGCGCGAGTAGGCCGGACGCAGGATTTCGACAGGAACCTCTCCCAATCCGGCCGCATTCAAACGCCTCTTAGACATTCTGCCCTCAATGCGCCGGTTGCTGCTTCGCGCGGGTGACGATCTGAGTCGGATTCACAAATCGCAGGGCAATGATAAGCCATACCAGAGTCGTCACCATATAGATGACTGCCATGGCGTCGATGGATTGCACTGCCCGCACACCGGCCGCAAACACCGCATAATAGAGTGCCACAACGAGAGTCTGGCTCGTCGGTCCAGCCACCAGGAAGGTAAGCTCGAACATGGCGATGGTTCGCACGAGCACCAGCAGGAGCGCCGCGAGGATCCCCGGCAGGAGGAGCGGCAGGAGCACGTGGATGAACAGCTTGAAGGTGTTTGCTCCGAACACCCGGGCGGCGGCTTCGATCTTCGGGTCGATTTGCTCGATGAAAGGAATCATCACCAGGATCACGAACGGAACGGTCGGCACGAGGTTAGCGGCGACCACCCCCCAGAACGTGCCGGCGAGCCCGGTTTGGTAGAGAACGGTTGCAAGAGGGATACCGAAGGTGATCGGCGGGATCAGCAGCGGCAGCAGGAAAAGGAGCACAAGCAGCCGCTTGCCCATGAAGTCGCGTCGAGCCAGTGCATAGGCAGCAGTAACGCCAAGAATGCCGGAGATTAGAACAACAGCGCCTACAATCTGGAAGGTGACGAGGAGGACGTCTCCCAGTTGGAACTCGCTCCAGGCGGAATCGTACCAGCGGGTCGTCCAGCCGGCCGGCAGCCATGTGCCAAGCCAGCGAGTCGCGAAGGAACTTGTCACCACGGTTCCAATCATCGCGAAGAGATTAAGCACGAAAAAGATGACGATAGCCCAGATGGCGACAGCCCAGAGCTTTGCGGCGAGAGTAGTGTCGCGGATCATGAACTCATCCTTTCGCGCCGCTTGCTGGACCGCGGTAGAAGAGGCCACGGGAGGCAAGTACGGCTACTACGATACCAAGCTGCACGAAGCCCATGATCATGGCGACTGCCGAAGCCATCGAGTAGTCATACTCCTCGAAAGCCGCTTGGTAGGCGGCAATCGAGATGACGCGGGTGGGGCCAGCGGGAGCCCCGAGGAGTACGGCCGAGGGAAACACCGAGAAAGCTTGCACGAACGATAGGCAGAAAGTGATGGCAAAGCCCGGCATCAACAGCGGAAGGTAGATATATCGAAAGCGCTGCCAGGAGCTCGCTCCGAGCGTCGCTCCCGCCTGCTCCAATGCAGGATCGATCCCGGTCACGTATGAAAGGGTAAGAAGAAATGTGAATGGAAACCCGGTGATCACCAAGGACGCAAAGACGCCCCAGTAGTTATGGACAAGCTTGAGCGGCTCCGATATTAGCCCGATCGTCATCAGTGTGCGGTTGAACCAACCCTGCGGGCCCAGATAGTTCAACAATCCCTCAGCCACTAGCACCGTACCCAGCGTGATCGGCAGGACGAGAATTGTCGTCAGGAGCCGCTGATGCCGCATCAGGCGGACGCGAAAGGCGATCGGCACTGCCAGCAGTAAATTCAGGAGCGTCACGGGCACAGCTAGCCAGAGTGTCTTCGCGATGGTGTCATAGAGAAACGCATCGGAGAAGAAACGTCGGTAGTTGGCGAGCCAGTCGCCGCCGGCCTTAGGCGTGAAAGACAGAATGAAGCCGAAGGCAAAAGGGTAGACGAACAACAAAAGACTGAAGATGGCTGCCGGTACCACGAGGAGAGTGACCGCATCGAAGCCCCGAGCCGCGAACCTCTGACGCAGACTCGGTCCGTGAAGTGTGGCGGCAGGCGCTGGCGCGAGTGCATCCATCAATCCCTCCCTCGGATCGCGTCGGCGAAGACGAGAATGCGTTCGTCCGCAGCCCGAAGATGAATGTTCGCTCCAGGTTCAACGGCATGATGGGAGCGGAACACGAGGTCGAGCCCGCCTGCCGAATGGGCTGTGCCGACGAACTCGCGACCACGGTACTCCATGGTGTCAACCTTGACCGCAAGCGTATTGGAACCGGGCTCACCGACCTCAAGGTCGTCAGGGCGGATTGCAGCATAGGCTGCAGAGCCAAGTGATAGTCCCTCTCGCGCGACTCCGCTGATCTTGGCACCCTCCACATCGAGGATGATCCGGTCACTCTCGTTTGCGACCACCCGACCCCTAAGCTTGTTGCGGAAGCCCATGAAGTCGGCAACGTCGAGATGGGCCGGTTCCTCGTAAAGTTCTTTCGGTGTTCCCACCTGACGCACCACCCCATCTCGCAGGACCACGATCCTGTCTGCCAGTGAAAGGGCCTCGTCCTGATCGTGGGTGACGTAAATCGTCGTCGCGCCAAGTTCATTGTGGATGCGCCGGATCTCGGCTCGCATCTCAAGGCGTAGTTTCGCATCAAGATTGGACAGCGGCTCATCCATCAGGACCAGTGGTGGCTCGATAACGATGGCGCGAGCAATCGCTACACGCTGCTGCTGACCGCCTGAGAGCTGCCCAGGCAGCTTGTTTTCCTGTCCATGAAGGCGGACCAAGCCTAGAGCCTCATCGACTTTGCGGTCGATCTCAGCCTTCGGCACACCGCGCATCTTGAGACCGAACCCAATGTTTTGGCGCACATTCAGATGCGGAAAGAGCGCGTAGTTCTGGAAAACCATGCCGAACCCGCGCTCCTCCGGCCTCAGGGTATCGACCCGGCTTTTATCGAGCCAGATCGCTCCCCCCGTGACGGGAAGAAGACCCGCAATGCAGTTCAGCGTCGTTGACTTGCCGCAACCGGATGGACCGAGAAGCGCGATGAACTCGCGCCTTTTGATCGTTAGGCTCACATCGCGAAGGGCGTTGAGCGCCCCGAAGTCGCGACTGACGCGATCAAGCCGAACTTCCTCGAACTGTGAAAGAGCTATCGTCATTGCAGATCCTCTTCTCAGCTCTTACTTGCGTTTTGCCCCGCCGACCTGCTCATCCCACATCCGGAAGGCGACCACCATCTGTTCGGGCTGGAGCGGCAGCTCGATAGGATTCTCGGCAATCATCTTCTCGTATTCGGGACGTCCGAACTCCTCTATCGCCTGCTGGCTTTCCGGAGGAGCCATATCGAGTGTGACGCCCTTCACAGCCGGACCGGGATAGAAATAGCCTTCATCGTAGGTGTAGGCCTGCTGCTCCTTCGTCAGCAGGAAGCTCATCAAATCAAGAAGAACGGCGACTTTCTCGTTAGACAGCCCTTTTGGAACGCACATGTAGTGCGCATCCGCGACCCAATGGAATCCCTTCAGTGCCCCGATCTTGGCCTCCTTCGGCACGACACCGAGAACGCGGGGGTTGATGTCCCATCCAGTCGTGGTGACAGTCATGTCTCGAGAGCCCTCACCCAGCTCCTTCATGACCGCACCGGTGCCGGACGGATAATATTCGATGTTCTGACCGAGCTCCTTCAGGTAAGCCCAGGTCTTGTCCCAGCCCCTGGCCGGATCCTGCGGATTGCTATCACCGAGGATATAAGGCAGCCCCATGATGAAGGTGCGGCCAGGCCCGGAATTGGCCGGACGGGCATAGATGAACCGGTTTGGATTGGCCTTGGTCCAGGCAAGCAGTTCCTCGGCTGTTGTCGGGACGTTCTGTACCTTACCAGGCATGTACTCAAGGAGAGGACCGGAAGGGTAATAGGTGACGACGACGCCATGCCCTTTGGCAAGCGTCTGCATTCTGGCAGCAGCCGGAATGTAGATTTCCTCGAGGTTGGGAAGTGATTTTGCGTAGGTTGGGATCAACTCAACCCAAAGGTTTTGCTCAAGGCCGGCGGAGAGAGCATCCGTGCCGGTGAGGACGAGATCGATATCGACACGGCCGGCATCCTGTTGCGCCTTGATCTTGCCTGCGAGTTCCGGCGCAGGCGCCTTTGTGAAGGTGATGCGCGACACGAGATTGGGTTTCGCCTTCCGGTAGTTTTCGATCGCCTTTTGAGTCAAGGCCAAGTTGCCGGCTACGTCGATGATGTTCAGCGTAACGGGGCTCGTGGGTAGCGCTTGCTGCGCGAAGGCCGACCCACCGAGTGCCGCGACACCGGCAGCACCAGCCATACCACCGACGAAGGTCCTTCTGGTAATCAAGCTAGTCATCCTTTTCCTCCCGTTCTGTTCTGTGCAACATGACTTGCTGGACCCTGCCATGCGTCACAGTTTGTAGGCCTCTTTGGCGAGGCGATATGCGAGGTCGTAGGCCACCTCATGCGCCTCATCCTCGTCGAGGCGATGAGTCGTCACGAGTTTGGCGAGAAAAGCGCAATCGACGCGGCGGGCCATGTCATGGCGGGCAGGGATGGACAGATAGGCCCGAGTGTCGTCGTTGAACCCGACAGTGTTGTAGAAGCCGGCCGTTTCGGTCGTGAGCTCCCGAAACCTGCGCATTCCCTCGGGCGCATCGAAGAACCACCATGCCGGCCCCAGTTTCAGGGCCGGATAGTGTCCGGCAAGAGGGGCGAGCTCGCGCGAGTAACTCGTCTCATCAAGAGTGAAGACGATAAGCGTGAAATTGCGCTCGTTACCAAACCGGTCGAGCAAGGGCTTAAGAGCACGCACGTAGTCCGTCCGTGATGGAATGTCGGCTCCCATGTCCCGACCGAAGCGCGAGAAGATCGTCCGATTATGGTTGCGGAACGATCCCGGATGGATCTGCATCACCATGCCGTCTTCGACACTCATCGCAGCCATCTCCGTGAGCATCTGAGCCCGAAAGAGTTCCGCATCATCAGAGCTTGCTGCCGCAGTGGATACACGGCGAAACAGAGCCTCGGCCTCAGCCAGCGGGAGATTCGCAGTTCGGGCGGTTGGATGTCCATGATCGGTCGAGGTGGCGCCGTACTCGCGAAAGAAGGCACGGCGCCTGCGGTGGGCCTCAAGATAGCCATGCCAGCTCAGCGTGTCGCAGCCGGTGATCTCGCCGAATCGAGCAAGATTCTGCCGGAATCCTTCGAATTCGGGATCGATCACCGGGTCGGGACGATAGGCCGTGATCACGCGTCCGCCCCACCCGGATTGACGAATGGCCTCGTGCTGCTTCAGCGGGTCGAGTGGGCTCTCGGTCGTGGCGATAGCTTTGATGCCGAAGCGTTCGAATAAGGCCCGAGGGAGGAACTCCGGCGTGCGCAGCGCCGCATCGATCCGGTCGTAGTAGACGTCGGCGGTTTCCGCAGAAAGGCGCTCGGTGAATCCGAAGAGCGTTGCGAATGTGTGGTCGAGCCAGATCCGTGTCGGGGTTCCGCGAAACAGGTAGTAGTGCTCGGCAAAGCGTCGCCAGATCTTCCGTGGATCGCGCTCGACGGGACTTCCGTCTCTTGTCGGAACACCAAGGTCCTCCAGCCTTACGCCCTGGCTGTAGAGCATCCGGAATATGTAGTGGTCGGGAATAACGAATAGGGTTGCCGGGTCGGGAAAAGGCTCGTTTTCAGCAAACCACCGAGGATCCGTGTGGCCATGCGGCGACACGATGGGCAAATCCCGAATGCCGGCATAAAGCCGTCGCGCCACCTCGCGAGCAGAAGGTTCGGCAGGAAACAGCCTCTCCGGGTGGATCAGCATCGCATTCTCCCTGAACGCACCCGCCCCAGCCTTTTCTTCGGCTGGTTTCAGGCGCGACAGTAGACAGCTTAGAGCGGTCTCGGCACCTTTGCAATGCCCTACTAGTATGGTAGAGTGCCATGATGAATGACTTAACCCTTAAGAAAATTGATCTCGAGCGAGAACCGATAGCCCGACAGGTCACGCGCGCTCTGCGGCAAGCCATTGTGAGCATGCAACTCTTGCCAGGGGAGATGCTGTCGGAGCAGGAATTGGCCCGCCGGTTCGGCGTCAGCCGTTCACCTGTGCGAGAGGCTTTAATCAAGCTGAGTGAAGCAGGCCTGGTACGCGTACTCCCTCAGCGAGGCACGCAGGTCGTGAAAATTTCGCGCGCAGGGGTCGAAGATGCCCGGTTCATTCGGGAAGCGGTGGAATGCGCTGTCGTACGAGAAGCGGCGTTAAAGGCCACTCCTGTCATGATATCGGAATTGAGCGCCAGCCTCACGAGACAGCGCCGCGCTCAACGATCACTCTCTACAGAGGATTTCCTTGCTCTCGATGAAGAATTCCATCGCCTTTTGGCCGAAACAGCCGGGCGCCCTTCTGCATGGCGGATGGTAGAGGATATCAAGCCTCAGATGGATCGTGTGCGGTTTCTCGATATGACGAAAGCGGTACCGCGCCACGCGGTCATCGCACAACATGCTGTTATCGTAGATGCTATCAAGTCCAGGGATCCCGCTGCGGCAGAGGCCGCCATGCGCCATCATATGAGTGAAATACTCCGGTCCTTGCCGGAACTCGCCGGACAGCACCCCGACCTCTTCGAACCCGAAGCGGTTATGTCTCCTGAGGTGCTCAGCGCCTGAAGCCCGTCGTGTTTCGATCGCGACACAATAAGCATCGCTCAACACTCATGTCAGGCATCTCTCCAAAAATGGCCCAAGCTGTCGTTTAGGAAACCAAGTACGCTGCCGGCACCTGAGTTCGGCACCAATGAGGTGATCAGTATGGAGCAGACTTGGCGTTGGTTCGGTCCGGAGGATGTTGTCCAGCTTTCGCATGTCCGCCAGACAGGAGCGACAGGGATTGTAACCGCACTCCATCACATCCCTTATGGGGTCGTCTGGCCCGTCGAGGAAATCAAGGCCCGCAAGGCGCTCATCGAGTCAGATTCGTCCCTTCAGCTGCGCTGGAGCGTTGTTGAAAGCCTCCCGGTGCACGAGAGCATCAAGATTGGCGAGGGCCGTCTGGCCCCTTTATTCGATAATTATCGACAATCCCTGAGAAATCTCGCGGAATGCGGAATCACCACCGTCTGCTATAATTTCATGCCTGTCATCGATTGGGCCCGCACGGAACTCGCATTCCCTCTGCCCGGTGGCGGGACGGCTCTTCGCTTCAATGCACATGAGTATGCCGCCTTCGATTGCTTCATGTTGCAGCGTCCAAGAGCTGAAGCAGATCATTCACCCGACGTCCTAGCTCTCGCAAAGAAGTGGTTCGACAGCTCATCGGAATCCGACCGCGAAAGGCTTCTCGCCAACATCATGGCCGGCCTGCCTGGTGCCTTCGACCGCTACGATATCCCCGGTCTGCGTCGAGTGCTTGAACGCTACAAGGATGTCGATACGGGCCAGCTCCGGGAGAACCTCGCAACATTTTTGCGCGAAATCATCCCAGTTGCTGAGGAGGTGGGAATTCGGATGTGCATCCACCCTGACGACCCTCCACGCTCGCTGATGGGTTTGCCACGTATCGTGTCGAATGAGGATGATCTGGGCTTCATTCTTAGTGTGACCAACTCTCCTGCCAACGGATTGACGCTCTGCAGCGGATCCCTTGGAGCGAGCGCCTCAAACGACGTTCCAGCCATCGCAAAGCGCTTCGCAGACCGCATCTGGTTCGCGCATCTACGCAATGTTTCGAAAGAACCTGACGGCTCCTTCATGGAAGCCGACCATCTCGGCGGAGACACAGATATGGTTGCGGTCGTCATTGCTCTTCTCGAAGAGCAAAAACGTCGTTTGGAATCGGGAGTGCCATATTGGCGCATTCCAATGCGCCCGGACCATGGCCACGAGCTCCTCGATGATGTGGGAAAGCCGACGCATCCGGGCTATCCGGCCATCGGCCGGCTCAAGGGACTCGCCGAATTACGAGGTGTAATGACAGCTGTCGCCGCCCTTCGAAGCCTGCCGCTCTAACGCCCTTCACTGATAGCCGAACGCGCGGATATTCCTGCAGCAGGAAAAGCCGGGCTCCCATGAGGGCCTGTTTCCGAGCAATGCCATACGCTGCTACATCACGGCGCCAACCTGCCAGGGAACGAACTCCAGATCGCCGTATCCCAGATCCTCCGATTTCGTATGCTCCCCGGATGCAACCTGCAGGAGTCTCCCGAAGATCTCCTTCCCCTTGTCCTCAAGGGATACACCGTCGAGGATATCGCCGCAGTTGATGTCCATATCGTCCATCATACGGCGGTAGATGTCGGAATTTGTCGCCAGCTTAAGGGAAGGCACGGGCTTCGCGCCGAACGCCGATCCTCGGCCGGTGGTGAAGGCAATCAAGTTCGCACCGCCAGCGACCTGTCCGGTAGCAGCGACCGGATCGTATCCCGGTGTATCCATATAGACGAAACCGTGCTCGCGCACCGGTTCCGCATACTCGTATACGGCGCGAAGCGTAGACCGCCCGCCCTTCGCGGAAGCGCCAAGGGACTTCTCGAGGATCGTGGTAAGGCCGCCTGCCTTGTTGCCGGGTGATGGATTGTTGTTCATTTCACCGCCGTTGCGTGCCGTGTACTCTTCCCACCAGCGGATGCGAGAAACGAGCTTTTCACCCACCTCTCGGGTCGAAGCGCGCCGGGTCAGCAAGTGCTCGGCACCATAGATCTCGGGTGTTTCCGACAGGATCGAGGTTCCACCGTGGCGCACAAGCAGGTCGGAAGCCATTCCAAGCGCTGGATTAGCGGTCAGACCCGAGTAGCCGTCCGATCCTCCGCATTGGAGGGCGAGGACCAGCTCCGAAGCGGGTCGTGTCTCGCGCTGCGCCGCTGATGCGAGGGGCAGCATACCTTTCACGGCCTCTACGATGGCCTGGACTGTCCGTCGGGTCCCACCGGTCTCCTGGATTGTCAATGTCCGGAATGTATCGGTTTCCGTGAGCCCGTAATCCTGCTTCATGCGTCCGATTTGGAAGACTTCGCAGCCGAGGCCCACCATCACTACGCCTGCGAAGTTCGGGTGACTGGCATAGCCCCATTGTGTGCGACGGAGAATGTCGAAGCCTTCGCCATAGGCTGCGTGCCCGCAGCCCGTGCCGTGCACGATTGCGACGATGCCGTCGATGCCAGGGTAATCGCGCAGGATCCCTGAGCGCTCCACCTCGGCCGCCGCGAAGCGCGCAACGGAAGCCGAGCAGTTTACGGACGTGAGGATACCGATGTAGTTGCGGGTACCGGTCTTCCCCGAGGCACGGCGATATCCTTGGAACGTGGCCCGCATCTCGGGAGGCAGCAGTTCATCGTCGTGAGCATCCTCGCAGAAGGCATAATCGCGCTCGAAATCGTGCAGGCCCACATTGTGCTCGTGGACCCATTCACCTGGGGCGATATGGCCTTTGGCGAATCCGATGATCTGGCCGAACTTGATGACCGGCTCGCCTTCCCGTATCGGCTCCACGGCCATCTTATGGCCGCGTAGAATGCGCTCGCGGGCTGTCAGTCCAGCCGCCTGGTCCCCCTGCCCGACCAGATCGATGGCAATCACGACATTGTCGTCGGCAGAGAGGCGGATCGTGCGGGGCATGTTCATAGCAACTGCATCAATTTCAAAGATAACCAAGCTCTTTTAGGAAGCGTGGCAACCAAAGGACGGTTTCGGGAACGAAAGTAATCAGCACGAGAACGAGGAGGAGCGGTACCAACCAAGGGGCGCAAGCCCTCATACATTCTTCGAGCGAGATATTGGCAACCCGCTTCAGCACGTAGAGCACCATGCCGACAGGCGGCGTAAGAAGTCCGATCATGAGGTTCAGCACCATGATGATACCGAAATGGATCGGATCGATGCCGAGTTGCACTGCGACCGGTAGCAGCACGGGGGTCAGGATCGTGATCGCCGCGATCGTTTCCATGAAACAGCCGACGATCAACAGAAAGATATTGATGAGGATCAGGAACGTAACCGGGTTAGCCGCATAGGTGATGATCCATTCGCCGAGAGCATCGGTGGTTCGGGTCGTCGTAAGCACCCAGCCGAAAATGGACGCTCCCGCGACGATGAACAGCACGACCGCCGTGGTCTCGATCGTGTCCATCGTGACCCGGATGAACTGGCGCATGCTGAGCACGGAGTAGCGTGGCCGCTGCCCGCGCGCCATGAGCACGACATTAAAAACACGGTGAATAACGACCGACAGCAGAAGTGCGTACGCACAGGCGAAAACCGCAGCCTCTGTAGGAGTGAACAAACCGAAGCTCATGCCTCCGATGATGATCGCCGGCGTCAACAAGGGCAGGAAGGCGTTCACGAAAGACCAGCCCAGACGGCTCAGCTTGAACGAGGCATCTCGGCCGATACCGTACCGGTGCGCATAAATCACCACGGTTCCCGAAAGAACGACCGCCATGATCAAGCCGGGGATGATCCCGGCCACGAACAGGGCATTGATCGAAGCATTGGCGACGACACCGTAGATGACGAGAGGGAGGGATGGGGGGATGATCGGACCGATGGTCGATGACGCCGCTGTCAGGCCGACTGCGAGTTTGGTGCCATAGCCGTGATCGCGCATCGCTTTGATTTCGATGGTGCCGATGCCGCCTGCATCAGCGACGGCAGTGCCGGACATGCCTGCAAAGATGACGGATCCCGCGACGTTCACATGGCCGAGGCCGCCTTTCAGCCAACCAACGGCAGCCACGGCGAAATCATAAATCTGCTTCGTGATCCCCGATGAGTTCATCAGGTTTCCGGCCATGATAAAGAAGGGCACAGCCAGCAGGGGGAATGAATCCACGCCGTTCACCATCCGGTGAATGACGGTGATGACCGGAGTCGTCACCTCTCCCGTCCAACTCCCGACGAGAAGGAAGAGAAGGGATGAGCCGGCAAGTGCCACGGCGATGGGAACGCCGATGACGATCATGACGAGGAGTGCGGCAATCATCATACCGATGAGCATGTCGTTCTCTCCGTGCTCAATCGAGAATCAAGCCATGAGGCGTGTCTGCCCCTCGACCGCGCAGGCGGCGAGCAAAACGCAGGGCCGCATGAATCGTCATGCCGGCCAAGGCTGCGGAGACGGCCCAGTACAGGTATGCTTTCGGGATATCGATGGAAACCATATAGCCTGGCGCCAAGGCTCCAAGTTGGTAGGCATACCAGGCCATCGCGCCGCAGAAGAGCGCCACGAGCCCGTCCACCATTACCAACGTGGCATGCTTCACTTTGCGGGGCAGAAAGATAAGGAGCGCCTCCACCGCGATATGCGAACCCTTGCGCATGGCCGTGATGGAGCCGACGAATGTTACCAGAACAAGAAGATAACGAGCGATCTCCTCGGTCCATCCGAGGGAGTCGTTGAGGACGTAACGGGTCCAGAACTGGAGAAAGACGACCGCGAAAAGTGCCCAGAAGATCGCAAATACCACGATATCCGACCACCGCAGGTCAGAGAGGTCGACGTGCGCCTCCTTCTCTTGCCACTGCTCGAAGAGCACATCCACGTCGTTGTGCGAATGCTCCGACGCCGCGCTCACGTGGTGGGCGGCAGGCGCGCTGGAAGTACTGGTTCTTTGTTCCTTGGAACTGAGCTCTGGCATCTCGTCCCTCGCTGGACAGTGGCTCGATAACCCTCTCCCCGGAAGGGGAGAGGGCGGAGGGGCACAACTCAGTTGGTGCGAGATTGAATCGCCTGAAGGCGATCATAGACAGCCTTGTCCCACGTTGCGTCGGAGCCAAGATGCATCTTGACCACCGCTTCCCGGAAGGGCTTGCGATCGACGGCAACAACGTTCTTGCCCTCGCCCTTGAACCAGTCGACGAGGTCTTTCTCCATCTTGACGATATCGTTCGTGCAGTTATCCGCCGCTTGGGACAGGATTTCTGAGAGGATCTTCTGCTCGTCCGGCGTAAGTCGCTTCATCGTCCCTCCCGAAACGATGGTCAGCAGCGCATCCGTGATGTGCCCTGTCAGAACGATGTTCTTCTGGACCTCGTGAAACTTCTTGGCCTGGATCGTGACGAGCGGGTTCTCCTGAGCGTCGACCACGCCCTGTGACAGAGCAAGGTAGACCTCGGCAAAAGCAATGGGTGTTGGATTGGCGCCGACTGCCTTCGGGAACATCGCATAAAGGGGTGCGTCGGGCACTCGGATCTTCAGGCCCTTCATGTCCTCCGGCTTCGTGATGTCCTTATTGGCGGTGACGTGCCGTTCGCCGTAATAGGTAAGGCTCACGACCTGATGGCCAGTGCGCTTCTCGTAACCCTGGCCCAGCTCCTTGAAGAGGTCTGACTTGCGAAACGCATCCCAATGAGCAAAGTCGCGGAACATGTAAGGCGCGCCGCCAATGGCAAGAGGACC
Organism: Microvirga sp. GCM10011540; assembly: GCF_042650665.1. Lineage (NCBI taxonomy): Bacteria > Pseudomonadati > Pseudomonadota > Alphaproteobacteria > Hyphomicrobiales > Methylobacteriaceae > Microvirga > Microvirga sp. GCM10011540. Next base: position 296,228 of record NZ_JBHSBQ010000145.1, on the reverse strand, counting down.
GTAGGCGCGTCCGGCGAAGAGCTGACCGGTATAGATCATGTCGACCGTGCCGAGGGAAAGCCCCTCGTTGATATCGCTCTCCTTACCGAGAGATGAGGCCGGAAAGACCTCGATGGCATATTTGCCGTTGGTTCTTTTGCTGAACTCCTCTCCAGCCCAAAGAGCCCACTTGTGATACGGCTCGCTGGCCTCGTACACATGTGCGAATTTCAGCTTCGTTTGGGCACTGGCAGGCAACGCCGGAACCACGAGGGCTGCGGTTGCGATGAGGCCGAACGCAAGGCGGCGGGTCAAAAATGACATGCAGGCACTCCTCCCTGAGTTTCCGGCTCTCCGGCCGGTTCGTGAGTGGATGCGAGCGGATTCGCTCACATGGAAACCGCGACAGGCTGATGGCGTCGCCTTGGCGGTTCAGCTAACATGTTAGTCTGATGAGAATACTGGACAAGAGAAAAAAGTACGATTTTCTTTCTCCCCTGGATCGTGGAACACGCGGAAACACGTCCGAGCGGGTGGAAAGCTCGCTTCGGGCGGCCATCGTGACCCTCGATTTCGCCCCCGGCGAATTCATCGACAAGGCAGCCGTCTGCGACAGGCTCGGCGTGTCCCGGTTTCCGGTGTCGGAGGCGCTGTCCCGCTTGGCAACCGAGGGGCTAGCCGAAATCCTGCCGCAGCGGGGCACCCGTGCAGCCCGAATTCGCTTACATGAGGTGAAGGAGGCCATGCTGATCCGCCGGGCCCTGGAAGCAATGGTGGCGGAGATTGCGGCGCAACGGCTGCCACCGTCCATCCTTACGGCACTTCATGAGAATCTCGCCGCTCAGCAGGAAGCTGTCGCTCGGGGAGATCGGGCCGGCTTCCATCTGCTCGACCTGTCGTTCCACACCCTTCTCGTCGATGGATTGGAGTTGCCGCGGGTAGCGAACGTGATCGAGGCGTCCCGCGCCAATATCGACCGGGTGCGCCGCCTGCTTTCGTCCCCGCGCCGCCATGCGGTAACGCTTTTCGAGCACCAGAAGCTGCTCGAGGCGATCGAGTCACGGAACCCCCGTGCAGCACGACGCGCCATGGAATCCCACCTGGACGGGGTCATGGAAGAACTGGAGCGCTTCTCCGCCGCCAATCCCGAGGTTTTCCGAAAGGACTGAAATCTCGACATGGGAGGCCTGTTGCCACATGCCACTGGCATATCGCCTTGGCCGATCCAGCCACAAAGCTATCTTATATCTTTCGAATACCGGATTTGCTTGGCCTCAGCGGTTCTTGGCCGCATTTTCTCCCCTATTGCCGAGACACTATAGTCCCGCTCTCCCTGCTAGGAGTTACCTTCATGCTGCCACGTCCGGTCATCGCCGTGCTCGCCATCACGCTCGGCCTGCCATTTCTCGTACTACTCGCCCTCGTCTCACCGGCATCCGGCGTGAACGCGGGCTTCCTCACGAGCATCCTCACCATTACCGTGCTTTCGGCATTCCTCACGCTGATGATATTCGAGATCAAACGTATCGCCGACCAGCCTTCGGACGAGCACTGACACTCCTGACTGCACTCTGAGTGCGGCCGGCTAGCTGGTCCGGTGTGGGATGCGTTCACCTATCATGTCCGGCCGTGTGCGCCTGTAAAAAGCCTCTGAATAAGGGCCGTGGGAGGGCCGATTCTACCACCAAATAGTTGGAACCTTCGCCTCGGAAATGAGTAAAGGATTGTGAGAAACAGTCGAGTTTGGGAGTAGGTCCATGGCTGAGATCATCGCATTCGAGAGCCTCAAGAAAGGCACTGCGGATTGTGAGGTTCTGGCTCTGTTCAAACATGGACCCTCGCCCAAAGCCAACAGCCGGCAGACCCCAAAGAAAGTCGATTTTCCAACCTCCCGATCTTTCATTTCGGGCAATATGAGCGACCTCTTCGAGCAGGCGAGCGCCGTTGCCATGCGGCACTACGATGGCGACAAGAGAGTGCCGGACGTCGTGGCGGAAAAGTGCCTCGAACTCCTGAAGGTTCTGTCGGACCACGCCGAGCCGGAATGATGCGCCGGAGCGGTTGAAAGGCTCTTGAGCAACCTGTCAGAGCCATGCGCATCTTCAGGAACTCGTCAGCGGTTATTCGCCCTTCGCCATGCTGAAAAGTCCGTATGGGTCTGCGGATCTGTCGGAGGGTAGAGGCCGAGAATGGACCGTCCGCTCAAAACCTCCTCGGCAACGAAGTCTTCGAATGCCGTCATCTCGACCGCCTCCGTGGCAATCTCCTCCGCAAGGTGGGCGGGAATAACGACCACCCCCTCCCCGTCCCCGACGACGATGTCACCCGGCCAGACTGGAACATCGCCGCAACCAATCGGAACGTTGATATCGACGGCCTGGTGCAAAGTGAGGTTGGTCGGAGAGGAAGGGCGGTTGTGATAGGCAGGAATGCCGAGTTTCGCGATCTCCGGCGAGTCGCGAAAGCCACCGTCGGTGACGATACCCGCAACGCCGCGCTTCATCAGACGGGAAACCAGAATACCACCGGCCGACGCAGCTCGAGGATCCTTGCGACTGTCAATGACCATGACTGCGCCAGGCGGGCATTCCTCGACGGCTTTGCGCTGCGGGTGGGAGCGATCCTGAAAAACGCTGATCGGGTTCAGGTCCTCGCGGGCCGGAATGTAGCGGAGCGTGAAAGCCTCCCCCACCATCGTGCCGGCGTGAGGGTTGAGCGGATGAACATCCTGGATGAACTGGTTGCGTAAGCCGCGTTTATAAAGGGCAGTGCAAAGGGTTGCCACGCTGACAGTCTTGAGTTTCTCGCGGGTGGCGGGGCTCAGTTGGGTCATGTTCTCCTCCGGAATCAGAAGATGGCCGGCTCTCCCGCAGGTGCACCGAAGCCTGTTTCGAGGAAGTCGAAATCGCACCCCTCGTGGGCTTGGCGGATGTGTTTCGCGAACATCCAGCCGTAACCGCGCTCGAAACGCGGTTGCGGGGTCGGCAGTAGGGCGCGCCTCATTTCGAGCTCCTCCTCCGAAACCTCGAGGGTGATGCGACGGGCCGGGATGTCGACGGAGATGATGTCGCCCGTACGCACGAGAGCGAGTGGGCCGCCCACATAAGCCTCAGGAGAGACATGCAGTATGCAGGCGCCGTAACTCGTACCGCTCATCCGGGCATCGGAGAGCCGGAGCATGTCGCGCACGCCTTGCTTTATCAGCTTCTTCGGGATCGGAAGCATCCCCCATTCAGGCATCCCCGGCCCGCCCTGCGGTCCGGCGTTGCGAAGGACGAGGATGTGATCCGCAGTAACGTCCAGATTCTCATCGTCGACAGCAGCCTTGAGAGAGGGATAGTCGTCGAAGACCAGAGCAGGCCCGGAGTGCCTTCGCAGACGCGGTTCGCAGGCGCTCGGTTTCATAACGCAGCCATCTGGAGCAAGATTGCCCTTGAGGACGGCAAGGGCCCCCTCCTCGTAGATGGGATTCTCGACCGCGCGGATGACATCGTCATTGTAGACTTCGGCGCCGGCAATATTCTCGCCGAGAGTTCGTCCCGTGACGGTCAGGACGTCCAAATGGAGCTTGTCGCGGATCCTGGCCATCAGAGCCCGGAGCCCTCCGGCATAGTAGAAGTCCTCCATCAGATACTCGGCGCCACTTGGACGGACGTTCGCGATCACAGGGACCTTGCGGCTGGCGATCTCGAAGTCCTCCAGGCCGATGTCGTGACCGGCCCGACGCGCCTGGGCGATGAGATGGATGACCGCATTGGTAGAACAGCCCATCGCCATGGCGACGGCGATGGCATTTTCGAATGCCTCGCGGGTCAAGATGTCGGCGGGCTTCAGGTCCTCCCACACCATACCGACGATCCGCCTGCCGGCCTCGGCACACATGCGGATGTGGCCGGCATCGGCAGCCGGGATCGACGACGCGCCAGGCAGGGTCATGCCAATGGCCTCTGCAATCGCCGTCATGGTGCTCGCTGTACCCATGGTCATGCAGTGACCGTAGCTGCGGGCGATACCCCCCTCCACGCCAACCCAGTCGGCTTGCGTGATGTTTCCCGCCCGGCGCTCGTCCCAAAACTTCCAGGCATCCGAGCCGGACCCGAGAACCTTGCCTTTCCAGTTTCCACGGAGCATTGGGCCGGCAGGAACGAAGATCGCCGGAATGCCTGCACTGGTTGCTCCCAGAAGGAGACCAGGCGTGGTCTTATCGCAACCGCCCATGAGAACGACCCCGTCCACGGGGTGGGAGCGGATCAACTCTTCCGTATCCATGGCCAGCATATTGCGATAGAGCATGGTCGTCGGCTTGACGAAGTTCTCTGCCAGGGAAAGGGCCGGCAGCTCTATCGGAAATCCTCCGGCCTGAAACACGCCTCGTTTGATATCCTCCACGCGGTGCTTGAAGTGGGCATGGCATGGATTGATATCGGACCATGTGTTGATGACCGCGATAATGGGGCGACCGACCCAATCTTCAGGGGCGTATCCCATCTGCATGATGCGCGAACGATGGCCGAAACCGCGCAGATCGTCAGGAGCGAACCATCGTGCACTTCGAAGGTCTTCCGGCTTTTTCATCGGCGTGATGTCCTGCCCCTTGAATCGACGGAGGAGATAAACCGGAGAAGGTGCGGCGTGTCAGAGCGGAAAAGGAGGCACCCTGCTGAGACCGGCGCTTGACGTAGGCGCAGCCCGTGGCGCCAAGGCAAAGACAGGAGCCCCATGCACTTCCTCCAGGCGCAGTCTCGTCCCAAGCCTGCTTTTGTTGGGATCGCGCTACGCTCCCCTAGCGTTACTTTCATCAACTAAAACGGCAGGGCACGGTCACGTCAATTGCTTTCCGCACAGGAGTGAGTTGTACCTATCGGACTTTGAAGGAGAGCTTTGCTTGCTCTGAGCGGGAGACGGGAGACTGGCGGAACGGGGGACAGGGCGCTATCTGGAATTCCAATCATTCGATCGAAAGGATCATGCATGTTTACTTTGACGATCAGCGACAAGCCTGTCGCGGTGACGAATGCCGCCGAGGACGAAGCACGGGAACTCTTCATGAGCGAGGAGTTCAAGGAAGATCTGAAAATCCTCGAGAGCGACGGCGCCCCGCTTTGGGACGGCTTTGCAACCCTCAACATCAGACCCGCCTCGGCTCAGGAGGTCGAGGAATTCGAGGATGCGGATCTCGACGAGGATGACGATGCGGACGACGATGACGGTCCTCTCATCATGTTCCTTGTCGACGTGACGGATCCGGACGATACCGAGGAAACCTGAGAAGTCTCCGCCTTATTCCATTCAGGGAATGAGGCGGCGATGTAGCCAATGAACCCAGGAGGGGATGATCCGCTGCGGTTGAGACGGTTGGCGTGCCAACAGCACCGCCCCCTCCTTGGTTTTCCGGATATGAAGGGTCCGACTGTGAAACTCCTCGAGCCCCGGGCGATGCCCGATGGAGAGGATCGATGCGCCGGCAAGCTCGCTCTCGAACAGGGAGAGCATGGCAGCTTGGCTGTCGTCGTCGAGGGCTGAGGTCGCCTCGTCCATGAAAACCCATGCCGGCTTGTGCAGCAGCACCCGCGCAAAGGCCACACGTTGCTGCTGTCCGAGCGAGAGGGTCCTGTCCCACCGATCATTGCGGTCCAGGGCCTCCGCAAAATCGCCGAGCATGCAACGCTCCAGGGCGGCCTTGACCGTGGCCTCGTCGAACGTTCCGGGAGCCGCGGGATAGGACACCGCCGCACGCAAGGTCCCCAGCGGAAGATAGGGGCGCTGCGGCAGGAACATCATGCTTTCCGGAGTCGGTATGCGTATGGTGCCGGAGCCCCATGGCCAAAGGCCCGCTATGGCCCGGAAAAGCGTGCTCTTGCCCGAGCCGGACTCGCCGACGATCAGCACTCGCTCCCCCGGTCGCACTTCCGCAGTCGCATCCTCAATGATGATGCTGCCATCGCTGAGGGCGATTGAAAGTCCTTCGAAGCTCAGCCATCCGCTGGGATGGGGAGAGATCTCGATGCGCCTGCTTTCGGCCGCGACATCGTCCAGATCGAGCGCCGCCTGCCGAAAGGTTGCGACCCGCAAGACCGCGGAGCGCCAATCGGCAATCTTGGGAAAGTTGTCAACGAAATATCGTAGTGCCGCCTGTACCTGATTGAAGGCGCCGACGACCATCATCATCTCGCCGAACGAGAGTCTGCCGCTGAAATAGCCGGGAGCGGCGGCAAGGATCGGCACGACGATGGCAAGCCAGCCATAGCCCGATGTGATCCAGGTGAGACGGGCGAGCGCTCCTGAAAGCCGGCGCGTCGCGGTGAGAACCGCTTCGACGAAACCGTCGAGGTTCCGCCGCTCGTCCGGCTCTCCAGAATAAAGCGCGACGCTTTCCGAACTTTCGTTCACCCGCACCAGAGCGAAGCGCAGATCTGCCTCTCGGGCGTAGCGCTCCGTATTGAGGCGGATCAGGGGGCGCCCCACGAGCCAGGTCAAGCCCGATCCGATCCCCGCATAGCCGATGGCGACCCAGACCATGTAGCCCGGGATCACCACTTCCTGCCCTCGAAATTCGAAGGTCGCATAGGACGACAGAGTCCAAAGCACTCCGATGAAGCTGACCAGCAGAAGGAACGATTGCAGCATTCCAACGCCCAGCTCGGTCGTGAATTCCGAGAACAGGCGACAATCTTCCTGCATCCTCTGATCGGGTTACGCGCCTGCCCTGCCCACCAGGCCGAGCTGATAGGCCCTGTTCGGCTTCAGCCAGACATCGAGGAGAACCTGCGTCAGGCGTTCGCGCAGGCGGATCTTGAGGCGCTCCTGCAGCCAGGTCTGCGCCACCACGAGCGTCAGCAGGACTGCGATGATGACAAGGAAAACCCCGAGCTGATTGATGAATGCCGTGGAGTTTCTGTTTTCAACGGCATCGAAAAAGGCACCGTTCCATTCATTCAGCCGGACCTGACCGAACATGTTGCCGACGAGCACGACCACGATCGCAATCGTCAGGCGCAGCATCGGCCACCCTTTGGAGCCGCGCAGCATGTCCCGAAAGAGCAGATAGAGCTCTTGCGTAACGCTGGCGCCCGGCTCGATTACTGCATCTCGGCCGCTGCTTTGGCGGACGAACCGTCCTGCCAGACTGGAGGGGGTGTCGTCTGCCTGTCCGAGAGCGACTTCCCGCTCAACTCCCGTTGATGCAGCAGGAACGATCCTTTTCGAGTCTCCTAGTTGAGAATCAACCATGCCCTGCCCGAGCAGCGACCAACCTGCAGCCTCCCTGTTGTTCGTATGTTCAAGGGCCTGTTTCGCTTAAGGTTCCCGAGCTTGAGTGAATTGCGCCTGCAGCGCAAGCCCAGCGAACCTTCCGGCCATCTCCCTGCGGGCGCGGCAATCCTTGTCTTGAAAGCCCCTGCCCTGCCGGTGTAGGCATGTATCAATCCCCAGATCCATCAGGTTTCCCATCGATGCCCCATTACCGTTCACGAACCTCCACCCATGGCCGCAACATGGCCGGCGCCCGGGGGCTTTGGCGCGCGACGGGCATGAAGGACGAGGATTTCGGCAAGCCCATCATCGCTGTCGTGAATTCCTTCACCCAGTTCGTGCCAGGCCACGTGCATCTGAAGGATCTGGGTCAGCTCGTGGCGCGGGAGATCGAAAAGGCCGGCGGCGTGGCCAAGGAATTCAACACGATCGCGGTCGACGACGGCATCGCCATGGGCCACGACGGCATGCTCTACAGCCTGCCCTCCCGCGAGATCATCGCAGATTCCGTGGAATACATGGCCAATGCCCATTGCGTGGACGGACTTGTCTGCATCTCCAACTGCGACAAGATCACGCCCGGCATGCTGATGGCGTCGCTGCGCCTCAACATTCCCGTCGTGTTCGTCTCCGGCGGCCCGATGGAGGCCGGCAAGGTCAATCTGCGTGGCAAGCTGAAGAAGCTCGATCTGGTCGATGCCATGGTGGCTGCCGCGGACGATACGATGACCGACGAGGAGGTCCAGGCCATCGAGCGCTCGGCCTGCCCGACCTGCGGCTCCTGCTCCGGCATGTTCACCGCCAATTCCATGAATTGCCTAACGGAAGCACTAGGCCTCGCCTTGCCCGGGAACGGAACGGTTCTCGCAACGCATGCGGATCGCAAGCGCCTCTTCGTCGAAGCCGGCCACCTCATCGTCGATCTGGTACGGCGGTACTACGAGCAGGACGACGCATCGGTCCTGCCGCGCAACATCGCCACGTTCGAGGCTTTCGAGAACGCCATGACCTTGGATATCGCCATGGGCGGTTCCACCAATACGGTTCTGCATCTGCTTGCAGCAGCCCATGAGGCCGAGGTCAACTTCACCATGGAGGACATCGACCGGCTGTCCCGCCGTGTGCCGGTACTGTGCAAGGTCGCGCCTGCCGTGGCAGATGTCCACATCGAGGACGTTCACCGGGCCGGGGGTATCATGGGCATCTTGGGCGAACTCGACCGGGCCGGCCTCCTCCATCGGGATGCGGGCAGCGTTCATGCCGCAAGCCTTGGAGACGCTCTCGACCGCTGGGATGTGAAGCGGACCGGAAGCGAGGCCGTCCAGACTTTCTATCAGGCCGCCCCCGGCGGCGTCCCCACGACGGTGCCCTTCAGCCAGGAGCGACGCTATGAGGAGCTTGATCTGGACAGGCAGAAGGGCGTGATCCGGGATGCGGCCCATCCCTTCTCCAGGGATGGTGGTCTCGCCGTCCTCACCGGCAACCTTGCGGCAGACGGCTGCATCGTGAAGACGGCCGGCGTCGACGAGAGCATTCTTGTCTTCAATGGTCCCGCCCGGGTCTTCGAGAGCCAGGATGCGGCGGTGCAAGGCATTCTCGGCGGAACCGTCAAGGCGGGTGACGTGGTCGTCATCCGCTATGAAGGCCCCCGTGGCGGGCCTGGGATGCAGGAGATGCTGTATCCGACCAGCTATCTCAAGTCGAAAGGCCTTGGCAAAGCCTGCGCCCTCATCACCGACGGGCGGTTTTCGGGTGGCACCTCCGGCCTTTCGATCGGACACGTATCGCCTGAGGCCGCCGAGGGCGGGTTGATCGGACTGGTCGAGGAGGGGGACCGGATCGAGATCGATATCCCGAACCGCACGATCAGGCTTGTGGTTTCGGATGAGGATCTGGCGCGCCGCCGCGCCTCCATGGAAGCACGTGGAAGCAAGGCATGGAAGCCGGCGGAGGACCGCAAGCGGAAGGTCTCGACTGCCCTTAGGGCATATGCCGCCTTGACCACGAGTGCTGCGAAGGGCGCTGTCAGGATCGTCCCCTAGGGCTCGTGAGGCCGACGCCCGGCGGCCTCTGAGCGCCGGACTGAGGCTATCGCCGGGGCAACGCAGTCGAGGCTGCCAAGGCTTGTAGAACTACGATTTTTCGGCCCCGGTTCGAGCGTGACAGTAGACAAATTCCACTCTTGGTCGTACCGAGGGGGCGGGGGAGTATGTCTATGGTCACGAAATCAACAGGCCCAGTCGATAAGATTATCGGAGCTCGCATCCGCCTCCAGCGGACTGCCATTGGGATGAGCCAAGAGAAACTCGGCGACATTCTCGGCATTACCTTTCAGCAGATTCAGAAATACGAGAAGGGGACCAATCGCGTTGGCGCAGCGCGCCTTCAGGCCATTGCCGACGCTCTCCGGGTCCCCGTCTCGTTCTTTTTCGAACAGCGTCCCGTCTCCGCCGACGCCCCTGACGCGCCGCTCGGGATCCAAGATCTCCTGACGAGCAAGGAAGGCATCGAGTTGGCTCGAGCCTTCCTCAAGATCGAGAACCCTGCGATGCGCCGGGCTCTGATCGATATGGCCCGGGCAGCGGCTACGGATTCCCAGAATCAGGATTAGGAGCTTCGGTTTCCTTCCGGAAGTCTCTGCCATCCCACCCGATCGCGCTCGGAAGCGATGATATTGCTTCTATGGCCCTCTCCAGCCCCTCGATCGACTTGATCTTCTCGGCCCCGAGCCGTTTCGAGATATCCCGTCCATAGGCCCAGAAGAGCAGGATCAGAAGCTCTTCATCGAGGTCCAGCCCCGCTGTCTCCTCAGTCATGGCTCACCTCGCAAAACGGCGGATACGCGGTTCCGGCTCGGCCAGAACCCGCTGCTGATTCCCGCGCATTTCCTGGAGCCGGGCGAGTGTTCGACGATCGAAAGTGGCTGTCACGGCCAGGACGTCCTGATCTCCGATCCTTTGCGGCAGCCCCAGAGGGATGGTTCGGAAATGAAGTTGAACGAGGCGGAGAAGCCAAAGAGGGTTCATCTCGATGATGATGGTGGAGATCCCTCTGTCCAATCCCCATTCGACGATTCCCGAAAGAAGAGCATTGGCCACGGGACTTAAGGTTCGGCCACGCTCCCGATACGCGGGCTCCACGCAGTAACGGGTCCATTCCCATATATGGGATCCGGACGGTCTTTCATCTTCGCATAGTTGGGGAAGAACATGCCACAGCAGGTGCGGCCTCGTCGAAGGCAGCATGCGCTGATAGCCCTGCACGACTCCATGGTCGATGTAGAGCATGTGGACGGCATGCTCATCGTCGAACTGATCTATTTCCCTACCGTCATCTTTGGCCAGCTCGGTCCATTTCATCTCGTCCACGAAAACTCGGTGGCGAAGGCGATAGGCCTGCTCCATCTCCTGCCGGTACAGGTGGCGGTTCTCTGATGTCACGATGTGGATCATTATGCCCTCCCATAGGTTGAGGACTTGTCTTTATCCAACCCATAAGTTGGGCATAAGTACGCGATGGCGTACCCTCTAGCTGATGAGCCCCTGCCGGATGGCTTCGGCGACGGCGTGAGTGCGGCTGGTGGTTCCCAGCTTCAGTCGGGCTGACCGCATGTGCTTGTCTACCCCGTGCTCGGATATTCCCATTCGTTCGCCGATCTCCCACTCCGACTTGCCTTCCGCCGCCCACTGAAGGGCCTCGCACTCGCGCGGAGAAAGGGAGGCTACAGGTCTCGATGGGGTCTCCCGCAGAAGGATGGCGCGCCCGAGAGCATAAGTCGCCATCAGCGTCAGCATTCCCCGCTCGCTCGGGGAGAGTTCGAGATGTTCTCCGGCCAGCGAGAAGCCGGCCACCTCGCCTTCCAAGGTGACGAGAGGAACGGTGAAACCATCCCTCAAGCTGAACTCGCCCGCTTCCTCCATGATTCTGCGGGCCTCCGGGCTTCTCCGGTAGGCTGGCTCAAGCTCCGTCCAGAGAAAGGGGGACATGCTCGTAGCCACGGCATGGATTGCCGGGTCCCGGAAGATGTATCCGTGCGCAAAATAGCGTTGGGTCCACTCCGGCGGCCATTGGTTGAGAAGAATGTTCGAGATCTGTTGCCGTCGGTTTTCGCCTGGGACGGGGATCGTTCCGGCCAAGAGATACTCAGCTCCGAAGCGACGAGCCGCTTGGATCATCTGACTGCAAATATCGGCCGCATCTCGAGTCCGGTCGAGATTGCGGATGAACTCGAGCGTCTGGTCGAAAACTTTGCGCGACATGACTTTCCGCCTCCCGAAACAATGTTTCTTCATTTCGGCTGTCCGTCAACGCTACCAATCAGAGACCACAAATCGGGCCGCCGGGAGGATTTGCTCGAGCAGCGCCCTATTTTCCATGCTCTTCCAGACTCAGCCTCCTGGGGAACATGAAAGCGCTCCGAACTCTGGCCGCTCTTGCGGTCATCATGTGGTGTCCCTCGGTCCTCGCGTCCGAAGAGGCCTGGCAGGCTCTTCGGACAGGCGGCACCGTGGCCCTGTTCAGGCACGCCCGAGCGCCAGGCACCGGCGACCCGTCCCACTTCCGTCTGGAGGACTGCTCATCACAACGGAATCTATCGGCGGAAGGCCGCAGGCAGGCCGCGGAGATCGGCTCACGGTTCAGGGCCAGGAACATCCGTGTGGAACGGGTTCTCTCGAGCCGGTGGTGTCGGTCTCTCGATACGGCAAAGCTTGCCTTCGGTGATCTGGCGGAACCCTTCCCGCCCCTCGACTCGTTCTTCGCGGAGCGGGATCGCCGCGACGCCCAGACCCGGGCGGTTCTTCAACTCATAGAGAGTTGGGACAGAAACGGCGTGCTGGTACTGGTCACGCATCAGGTCAACATCACTGCCCTGACAGACATCTTTCCAATCGAGGGAGAGATTCTCGTGCTGAGGCCCAAAGAGAAAGGGTTCGACCTCGTCGGAAGGATCCAGCCGTAGACCGGCATCGCTTTCCGCGATGGCTTACGCTCTCAGCACCCACACGAGAGCGGCAACCAACGCAAGCGCGACGATACTCCCGATCACAGCCCAGTGGGCGCCGCTCACCCCGCTTCGCAGGGACGGCCCGTCCTCTTCAGCGGCCTGCTCATTGCCGACAGGAGCTAAGTCCTGAGCAGGTTTGGGACGGCTGCCGGGACGCTTAGGAAAAGGTAGAATCACAGCGCCAGGCCCGGATGGCACTTGAACGTGCTGACGAGGTGCAAGCAAACTGTCTTCCAGGTCGACCGGGACACCTGCCTCCTCGAGCTCCACCACGATCAGGGCGACATCCTCGACACTCATCGACTCTGTGGGCAGGGCGGCTTGAAGGTCCTGGTTTGTCAGTCTGCCTCTCTGCCGTCCGAGAGCGATCAAACCTTCAAGGGTGTTTCTGTCAATCGCCGGCTGCATAGGGCACCATCTGCTGACTGGATTCAAAGGAAGAACATTCCGACCGTGCAGGGCCTCGGCCTCTCATGAGCTAACGCCAGACCCTGCCGGATGTTGCGTTTGAGTCTGCCTGTTCAGCCGAAAGGATGGGCTTCCTGCGAGTCTCAGCGATCCGCATCGCTCATCGAACGCGATCCCTGCTTGAGACCTGCAGCCATCGCGATCTGAACCAGTTCAGGCAGGCTCTGAGCTCCGAGTCGCTCCATGATGCGGGCGCGGTGAGCCTCGACCGTGCGGGGGCTTATGTCGAGATCCCTCGCGATGGTTTTATTGGTGCCTCCGGTGAGCAGACGCTCGAGAACCTCGCGTTCGCGAGCGGACAGGGCGGCAATCCGCGCCTTCGCAAGTTCGGCAGCCTGGTCGCGCTCGGCGATGTCCCGGATGGAAGCCTGCGCGGAGGCCACCGCATCGAGAAGCTGCTTCTGCTCATAAGGAACATCCAAGAAATCCAGAGCTCCGGCTTTCATGGCCTGCACGCCGAAAGCGACATTTCCATGCGCCTCTCCGACAACGACCACGGGCAATCCGATCCGTCGCGTCTTCAACTCTCGCAATATCGTCAGCTCTCCGGCTTCGGGAGCATGGAGATCGAGAACCACGCAGCCGGGTACGAGGACGGGCGCAACATCGAGAAAAGCCTGCCCGGAGCTGAACGTCTTCACCTGGTAACCGGCCCCCTGCAGCAGCAGGGACAGGTTCTGTCGTGAGGCCTCATTGCTGTCCACGACATAAACCATCGAACCGTCGTGCTTGGTGACGTCCTGGGCAATGCCTGCCACCCGCCGCACCTTCCCCCGCTCATCGAGGATCGGGAAACCTGTATTCTGAACCCAGCGTACCGTTCCATCGGGACGGACTACGCGGTACTCCTTCACGATGACTTCGCCCTCCTGCCGCACCCGAGCAAGAGCGGCGACGACATCATCTCGGTCGTCCGGATGTACGGACTGAATCCATTTGGCGAAATCTCGCGGCACCACGTCAAGCGGCTCGCCCCAGACCTGCTGGAAGGACGGGCTCAGGTACTCGAGCCGCATCGTCTCGACGTCGAGCACCCACAACACGGCCGATGAATTCTCCGCGAACTGACGGAAGCGCTCCTCGCTCTCGCGCAGAGCCTCCTCGGCCCGCCGGCGATCGTCGATGTCGGTGAGGGTGCCGAACCAGCGTACGACATTTCCTTGGGCGTCATAGACGGGAACGGCACGGTCCATGTGCCAGCGGTAGCTGCCGTCGGCCCGGCGAAGACGATACTCGACTTCAAAAGGGGTGCCCGTGCGAAGCGCTTGCGACCACGTCTCAAGCGTGTGGGAGCGTTCATCCGGATGGATGGTGCGCTTCCATCCCGCGGAGTAGCCTTCGTCTCCTCGCAAGCCCGTATAAGCGAACCAGCGCGAGTTGAAGAAATCGACATTGCCGCTGGCGTCGCTCGACCAGACGATCTGAGGCAACGCTTCGGAAATCTGGCGATAGCGCCCCTCCCCCTCCCACAGGCCGCTCTCCACCACATAATCCGAAGGAGTTCCTATGACCGTGAGGAGCAGCCCTTCAATACCGCCCGCCACACCTCTAAGCGGATTGTAGCAAAGGGTGAAGGAATTCTCTGCCCGAGACCTGTCATGGGCCTCGAGAATCGACTGCCCTGCAAGCGAGATCGTCTCGCCTTGGAGAACGCGGTCGCAGATGGATGCATTGATGTGCCACGTGTCAGGCCAATAGCTGCGTGCGGCCTGTCCCATGGCCTCCGGGTGCCGATCTCCTGCGATTCCGATATAGCCGTCGTTGTAGATCTGGATCAGATCCCTGCCCCAGAGCACCACCATCGGAAAGCAGGAGACAAGGATGAGATCGACGACGGTCTTCAAGGCCTGAGACCAAGTCTCGATATTCCCCAGGGAGGTCCGCGACCAATCGAAGTCACGGATCAGCGCGGCTGTTCGGCTGTTGCCGTAAGGCCAGTTTACACGTCCTGCGGTTTCGGACTCCATTTCTAGTCTCATAGGAGCGGCCAGACCGAGAGCCCGGCTTACGCAATGGTCCGCGTGAAGCCTTCTCTAGTGCGTTAGAAGTCAACGCTTTCTATCCGTCCAAGTTCGGTCCGGTCACGGACCCGTCGGCCTGCATGACGGATTACCGCGTCCGAGTCCTTGCTTTCTTGGCCAGAGCTACTCCCCTTGCCGTTGAGCCAGGACCTGTTGAACCATCAGCCGCCTCTGGCAGCCCAGATTCCGAACATCAGGATCAAGCCGACGACACCGATGAAACTGACGAAAACGACCGGAAAGCCATCGTGCTTGTTGTGAGTCGCTCCGGCCTTCCAGCCCCCTCTCATCCATCGCTCGAGATTCTCATAGTGCCGCGCTATGGCAATACGGCGCGCGCTAGGGGGTGTGCCGGCGGCTTCGTCATCTGTGCCGAGCGGTGACAGACCTGGATCGAAGACGGGATTCTTGTCGCCGGTTCGGCCGCTGTCGATGTCTCCCTTGAGCATGGCAGAGGTGGGTCGCTCCGAAGCAGGCGGCGGCTCCATAGGTTTGATGGTATGGGTTGGAGGAAGATCCGAGTGATTGGCCAAGTGACTCTCCATCACAACATTGTGTAAGCGATTGTCGGGCCAAGAGGCCCGCGAACATTGGCAGTTCTGGTCTCAGGCAACTAACGCTCCGGTGCACATGAAGCTCCCTGGAGAAGCCATACCGCTGAACGGGTGCGACGATGCTCCTTGCGGGCCTCCGCGCATAAGTGACTGAGATTTCGCCGATTCCTTCCTTAAGAACCGCTGCGCGCGAGAGCTGTTCCGCAGCGCCTGCGCACCTCCTCTTTCTCCAGGCCTCGGCTTTGGAGCCAAGCCGTGCGGCAACGGAGGCTTGGAACCAGGAAGGACTGCACAAGCGTTCCTTTCCAAGGTCCTAGCGAGGGGAGAGCGTCATGAGAGGCACTTGGAAACATATTCTGGGGAGCATTCCATTCCTGGCTCTGGTGACAGGCTCACCGGCAGCCCTTTCGCAGGAGGAACGCCGCTGGGTCGATCCTCCGTCGGATACCGGGCCCGCCCCTCTAGCTCCGGCCTCACCGGCAATGCCCAACCCAGATCCTGTTCCCAAGCGTCCACAAGCGGCCAGTCCTCCGGCTCCGCCGACGAGCGTAGCATCCGAGCCGAAGGAAGCAGCGCCCGAAGCGCTTCCGGAGACACCCAAGGAGAGTGCGAAGGTACGTCAGCCCTCCCGCAAGGCCGAGGAAACGGCTGCGGCGCAAGCGGAGCCGCGGCGCAAGGCTGCAACCGCATCTCGCAAGCGGTCCTCGTCCAAGTCAAAGGCGCTGGCCGCCAAGCGCAGCAAGGCCACCACGGCCAGCCGCGCCAGTGCCAAATCTGCCAAATCGCGCGTGCAATCGGCTACCCGTCCCAGCCGAGACAGCATCCGGTCCGCAAGAATTCGGGATGCCATCGATTCAGGGCTCGAGGTGATGAGCCTCCGCACCATCGAGCTTCCCGACGGCCGCCGGGTGGATGTGCTGGTCGAGCCGAGCCCGAGAACGCTGTCCCGTCTGACTGGCGAGCCCTACTGACGCTCACAGGTCAGTCGTATCGCCGCTCGTCGGCGATGACCTTGCCATCGTTCGGCAGAGAGCCGGGGGCGACAAGGGCAACCTGCCCCTTCAGCTTCATGATGGAATGAATGGATGCGGCTATGCCTTGGGCCAGATCCTCGCTTGCCGCATCCGTCTCCGCCGATAGCGTCATGACGTCCGTCTCGCCCTCGCGGCTGACGACGAGGCGCAGGCGCCGCAATTCAGGGTGCCGTCTTCCGATCTCCGCGACCTGCTCGGGGCGCACGAACATGCCCTTCACCTTGGTCGCCTGGTCGGCTCGTCCCATCCACCCCTTGATCCGCATGTTGGTGCGACCGCACGGGCTGGGCCCTGTCATAGCGGCCGTCATATCGCCGAGCGCCAACCGGATCCACGGATGGTTGGGATCGAGGCTGGTGACGACGATTTCTCCGACCTCGCCCGGTGGAACGGGATCGCCGGTGCCGGGGCGCACGATTTCGACGATAAGGTCCTCATTGACGACGAGACCGTCGCGCGCGGAGGTCTCGTAGGCGATAAAGCCGAGATCCGCTGTGGCATAGGCCTGATAGGCTTCGATGCCCCGGCTGGTGAATTCATCCTGCAACGACCTGGGGAAGGCGGCACCGGAAACGAGCGCGCGCTTGATGCAGGATATATCCCTTCCGGCAGCGGAGGCTCCGTCGAGAAGGATCTTGAGAAAGTCCGGCGTGCCGCAATAGGCGGCGGGGCGGTAGGCTTCGATAAGCTCGAGTTGCTGCTCCGTGTTTCCCGGACCGGCCGGTATCACGGCGCAGCCAAGGGCACGCGCGCCGGAATCCATGATGAAGCCGCCCGGCGTCAGGTGATAGCTGAACGTGTTGAGAACGATGTCTCCCTTGCGGAATCCTGCCGCATAAAGCCCGCGCGCGGCCCGCCATGGGTCGGGCTGCGCCGTTTCCGGCTCGAAGATCGGCCCAGGGGACGTGAACAGGCGCCCGAAGGAGCCCGCTCCATCCGGGACAAGGCCGCCAAACGGCAACTGGGCTCTTTGCAGGGCCGGGAGCTCCGACTTGCGCAGCACCGGCAAGGTTGCAAGCGCGTCACGACTCGTGACAGCCGCTAGATCATGCCCTCGCAGTCGCTCAGCATAGGCCGGTGCCGCTACGGCACGGCTCAGGACTTCCGTCAGCTTGGCGAAAAGATCCGCTTCTCGCTCGGCCGGCTCGCGAACCTCGAGCGCGTCATAAACTTCGTTCAAAGCCGCTGTCCCCCGTGAGCCAGAATACGATGTGCGATCAAGCCAGCCAGCGCTTGCGACGCTTATAGCTCTTCACGTTGCGGAATGACTTCCGGTCTCCCTCGGAGACGCCGAGATAGAATTCCTTCACATCCTCGTTTTCACGCAGCATCTTCGCAGGACCGTCCATGACCACGCGCCCGGTTTCCAGGATATAGCCATAGGTGGCGTACTTGAGCGCCATGTTCGTGTTCTGCTCGGCAAGAAGGAAGGATACGCCTTCTGACCCGTTCAGCTTGTGAACGATTTCGAAGATTTCCTCGACGATCTGAGGGGCAAGCCCCATGGACGGCTCGTCCAGCAGGATCATGCTCGGCCGGGACATCATGGCCCTGCCGATGGCGCACATCTGCTGTTCGCCGCCGGATGTATATCCGGCCATGGAACCCCGCCGCTGCTTGAGGCGGGGAAAATACTCGTAGATGGCCTCGAGATCCCGTCGGATGGCGGCATTTCCGTCGCGCCGCGTGAAGGCCCCGGTAAGAAGGTTTTCTTCGATTGTCAGGTGTCCGAAGCAATGGCGCCCCTCAAGCACCTGAATGCAGCCGCGACGCACCAGTTCGTTGGGGGAGAGGCGGTCGATGCGCTCGCCCTTGAATTCGATGGTTCCCTTGGTGACCTCCCCGCGTTCGGCGCGGAGCAGATTCGAAATCGCCTTCAGGGTCGTCGTCTTTCCGGCTCCGTTGGCCCCGAGCAATGCGACGATGCCGCCTTTGGGAACGGTGAGCGAGACGCCCTTGAGGACCAGGATCACGTGATCGTAGATAACCTCGATATTGTTGACCGACAGAACGGTTTCCGCCGATTCCGGCTGATCCGACACGGGCATCTGGGCAGCGGTGCTCATCGGCGCATCCTCTTGGTTTCGGGTCATGTGGGCGGAAAGCCTTCCGCCCACATGCTGTTCAAGCGAGGCGTTGTTCGGGCGCCTCGGTCACGAAGGCTCAGCTCGCCTTGTCGCAGGCCTCGGTGCGCTTGGGCCAGCCGGGGTTCTTCTCGGCATAGTCCTTCGCCGCCGCATCGAGCTGGGCGCGAACCTGCTCGGTCATGGGCTGGATGGGCTCGGAGATCTTCACCCATTTGGTGCCGTCCCACTCCTGCATGAAAGCAGGGCTGTGACTGTTGTGATCAGAGCAGGTCAGCTCCATCCCGCCGGTGAAGCCTTCGAGCCCCAGTTCCTTCAGGCGGGCCGGGTCGAGCTTGATGTTCTCCATTCCACGGCGCACATCCTCGCCGGTCACGACCTTCTTGCCCGTGAGCTTCTGCGCAGTGGCGATGGCCTCCGCGATCAGAAGCGAGTTGTAGACGCCGCGGTTGTAGAGAAGCGTGCCCACACTGTCCTTCGGTGCTTTGGAAAGCCCCTTATCGACCACGTGCTTCTGGATGTCCTTCAGGGCCGGCAAGTCGGCTCCGACCGAATGCCAGTTGAGCATCTTGAAGCCCTTGGCGCCTGCGCCGCCGGCACGGGCATCGTCCTCGCTCGGCCACCACACGGAATAGAACTTGTCCATGGGATAGCCCGAACGGACCGCTTCCTTGACCGCGGCGCCGTTCATGGAGCCCCATCCCCACATGATCATGTAGTCGGGGCGATCGCGGCGCACGCTCAGCCACTGCGACGATTGGTTCTGCATGTCCTGGGCGGCGACCGGATAGAGCTTCACCTCGAAGCCGTATGTCTTTGCAAGCTCGTTGAGAAGCGGAATCGGCTCCTTGCCGAAGGCGGCATCGAGATGCAGGAATCCGATCGTCTTGCCTTTCAGTTTCTCGAGCCCCCCTTCCTTCTCGCCAATGTATTTGACGATCATCGACATGCCGTCCCAGTAGGTGGCCGGCGGATTGAAGATCCACGGGAAGATGTCGCCGCGGGCGGAGGCCGAGAGGCCGTAGGCCATGGACAGGATCGGGATCTTGTCCACCGAGGCTCGTGGAATGAGGGGAAGGGTGATGCCCGTCGACCACGGATTCACGACGACCGGGTTCTTGCCCTTCACCGACTCGTAGCATTCGACGCCCTTCTTGGTGTCGTAGCCGGTCTCGCACTCTTCAAGGGCGAGCTTCACGCCGCCGATGCCTCCGTCGCGCTCGTTGAGCATCTGGAGGTAATCATGCATGCCGTCGGCGATGTAGATGCCGGAGCCCGCAAAGGGTCCGGTGCGGTAGGTGAAGAGGGGGACGTAGACGGAATCCTGCGCGAAAGCAGGCAGGGCTGCGCCGCCGACCAAGCTCGCAACGGCTAATCCTAGGCTCAATTTACGAAACGACATTTCTCGTTTCCTCCCGTTGTTGTCCGGCTGAGCCGGATTTTCGAGTTCCCGTCTCCTTGCAAGGATCTGCCGTCAATAAGGGAACGGCCAGACCAGGAGCTTCTGTTTGCCGATCTGCCAAAGCCGCGCGAGTCCGTGCGGTTCGACGATCAGGAAGAAGATGATGAGCGCGCCCACGATCATGAAGCGCAGGTGCTCGATGGTGTCGGACCCCACCGAAATGCCGAAGGGGGAGAACATCGCCGGCAATACGATGCCGAGGACGATCGGCATGATGAAGATCAGCGCTGCGCCGAAGAACGAGCCGATCAGGCTCCCGAGACCGCCGATGATCACCATGAAGAGGATGAAGAAGGACTGATTGATGTTGAAGACGTCGTATTCCGCGCCGCCATACCACAGGAAGACCAGAAGAGCCCCGGCCACACCGCAATAGTAGGAGGAAACCGCAAAGGCTAGGAGCTTCGTCTGCAGAGGGCGGATGCCCATCAGCTCCGCGGCGAGGTCCATGTCGCGAATAGCGATCCAGGCGCGACCGATGCGGCCATGGACGAGGTTCGACGCCAGCCAGGTCAACACGACAACGATGGTGAGGACGACGAGGTAGCGCGTCTGCGGCGTCGCCGTGGCGCCGATGATCGGAACCCCGAAAAGCGTGCGCAGCGGAGCATCAAGAGCACCCGAGACATTGTAGTTCACCAGCCACGGGATGCGGATGAAGCACCACTGAAGGAAGAACTGAGCCGCCAGGGTCGCCACGGCCAGATAGAACCCCTTGATGCGCAGCGATGGCAGGCCGAAGAGCGCCCCGATGGCTGCGGAGAAGAAGCCGGACACAAAGATCCAGACGATGACGTTCACATCCGGAAAGGCCGTCATCAGTTTGTAGCAGGCGTAGGCCCCGACGCCCATGAAGGCGCCCGTGCCGAGAGACAGCAGGCCTGCATATCCCGTGAGGATGTTGAGCCCGATCGCCGCCAGCGAGAACACCAGGAACGGGATCATCACCGCCTGCAGCAGGAAGCTGTCGCCGAGAAAAGCCAGGGAATAGGCGGCCAGAATGATGACGCCAATCCCGATCTTGTCCTCCCGCAGGGGGAAGATCGCCATATCGGCTTTATAGTTCGACTTGTACTGGCCGGCCTCGCGATAGAACAACCGGAATCTCCCTTAAATTCGCTCGATGATCTTTTCGCCGAACAGGCCCTGCGGCCGGTACAGCAGGAAAAGAAGCGCAATGACGTAGGCCAGCCAAGTCTCGATACCGCCGCCGACGAGCGGCCCCCAGTAGAACTCGCCGAGCTTCTCGCCGACGCCGATGATGAGCCCGCCGATGATGGCGCCCGGAATGGACGTGAAGCCGCCGAGGATGAGAACCGGCAGCGCCTTCAGGGCGATGATCTGCAGCGCGAAGGAAACGCCTGAACGGGCGCCCCACATGATTCCGGCGACCAGTGCGACGATGCCGGCGGCGAACCACACGATGACCCAGATCTGGTTGAGCGAGATGCCGACCGAGAGCGCCGCCTTGTGACTGTCGGCCACGGCACGGAGGGCGCGCCCGATGCGGGTCTTCGAGAAGAAGACGGCCAGCACGCCGATCATGATGGATGCGATGACTGCCGCGGCGATGTCGAGGTGCTGGAAACGGACCATTCCGCCGAGAAGATCCACCTCCGTCGTTCCCTGCGGCAGATAGAGAGCGTCGGTGATCATCTCCTTCGGGCTTCCGCCGAAAATCAGCTCGCCGAAGCCGATCAGGAAATAGGTCAGACCGAAGGTGGCCATGAAGAGGATGATATCGGGCTGGTTGACCAGAGGCCTCAACACCACCCGCTCGACGGCCATGGCGAGGAGCAACATCGCCCCGACGGCAAGGAGCAGCGCCAGAAAGGCCGGCACCCCTTTCTCGTAAAGTCCCACAAGGATCAAGGCCGAGAACACGACCATGATGCCTTGCGCGAAGTTGAAGACGCCGGATGCCTTGAAGATGAGGACGAAGCCCAAGGCGATCAGAGCGTAGAGGACGCCCGAAACCAGCCCCTCCCAAAGAGTCTGCAGAAGAAGATCCGGCGCCTCCCCCATGAAGACGAAAGGCTCGATGAAGATTTTGTAGAGAATGTCCATCGTTACCTCTCAGTGCGCGACGCCGAGATAGGCATCGATCACGCGCTGATTGCTCTTCACCTCGTCCGGAGTGCCGTCCGCGATCTTCTGACCGTATTCCAGCACCACGACCCGGTCTGACAGGTCCATCACGACTCCCATGTCATGCTCGATCAAGGCGATGGTCGTGCCGAACTGCTGGTTCACCTCAAAGATGAAGCGGGACATATCTTCCTTCTCTTCCAGGTTCATGCCCGCCATTGGCTCGTCCAGCAGGAGAAGGTCGGGCTCCATGGCGAGAGCCCTCCCGAGCTCGACCCGCTTCTGGAGGCCGTAGGGAAGCCGTCCTACGGGAGTTTTTCGGATATGCTGGATTTCGAGGAAGTCGATGATCTCCTCCACCACGCGCCGGTGTGCGACCTCCTCCGTCATGGCCGGGCCATGGCGAAAGAGCTGCCAGAAGAAACTCGACCTCATCTTGAGCGAACGTCCGGCCATGATGTTGTCGAGGGTCGACATGCTCTTGAAGAGAGCCACGTTCTGGAAGGTCCGCGCGATGCCGCCCCGCGCCGCCTCGTAAGGCCGCATCTTCGGCCTCTTGAGTCCCTTGAAGGTGATGCTGCCCTCGGTCGGATAGTAGAAGCCGTTGATGCAGTTGAGCATCGACGTCTTACCGGCGCCGTTCGGCCCGATGATGGCGCGGATCTCCCCCTTCCGGATGTCGAAGGACACGTCCGTCAGAGCCTTCACTCCACCGAACCCGAGAGAGACGTTCTCGACAGCGAGGAGGACACCGTCCTTGACGGCGACGGGATTGTCGGGAGCTCTCATTCCGCGGCCTCCGGCAGGGGTGCTGCGTGCTCGATCGGATAGAGCTTCATGTCTTTCACCTTGACGCGCGCCGCGATGACGCCCTTGCGGCCATCCTCGAACGTGACCTCCGTGGAGATGTCCGCCTCGCTCGAACCGTTGTAGAGCGCCTGGATCAGGGGATCGTAACGCTCGGCAATGAAGCTGCGCCTCACCTTCTGCGTACGTGTCAGTTCACCGTCGTCCGCGTCGAGTTCCTTGTGCAGGATCAGGAAGCGCTTGATCTGGGCGCCTCCCATGCGCGGCTCGGAAGCGAGCGAGCGGTTGACCTCGTCGACATGCTTCTCGATCATGTCGTAGACCAGCGGGTGGCCGGCCAATTCCTGGTAAGACGCATAGGTCACGCCGTTGCGCTCGGCCCAGTTGCTGACCGCCACCAGATCGATGTTGATGAAGCAGCCGACGAAATCGCGCCCGTCGCCGAAGCAGACCGCCTCCTTGATGTTCGGATAGAACTTGAGCTTGTTCTCGACGTATTTCGGCGGGAAGAGCGAGCCATCCCTCATCTTGCCCACATCCTTCGCGCGGTCGATGATCTTGAGATGTCCGGTCTCGTCGAAGAAACCGGCATCACCCGACCGGACGAATCCGTCAGGCGTCTTGGTTTCGGCCGTCTTTCCGTCGTCCTTGTAGTACCCGGTAAACACCCCGGGCGAGCGATAGAGAACCTCGCCGTTTTCATCGATGCGGATCTCGACCCGCGGTGCGGGCCTCCCCACCGTGTCGGCCCGTATTTCGCCGTTGGGCTGCATGGTGATGTAAACGGAGGCTTCGGTCTGGCCGTAAAGCTGCTTCAGGTTCACGCCGATCGACCGATAGAATTTGAAGATCTCCGGTCCGATCGCCTCGCCGGCCGTGTAGCCCACCTTGACGCGGGTCATGCCGAAGCGGTTGCGCAGCGGGGCATAGACGAGAGCGTTGCCCACGTGCCAGAGCAACCGATCCCATGCGCCGACACCCGACTGGCGGTTCAGGATCCTCTCGCCGACCTTGCCCGCATGGTCGATGAAGAACTTGAACATGCGCCGCTTCAGCGCTCCTGCGTCCTCCATGCGGACCATGGTCAAGGTCAACATGCTCTCGAAGACCCGCGGCGGCGCGAAGACATATGTCGCGCCGATCTCCCGCCGGTCCTCCGCAATGGTTTCGGGGCTTTCGGGACAATTGACGCAAAGCCCTGACAGGATCGCCTGCGCATAGGAAAAGATGTGGTCGCCAACCCACGCAATGGGGAGATAGGCGATGATCTCGTCGGTCTCGTCCAGCTTGTCGAAATCGCAGCCGATTTCGGCGGCTGCAATCACGCTTTCGAAGGTCAGCATGACGCCCTTGGGCCGCCCTGTCGTTCCGGACGTATAAAGAATGATTGCGAGGTCGGAGCCCTTCCCCCTTGCCAGTTCCTGCTCCAGCCTGTCGCTCTCAGACGCGTCGCCGAGCCGGGCGCGACCTTCCTCGATGACTGAAGCGATCGCGTGCAGCCGGCTATGGTCGTAATCCCTCAGGCCCCGGTCCTCGTCATAGAGAATCCGGTCGAGCTGCGGCATCTGTTCGGAAACAGAGAGGAGCTTATCGACCTGCTCCTGGTCCTGCACCGCCGCGTGGCTCACCTCGGCATGGGCAAGCACATAAGCCATCTCCTCCGCCACGGAATCGGCGTAGACAGGAATCGGGACCGCTCCGATCCACTGTGCGGCGATCATCGTCCAGTAGAGATAGGGGCGGTTATAGCCGATGATGGCGATCTTGCTGCCACGCTTGAGCCCCAGAGCCTCCAGCCCCGACGCGTAAGCTCGAACGGCTTCGTGCACCTCGGCCCAGGTCCAGGACTGCCAGATTCCGAGATCCTTATGACGGAACGCCGTTCTGTCCGGGCGTACGCGCGCATTGCGCGCGAGCAGCTTTGGGAATGTATCGTCGCGCAAGCTTGCTGCCGTCGTCACCGACGTCACCTCCTGGGGCCCGCGCACTCAGTGAGCGCGCGATGCGGCTACGTTTCCTCTGGCGCGTAGTTGATCTACGCAATCTGCCGGCCAATGGCCGGCAGGGCTCATTCTTGAGCTTCGTTGAACGCATTCTGTATCGGCGGATAGGGATCGACAAGGGCCAACGTCCGATCCGCGACCGCTACCATGGGCTAATGCCCCTCCAGGCCGGCCGGATGCCGGAGAGCGTGACATTTCTCCGGCAGTCGGGATTGGCGGACCGGATTATCAGCTGAGGCAGGAATCCCAGGCTTGGCGCAGCATGTCGGCATCTGCGAGCCTCATGCCGCAGGTCCTAAGCGCCTGCGCCGCCCGGTCGACGAGATCGGCATTCGTCTCGGCTCTCGCGCCATCCGGAAGGTCGAGATTGTTCTCGAAACCGACGCGCACATGCCCGCCCAGGAGCCCCGCCGCAGTCACGCAGGCGGCCTCGCGACGACCGAATGCGCACACCATCCAGTGCGGGAAAGCAGGCATTCCCGGCCCGATATAGGGGAGCAGATCGCTCGGGCTCGATGTCTGCGCCACTGTGTAACGGCCCAGGGCATAAAGAACCGGAACGGATTCGAACGGTACGACGCCCCGCTTCAGCAAGGCGGCCAGCCTGACTGCCTCCTCGGGCGCATAGAGGATGAAGTGAGGGGCAATCCGCTCCCGCTGGATCCATTGCATGAACTCTGCGAAAGCGGGCTCCGAGGCTTCATCGGGAACGAGCTCTCTCAGGGCCAGCGAGACCGCCTCCGGGCGGGTTTCCCTCACGACGGCCATCTGCTCCTCGGGGCGATAGAATCCCAATGTCTCGCTGGTGATCTGAACGACCAGACGCTCTCCGACCGCTTGGCGGATTGCTGCAGAGGCCTGCCTATAGGCGTCCGCATCGAGAAGATGGCGCCCCTCGTCGTTGCGCACGTGGATGTGGATCATGCAGGCGCCTGCCGCGAGGCATTCCGAGGCGGTTCGAGCCAGCTCGTCCGGCGTCATCGGGAGGGCCGGATGGTCCGCTTTCGTCCGCCGCCCGCCATTCGGCGCAACGGCAATGCTCACCGGTGTCGGCTCCGCTTCGGTCGCTTCTGCCTGCATCGAGGGCTCCTCCAATCCAAATGTTTCCTTGATTGGGCATATCAAAACAAATGTTGCGCGGTCCGCAAGCCGAATCTAATCTCCGCCTCATGGACCCTGCTCCCCTGACAGCCAAGATCATCGCCGCCTTTCCCGATATGCCGGCGCAGCTTCAGACCGCCGCGAGGTATGTTCTAGAAAGTCCGGATGACGTGGCCCTCCTGTCCATGCGTGAGCAGGCCAGACGAGCGGGCGTGCAGCCTGCCACCATGACGCGTCTGGCCAAGCGGCTCGGGCTCGCCGGGTACGACGACATCCGGGATCTCTATGCGCAGGCCATCCGCGAGGGAGGCTTGAGCTTCGCCGGAAAGGCAGGAGCTCAGGTCGCCAGCCAGAAGGCCAAGGGCGAGCAGGCGCTCGCGGCCGAGATGGTAGTGTCCCTGACAGCCCAGATTTCGAGGCTCGGAGAGCCGGAGGCGCTGGAAAGGCTGTCCCGGGCGGCGACGCTCCTTGCATCCGCTCACCGGATCTATTGTCTCGGGTTGCGTTCGTCCCATCCCGTGGCTTGGCACATGACCTACGTGCTCTCGCTGCTGGGCGAGAAGGCGGTTCTTCTGGACGCCGTGGCCGGAGTGGGCGCGGACCCCATCAGGATGGCGACGGACAAGGACGCGCTCTTCGCCGTCAGCGTCGCCCCCTATACCCGCGCCACGATCGACATCGCCCGCTACGCCCGAACGCAAGGCATTCCCATCGTGGCGATCACCGACAGTGCCGTGTCGCCGCTGGCGCAGGTCGCCCGGATCGCCGTTCTGGTCTCCACGGAGGGACCTTCCTTCTTCCATGCCATCACCCCGGCCTTCGTCGTGGGCGAGATCCTTGCGGCTCTCGTCGCCGGGCAGGGAGGGGAGGCATCGCTTCAGGCGCTCAGGCGTACGGAAGATCAACTGACAGCCTTCAACATCCATTGGTCGCCGCAGGACGACAGGAGAACCTGATGAGCCGCATCCTTCACCGCCAAATTCACACGCCCCTGCCGATAGCCGTGGGGGGCAAAGGCGTCGAGCTGTTCGACGCCGAGGGGCGCTCCTACATCGACGCTTCGGGCGGGGCGGCCGTTTCCTGCCTCGGGCACGGACATCCCGATGTGACGGCTGCTCTTCACGCCCAGGCCGACAAGCTGGCTTATGCCCATACCAGCTTCTTCACCACGGAACCGGCAGAGGCCCTCGCAGACCGTCTGATCGAGGACGCTCCCAAGGGGATGTCCCACGTCTACTTCGTCTCCGGCGGCTCGGAGTCCGTGGAAGCCGCGCTCAAGATGGCACGGCAGTACTTCGTCGAGCTCGGCCAGCCGGAGCGGCGGAACGTCATCGCCCGGCGCCAGAGCTATCACGGCAACACTCTTGGCGCCCTCGCCACCGGCGGCAATGAATGGCGCCGAACCCAGTTCCGCCCCCTGCTCGTCGAAACCCACCACATCGACCCGTGCTTCGCCTACCGGTTTCAGCAGCCGAACGAGAGCGATCAGGACTATGCGGCTCGCGCCGCGCAGGCGCTCGAAGACAGGATCCTCGAACTCGGCCCAGAGACGGTCATGGCTTTCGTTGCGGAAACCGTCGTCGGCGCCACGGCGGGGGCCGTGCCGCCCGTTGCCGATTATCTCAGGCGCATCCGCGCCATCTGCGACCGCTACGGCGTTCTCCTCATCCTGGACGAGGTCATGTGCGGCATGGGCCGGACCGGCACTCTCCATGCCTGCGAGCAGGATGGGGTCGTGCCGGACCTCATGACCATCGCGAAAGGGCTCGGAGGCGGCTACCAGCCCATCGGGGCGGTGCTGCTCGGGCGGCATATCTTCGATTCGTTCGCGAACGGCTCCGGCTTCTTCCAGCATGGCCACACCTATCTCGGCCATCCCATGGCGTGTGCCGCCGCCCTTGCCGTACAGGAAGTTATTCGCCGCGACGGTCTCCTCGGCAACGTAAGGGAAATGGGCGCCCGGATGACCCGCCGCCTCGGGGAGCGCTTCGGCAACCACCCCCATGTTGGGGATATTCGCGGTCGCGGCCTCTTCATGGCGGTCGAATTGGTGGAGGACCGCTCGACCAAAGCGCCCTTTGACCCTAAAGAGAAGCTTCACGCGCGCATCAAGCGTGAAGCGATGGCGCGGGGTCTCATGGTCTATCCCATGGGCGGAACGATCGACGGAGCCCGAGGCGACCATGTGCTGCTGGCCCCGCCTTTCATTGTCGATGAACAGATCGTCGACGCAATCGTGGAGCGCTTGGGAGATGCCGTGGACGCGGCTCTCGCAGGCGTCAAACTGAAGGCCGCTTGAAGGCCGGCGCTGACCGGTCCTCAGGAGGCCTCGCAAGAGGGAAACGAAATGAACGTTTTGACGAAATCTCTGGTCGGCGTCGCGACCGCCGCCCTGACTTTCACGGCCATTCCGGCTCAGGCCCAGCAGAAGTTCGTGACCATCGGCACCGGCGGCGTGACCGGAGTGTACTACGCGGTCGGCGGCGCCATCTGCCGTTTGGTCAACAAGGACCGCAAGGACCACGGCCTGCGCTGCTCGGTCGAATCGACCGGCGGCTCCGCTTACAACGTCAACACCATCAAGGCCGGTGAGCTCGACCTCGGCCTTGCCCAGTCGGACGTGCAGTACAACTCCCTCAAGGGTGAGGGCGCCTTCAAGGACAGCGGTGCCTTCGGCGATCTGCGCGCGGTCTTCTCGGTCCACCCGGAGCCCTTCACGGTTCTGGCCCGCAAGGAAGCCAACGTTTCCGACTTCCAGGATCTCAAGGGCAAGCGCGTGAACGTCGGCAATCCCGGCTCCGGCACCCGCGCTTCCATGGAGCAGCTGCTCGGCGCGCTCGGCTGGAAGCTGTCGGACTTCTCGCTCGCCTCCGAGCTGAAGGCCGACGAGCACGGCCCCGCCCTGTGCGACAACAAGATTGACGCCTTCTTCTACGGCGTCGGCCATCCTTCGGCGAACATCCAGGACCCGACCACGACCTGCGGCGCCAAGCTCGTCTCGATCACGGGACCTGCCGTCGACAAGCTCGTGGCCGAGAATCCTTATTACGCCAAGGCGACGATCAAGGGCGGCCTCTACAACAACAACCCGCAGGACACGAACACCTACGGCGTGCTTGCGACGGTCGTGACCTCGGCCAAGGTTCCGGAAGAGACCGTCTATCAGATCACGAAGGCGGTGTTCGAGAACTTCAACGAGTTCAAGTCGCTCCACCCGGCCTTCGCCAATCTCGAGCCCGAGAAGATGATCAAGGACGGCCTTTCCGCTCCGCTCCACCCCGGCGCGGCCAAGTACTACAAGGAAAAGGGCTGGCTGAAGTAAGCTGGCCATAAGCTGGAAGCCTACTAAAATGGGGGCGGCTCAGGGCCGCCCCTTTACCTTGTCCGGACCAAGGATAGAGATCATGTCGACAACCGAGAAAACCGCGATCGCCCCTTCCGCGGAGCTGGAACAGCTCGTCGCCGAGGCCGACACGGGAGGGCGCAAGCCGACAGGTTACGCCGCCGCCCTCATCACGGGTGTCGCCATCGCGTGGTCCCTCTTCCAGATCTGGTACGCCTCGCCGCTGCCCTTCGTGCTCGGCTTCGGCATCTTGAACGACACGGAAGCGAGATCCATCCATCTCGGGCTTGCGCTCTTTCTGGCCTTCACGGCCTATCCGGCCTTTCGCTCGTCCCCCCGTTCCTACGTCCCCACATTCGATTGGGTGCTCGCCGTCGCGGGCGCCTTCGCCGGGGCCTATCTCTTCCTGTTCTACCGCGATCTCGCGA
The DNA here is from genome assembly GCF_042650665.1 of Microvirga sp. GCM10011540. Lineage (NCBI taxonomy): Bacteria > Pseudomonadati > Pseudomonadota > Alphaproteobacteria > Hyphomicrobiales > Methylobacteriaceae > Microvirga > Microvirga sp. GCM10011540. The sequence goes on along the minus strand of NZ_JBHSBQ010000145.1, from coordinate 266,600 downwards.
CCCGCCCCGGTCAGCCGATCCTGATCGACCTCGTGACGGCGGGAGCGGGCATCCTCCTTCTTCTGGAGGCGACACGCCGGGCTCTCGGCATGCCGATGGTGATCGTCGCCTCGGTCTTCATTCTTTTCACTTTCGCCGGCCCCTACATGCCGGATGTGTTGCTGCACAAGGGCTCTTCGATCTCGAAGTTCCTTCAGCATCAGTGGCTGACGACCGAAGGCGTGTTCGGTATCGCTCTGGGCGTTTCCACGAGCTTCGTCTTCCTCTTCGTGCTGTTCGGCACGCTGCTCGACAAGGCGGGGGCCGGCAACTGGATGATGCAGATCTCCATTGCCCTTCTCGGCCATCTTCGGGGCGGACCGGCCAAGGTCGCCGTCGTTTCCTCGGCGCTCAACGGGGTCGTGTCGGGCTCCTCCGTTTCCAACGTCGTTTCGGGCGGCATCTTCACGATCCCGCTCATGAAGCGGACCGGCCTTTCCGGCGTCAAAGCCGGCGCCATCGAGGCGGCGTCGTCCATCAACGGACAGATCATGCCGCCCGTGATGGGTGCCGCCGCATTCCTCATGGTGGAATATGTCGGCATTCCCTATGCGCAGATCGTGACGCACGCCCTGCTGCCGGCCATCGCATCCTACATCGCACTTCTCTACATCGTGCATCTCGAGGCGCTGAAGATCGGAGCAAAGCCGATCCCGCGCGAGCCCATGCCGGCGAAGATGAGACTGCTGCGCACCGGCCTCGGCCTCAGCGGCTCGGTGGTGGTGCTCTGCCTGCTCTATTACGGCGTCATCGGCGTCCAGGCGGCCTTCGGAGACGGCTCTCCGTGGATTCTCGGCACTGCAGCGCTCCTGGTTTACATTGGAACGGTCGCCTATGCGGCACGCTTTCCCGATCTCGAGCTCGACGATCCGAACACGCCGATCATTACGCTTCCTCGCGCCTGGGAGGTGACCCGGACGGGTCTGGACTTCCTGATCCCGCTGGTCGTCCTGCTGTGGTGTCTGATGGTCGAGGAGATGTCCCCCGGGCTGTCCGCCTTCTGGGCGACGCTGACGATCATCGGCATCGTCGCCACCCGGCGCCCGCTGCTCGCCCTGTTCCGGCGCCAATCCGTCGGCGTCGCGATGAAAGCGGCCTTGGCCGATCTGATGGAGGGCTTCGCGGTCGGCGCCCGCAACATGATCGGCATCGCCATCGCCACGGCGACGGCCGGCATCATCGTCGGAACCGTGACCTTGACCGGCCTCGGCCTCATGATGACCGAGGTCGTCGAGTTTATCTCCGGCGGCAACGTCATCATCATGCTCATCCTGATCGCCGTCATCAGCCTCATCCTCGGCATGGGCATTCCGACGACGGCCAACTACATCCTGGTCGCCACTCTCATGGCTCCGGTGGTCGTGGAGCTCGGTGCCCAGGCAGGACTGGCGATTCCATTGATCGCGGTCCACCTCTTCGTCTTCTACTTCGGCATCATGGCCGACATCACCCCACCCGTTGGCCTGGCCTCCTTCGCGGCGGCGGCGATTTCGCGCGAGGATCCGATCGCAACCGGGTTCCAGGGGGCGTTCTATGCCCTGCGGACGGCTCTCCTGCCGTTCATCTTCATCTTCAACCCCGCCATGCTGCTCATCGGGGTGCAGAACTGGGCCGATGCCGCCCTCATCATCGGGGTCAATATCGCGGCGATCCTCATCTTTTCGGCCGCCACCATGAACTACTTCGTGACCCGCAGCCGGCTGTGGGAAAGCGCCGTTCTCCTCATCGTGTGCTTTGCCCTGTTCCGCCCGGACTGGTGGCTCAACCAGGTTCATCCGGCGACGGTGGAGGCACCTGCGAGCGAGCTGATGACGGAAGTGGCGCAGGCGCCCGCCAATCACCGCCTCGCCTTCGTGGTCGAGGGAATGACCATCGAGGGCGACGATGTGCGCAAGACCGTCAGCCTGAACCTCGGCGAGCAGAAGCCGACCCCGCAGGAGCGTCTACGGGCCGCTGGCCTGACCGTTGTCGGTCTTGGCGGACAGCTCACGATCAGCAACGTCGCCTTCGGATCCTACGCCAAGCGCGTCGGGCTGGAGCCCGGCTATCAGGTCGTGGCCGTCATCCAGCCGGCTCCCGGACGCCCCTCCACCGTCTGGGTCTATGTTCCGGCCTTTGCGGTGGTGGGGCTGATCTGGTGGCTCCAGAGGCGGCGGGCGAGAACCGCTCATGATGCCGCCGCTGCCCCGGAACTTGCGGTCAGACACACCACCTGATGCCTCGGTCCTCGCCGGTGAGTGGGCGGGGACAGTTTCAGATCAGCGAAGGTCAGCGACGCTGTCGCGAATGATCAGGTCGGTCTTGAGGCGGATGCGCTTGGGCGCCATGCGCCCCTGCAGGAGGTCGATCAACGTACTGGCTGCAGCCTGCCCCAATTCCCGCCGGGGCTGGTGGACCGTCGTCAGGGCCGGTTGGGCTGCGGCCGCGAACTCTATGTCGTCGAAGCCGGCCACGGATATGTCGTCAGGCACACGCAGACCTGCGGAACGCAGGGTCCGCACGAGCCCGATCGCCATTTCGTCGCTGGTGCAGAATACGGCCGTCGGCCGCTCGGGCTTGGCGAGCAGGAGCTGACCGGCCTGCGTTCCCGAATCAAGGGTGTAATCCCCCGGAAGGACGAGGGCAGGATCGAACGGGAGATCCCAGGCCCGCAAGCCTTCGCGGTAGCCTTTGAAGCGCTCATGCTCCAGCACGTTCTCGGGCGGGCCACTGACATAGGCGATGCGCCGGTGTCCGAGCGAGGCGAGGTGCTGGGTCATCCGACGGGCCGCGGCCCGGTTGTCGATCTCGATCTGAGGAATGTCCGCGCCTGGAATGGCCTCGCAGAGCGCGACCAGAGGGATGTTGAGGTTGGCAGGCGTCCCCTTCCCGTCTCTGCTCTGCCCGAAGAGGTGCCCGTTGAGGAGAATGGCGCCATCGACCCGCCCCGCCGCCGTGAAAGCCGCGAAATGCGCCTCCTTTTCGGGGGAGCCGTCGAGATCGCTGATGATCATGCCGTAGCCGGCATCGAAAAGCGTCTCCTCGATGCCGCGCAGGATCCTGGAGAAGAACATGTTCGCCAGGTCGGGTAGAACCACGAGCACCATGTAGGTCTTCTGCGAGCGCAGTGAACGCGCGGCGGGATTGGGCACGTAGCCGGTCTTCGCGATGGCATCGAACACGCGCGCACGCGCCTCGGGAGAGACCCGATCCGGAGTCGCCAAGGCTCGGCTCACGGTCGCCGTCGAGACGTCGGCCAGCCGCGCGACGTCCTGGATCCGCGCAGCGCGCGCTTGGCCGTCGCCGGGCCTAAGCCTGCGTTTTTGTCCGATTTCGTCCATCGCCCTTTCCCACAGGCGCTCCTGTTTGACAGAGGCAATCATTGCGGTAAAGTGAATGTAATCGTTTACATGGGAGCGTTGTCAAACCCTGCACCGCTCTCAAGCCATCGAAGCGTCCCGCAAGAGGACGCAGACACATCTGGAGGAAACGAATGCCGGCTCTTGCGTCTTCAGGCTGATCCGTAGCGGCGCATTCGCGCCCGATTGAGCGTTTTCGCCAACCGAAAGCGGCCCATCCGTTCGAAACGGTCCGGAGCAGTCCATGGCCTCTGTTCTTCGCGCAGACAATATTTCGAAATCCTTTGGTCCCATCGAGGTTCTGAGCGGCATTTCGCTCGACCTGAGGCCGGGCGAAGTCCACGCGGTCATCGGCGAGAACGGTGCGGGCAAGTCGACCCTGATGCGCATCCTTTCGGGGCACCTCCCGCCAACGAAGGGCAGCCTCTTCCTGAACGATCAGCCGACCACCTTCTCGGGCCCCGTCGACGCCGAGAACCGAGGGATCGTGCTCGTCCACCAGGAAATTCTGCTCGCGGAGGATCTGACGGTCACACAGAACCTCTTCCTCGGACGCGAGCTGCGGCGTTTCGGTTTCGTGGACGACAGGGCGATGCGGGAGCAAACCCGCGCGGCTCTGGCGGAGCTCGGCTCCTCCATCGACCCCGACCGGGAGGTGCGCCGCCTCTCCATCGCCGACCGGCAGCTCGTCCAGATCGCCCGTGCCCTTCTCGTGCCGCACAAGGTGGTCGCGTTTGACGAGCCGACTGCCGTCCTCACCCCGATCGAGGCCGAGAGCCTCTTTCAGATCATCCGCCGGCTGCGAGCCCAGGGCGTGGCGATCCTCTACATTTCTCATCGTCTCAACGAGGTGAAGGCGGTTGCGGATCGAGTGACCGTGCTCCGCGACGGCCGCCTCGTCACCGTCCGGGACATCGAGGGGCTCGAGCCGCTGGAAATGGCGCGCCTCATGGTGGGGCGGGACATGTCCAAACTCTATCCCGACAAGCCCTTGACCGCTTCCGACCAAGACATTCTCTCCGTGCGGAACTTGGTCGTGCCGGGCTATGTGGAGGACGCCTCGTTCACGCTCCGCCGTGGCGAAATCCTCGGATTCGGCGGCCTCATCGGCGCCGGGCGCACCGAATTGTTCGAGGGCCTCGTCGGCCTTCGTCCCAGCCATGGCTCGATCGCCATCGATGGCCGCAACGTTCATTTCCGCGACGCGCGCGAAGCCATGGCAGCCGGTGTCGTCTACCTGTCGGAGGACCGGAAAGGCAAAGGCCTCCTCCTTCAGCAGGACCTGCGGGTCAACCTGACCCTGGCTGCGTTGGACAAGTTCGGGCGTGGCTCGTTCATCGACGTGCCCGCCGAGGAAAGAGCGCTGGATGCGGCCGTGAGGGATTTCGACATCCGCGCCCGACGGCGGGACCTGCTGGCCGGGCAGCTCTCCGGCGGGAACCAGCAAAAGCTTCTTCTTGCGAAGATGATGCTGGTGGAGCCCCGCATCGTCATCATCGATGAGCCGACCCGAGGGGTCGATATCGGGACGAAGGAGCAGATCTATCGCTTCATCGCATCCCTGGCCGAACAGGGTCGATCCGTCATCGTCATCTCCTCGGAGATGCAGGAGCTGATCGGCCTGTGCCATCGCGTTCTCGTCATGCGCAACGGGCGGATCGCGGGTGAGGTGGCTCAGGCCGAGCTCTCGGAAGATGCAATCGTCTATCTCGCAACAGGCGTCCACGAGGAAAGGGCGGCGGATATCGCCGCAGGCCATGCATGACCGAAACCGTGCTTCGCACCACCCCTGAAAAGCGCAGATTCACTGTCGACATGCGGGCGCTCTCGCCCTTCATTGCGCTGATCGTCCTCGTGATCGCGGGCGCGCTGATCAATCCGGATTTCCTGACCGCGTCGAACATCCTGAACGTGGTGACGCGCTCGGCATTCATCGCCATCATCGCCGTCGGCGCGACCTTCGTGATCGCCGGGGGCGGTCTCGACCTTTCCGTCGGCTCCATGGCGGCGCTCGTTGCCGGCGTCATGATCCTGACCCTGAACAATCTCGGTGGCGGCGATATGGGAACGCTGGCGATCGGCATGGCCGCTGCCATTGCCCTGGGCGCCGCGTGCGGCCTCGCGAACGGCCTCATCGTCACATTCGGCCGGATCGAGCCCTTCATCGTGACGCTTGGCACCATGGGCATTTTCCGCTCGCTGGTCATCTGGCTCGCGGCCGGCGGCACCATCACCATGCGCAGCTCGGAGTTGCGCGAGCTCTATCGCCCCGTCTACTTCGGCGACATCGCCGGCATTCCCGTGCCGATCATCGCCTTTCTCGTGGTCGCTGCGATCGGTGCCTTGATCCTCTACAAGACGTCCTTCGGACGCCACGTGATCGCCCTCGGCTCGAACGAGGACGTGGCACGCTACTCGGGCGTTCCGATCTGGCGGGTCCGCACGCTGACCTATGTCATTCAGGGCATCTGCGTCGGCATCGCGATCCTGGTCTACGTGCCGCGCCTGGGATCGGCCACCCCCACCACAGGGCTGCTCTGGGAGCTCCAGGCCATCACGGCGGTCGTCATCGGCGGCACGGCGCTGCGCGGCGGCATAGGGCGTGTCTGGGGCACCGTCGTCGGCGCCATCATCCTGGAGCTCGTCGCCAACATCATGGTCCTGTCGAACTTCGTCTCCGAGTTTCTCGTGGGCGCGGTCCAGGGTGCCATCATCATTATCGCCATGCTCGTGCAGCGCTCTCTTCAGCGCGGGCGATGAAGCCGGTCGGGGTCCACCGGAAGCAAGAAGGACTCAGCCAACCCTCAGGGAGGAAAACATGAGAGGAAAGGCACTGAAACTGGCAGCTGCAGCAGGCCTCTTCGCCGGGCTTGCGACGGGCGCCTTCGCTCAGCAGAAGAACGTGACCATCGGCGTCTCCATTCCGGCCGCGACTCATGGCTGGACCGGCGGTGTCGTCTATCACGCGCAGGAAACCGCCAAGCAACTGGAGAAAACCTATCCGGGCCTGAAAGTCGTGGTGAAGACCTCGCCCGACGGCGCGTCCCAGGCCAATGCGCTCGACGACCTGTCGGCGCAGAATATCGATGCGCTCGTCGTCCTGCCCTTCAACTCGGACGAGCTCACGAACCCGGTCGGCGAGGTCAAGAAGCGCGGCACCTTCATCACCGTCGTGGACCGCGGCCTCAAGGATGCCTCGATCCAGGACATCTACGTGGCGGGCAACAACCCGGAATTCGGCCGTGTCGCCGGCAAGTACTTCGTCGACAACCTGAAGGAAGGCAACGTCGTGGTCCTCCGCGGCATCCCGACCGTGATCGACGAAGAGCGCGTCACCAATTTCGAGAAAGCCGTCCAGGGCTCCGGCGTGAAGGTCATCGACAAGCAATACGCGAACTGGAACCGGGACGACGCCTTCCGGGTGATGCAGGACTACCTCGCCAAGCATCCGAAGATCGATGCCGTCTGGGCATCGGACGACGACATGGCGCTGGGCGTTCTGGAAGCCATTCGGCAGGCGAAGCGGGACGACGTCAAGTTCGTCCTCGGCGGCGCCGGCATGAAGGATATGGTCAAGCGTGTGATGGACGGGGACAAGATGGTGCCGGCCAACGTGTCCTATCCTCCGGGAATGATCGCGACCGCGATGTACGTGACCGCGGGACAGTTCTTCGCCAATGCTCCGATGCGCGGCACCTATGTGATCAATGCCGAGCTGATCACGAAGGACAACGCGAAGAACTTCTACTTCCCCGATTCACCGTTCTAACCGGCTCGTCTCTCGCCCTTTCCCACGGGAAGGGGCGAGGACAACGGTAAGGCGCCGATAACCGCAGTGGCGACTTTCCCTTGTCCTTCAATATCAAAGCCCCAGGGAGTTAGCCCATGAAAACCATGAAGGGTCCAGGCCTTTTCCTTGCCCAGTTCGCAGGCGACGAGGCTCCGTTCAACTCGCTGGACTCGATCTGTCGCTGGGCGGCGGCACTCGGCTACAAAGGGGTGCAGATTCCCACATGGGACGCTCGCCTCTTCGACCTGAAAAAGGCGGCCGAGTCCGACACCTATTGCGACGAGATCCAGGGCATCGTCCAGAGTCATGGCCTCGACATAACCGAGCTGTCGACCCATCTGCAGGGCCAGCTCGTTGCGGTTCACCCTGCATTCGACGAGGCATTCGATGGGTTTGCGGCTCCCGAGGTGAGAGGCAATCCGAAGGCACGGCAGGCCTGGGCCGTCGAACAGATGCTCATGGCGGCGCAGGCCTCCAGGCGCCTTGGCCTCACCGTCAGCGTGTCCTTCTCGGGCGCCCTCGCCTGGCCCTTCGTCTATCCCTGGCCGCAGCGGCCGACGGGTCTCATCGAGACCGCCTTCGAAGAGCTGGGACGGCGCTGGCGCCCGATCCTCGATGCCTATGAGGATGCAGGCTGCGACGTCGCCTACGAGATTCATCCTGGGGAAGACATCCACGACGGCGCGACCTTCGAGCGCTTCGTCGACGCGGTTGGCGGCCATGCCCGCGCCTGCATCAACTACGATCCCAGCCACTTTCTGCTGCAGCAGCTCGACTACGTCGCCTTCATCGATCTCTACCACGACCGCATCAAGGCCTTCCACGCCAAGGACGCGGAGTTCAACCCCACGGGCCGTGTCGGCGTCTATGGCGGGTACGAGAGCTGGATCAATCGAGCCGGACGGTTCCGGTCCCTGGGAGACGGACAGGTGGACTTCACCGCAATCTTCTCCAAGCTGGCCCAATACGATTACGATTCCTGGGCCGTTCTCGAGTGGGAATGCGCCTTGAAGCATCCGGAGGACGGCGCGCGCGAGGGCGCCGAGTTCATCAGGAATCACATCATCCGCGTGACGGAGAAGGCGTTCGACGACTTCGCCGCCGGCGGAACGGACGAGGCCGCCAACCGGCGGATGCTCGGCATCGAAACAATGCGTGCGGCCGCGGAGTGAGACGATGACGATTACCGCATCTCAGGATCAAAAGCTGAGCCGCCGCCTCCGTCTCGGCATGGTCGGCGGCGGGCGCGGGGCTTTCATCGGTGCGGTGCACCGGATCGCGGCCCGGCTGGATGATAGATGGGAGCTCGTCGCGGGCGCCCTTTCCTCGGACCCGGAGCGCGCCCGTGTGTCGGGAGAGGACCTCCTTCTGAAACCGGATCGCGTCTATGGCGACTTCAACGAGATGGCGCGCCGGGAACGGCGTCTGAAGGACGGGATTGATGCTGTCGCCATCGTGACGCCGAACCATGCCCACGCCGCTGCCGCCCGTGCCTTTCTCAAGGCCGGCATTCATGTGATCTGCGACAAGCCCCTCACGACCACGAGGCGGGAGGCCGATCAGCTCGCGAAGCTCGCCCAGGAATCCGGTCTGATCTTCGCGGTGACCCATAACTACACAGGATACCCGCTGGTGCGTCAGGCCCGGTCGATGGCGAAGGACGGCCAACTCGGCAAGATCCGGGTCGTGCAGGTGGAATATGCCCAGGACTGGCTTGCCACCCGCACGGAAGAGACGGGCAACAAGCAGGCGGAGTGGCGGACGGATCCGGCCCGGTCCGGCCCTGCCGGGGCGGTCGGCGATATCGGCACCCACGCGTTCAACCTGGTCGAGTTCATGACCGGCGACGAGGTGACGTCTCTTTCTGCCGAGTTGCACACCTTCGTGGAAGGCCGCAGGCTCGACGACAATGCGCACATGATGCTGCGCTTCGCCTCCGGCGCCCGCGGCATGCTCTGGTGCAGCCAGGTTGCGTCGGGTCAGGAGAACGGCCTGCGCATCCGGATCTACGGAGAGAAGGCCGGTCTCGAATGGCACCAGGAGAATCCCAACCTGCTGGTGTTCTCGCCTCTCGGAGAGCCGCCACGGCTCATCCGCCGCAACGGTGCCGGGGCGAACGACGTGTCGCGCGCGGCCTCCCGCATCCCGGGAGGGCATCCCGAAGGGTATCTCGAGGGCTTCGCGCAGATCTACACCGATGTGGCCGAGCAGATCGCGGCGCGTCTCGAGGGACGGGATCCCGATCCGCTCTCGCTCCAGGCCCCCACGGTCGAGCACGGGGTCAGGGGCGTCCGCTTCATCGATGCCGCCGTCCGCTCCTCTCAGAGGAAGGCGGCCTGGGTCGACCTCTGATCGACCGTTCCGGACGAGTCCCGCAATCGCTCTTGCCACGGTGGCGGGTCTCCGTCAGGAAGACCTGAGGATGCTCATTCAAAAATGGCCGGTTGGAGCCTATATGATGAGCATCGCAGGTGGAAATCGATGGCGCCGACACATCACAACCATGCCGTAGACGAGTTGAACGAGACGCAGAAGCGCGTCTATCGGATCCTGGTCGCCGCTCAGAATCCGCTCTCGGCCTACGAGGTTCTGGATCGGATGCGGTCGAAGGGCGCCGTTACGCCGCCGACGGTCTACCGTTCCCTCGACAAGCTCATCGAGAAGGGACTGGCGCACCGACTCGAGAGCCTCAACGCCTATGTCACCTGCAGCCATCCTCACCATCACGACATGGCAGCCTTTGCCATCTGCGAGGAATGCGGATCGGTGAAGGAATTCACCGACTCGCAGATCAGCGAGCGCCTGTCTCACTGGAGTGACGCCCACGCGTTTTCCCCAAAGAAAGTCACCGTTGAGGTCAGGGGACTTTGCGAAACCTGCGCAAAGTAGAATAGCGGCACTTTTCCCGAAATTTCTTTCCGGCACCGGATGTTAGTGCCGATTCCGGCGATCCGGGCGCGCTTTCCGACAAGCACGCGTGGCTGCATTCATCTGCATAATTGCAAGTAGAAATTGCAACGATACCACATTGTGCAAGCCAGGCTTTACCTATATGAACATATAGGATTCGTAGTAACAGGAGCCAGGTTCATGAGTGCCCGAGCCCTCAAGAAAGAGGAAGAGGAAAATCTCCTCCGCCGCGCCGACGATTTGTGCCGCGAGAACAATCTGCGGCTGACGCCCATCCGTGAGCGCGTTTATCGCGAACTCGTCCAGAGCGGGGGACCGGTCGGGGCCTATGACCTCGTCGACCGCCTGAGCAGCGACAAGAAGCGCCTTGCGCCGGTGACGATCTACCGGGCCCTGGATTTCCTGCGCGACGCCGGCCTCGTGCATCGGCTTGCGACGCAGAACTCCTACATCGTCTCGCACGGTCAGCCGGAAGTGAATGCGATGAAGGTCATGTTCGTCTGCACGAAGACCGGGGAGACGGTCGAGGTCCACTCGACCGAAGTCGCCGAAGCGGTCCGAAAGGCTGCGGAGCAGGCAGGCTTCAAGAATCTGTCGCCCTTCATCGAAGTCGAGGGCGAGATTTCCCGCTAAAGATCAGGGCAGGTGCCGGCAAGGCCCTGCCCTTTTAAATACCAGAATCGAAAGGCCGGGCATTGCCCGGCCTTTTTCTTATTCGGCTGCGAGAGCGGGGTGTCGGACCTGCGGCTCGCCCGCATGTTCGACCCTCTTCGTCTCCCGCGAGATGAAGGTGTAGAACATCGGCACCACGAAGAGGGTGAAGATCGTTCCGATCGACATGCCCGACGCGATCACAAGGCCCATGGAGAACCGGGCCGCCGCACCCGCGCCGCTGGCATAAAGGAGCGGAGCCACACCGAGCACCATGGCCGCGGTGGTCATGAGGATCGGGCGCAGACGGACGCGTGCCGCCTCCTCGATCGCCTCGCGCCTGCTGACACCGTGCTTCTCCTTCAAGTCGTTGGCGAACTCGACCATCAGGATGCCGTGCTTGGTGATCAGCCCCACCAGGGTGATCAGGCCGACTTCCGTGTAGATGTTCAGGGTCGCCAGGCCGAGATTGAGGAAGATCATCGCGCCGAACATCGAGAGCGGCACCGACATCATGATGATGAAGGGATCCCGGAAGCTCTCGAACTGCGCCGCGAGCACGAGATAGATCACGATGATGGCCAACCCGAACGCCAGCAGGATCGAGCTTCCCTCCTGGACCTCGAGGCGGGACTGACCGGCATAATCCTCATAGAAGCCCTGCGGCATCACCTCCTGGGCGATGGAGCGCAGGACCTGGAGGCCTTCCGACGTCGTCACGCCCGGCAGAGGAAGCGCCGAGAGCGTGGCCGCGTTCAGCTGGTTGAACTGCTCGATGGCCGCAGGCGCCGCATCGGTCTCGATCCGCACCAGAGCGGAAATCGGCACCATGGAGCCGTCGGCCGCGCGCACATAGTACTCTCCCAGGCGCTCCGGATTCAGGCGATCGATCTGACGCACCTGGCTGATGACGTCGTAGCTCCTGTTGTCCCGGTCGAACTTCGAGATCGGTGCACCGCCGACGAGGGCCCCGAGGGTATTGCCGATCTCGCTGACCGGCACGCCGAGTGCCGCCGCCCGGTCGCGGTCGATGATGATCCGCGCGCGGGGCGTCTGATAGGTCACCGAGTTCTGGACCACGATGAACTTTCCGGACTGCATCGCCCGCTGCTTCACCTGCTCCGCGACCTCGTAGGCCTGGGACGGATCGCCGATCGTCCGCAGGACATACTGGATCGGGAGGCCGCCGCCGGCGCCGGGCAGGGACGGCGGAGCGAAGACGAAGGCCTGAACACCTGCGTTCTCGTTCAGGAGGTTCTGAATCTCCTGCTTGGTCTCGGCACCCTTCTTCGTGCGCTCGCTCCACTCCTTGAGCTTGAAGCCCACGAAGCCGCCGCCGCCACCGTCGATGCCGATGATGAGGAAGTTGTCGTCGATCTCCGGAATCTTCTCGGCAGCGTTCGTGAACTGCGCCGCAAAAGCCTGGGTATAGTCCGGCGTGGCGTATTGCGGCACGTTGACGATGCCCAGATAGGCACCCTGGTCCTCCTCCGGAGCGAGTTCGAAGGGGGTCTTGACGAACATGAAGGCCGTCGTCCCGAGGAGCGCCGCCACGATGAGCAGCGTCACGGGCCGGTAATCGAGCGACCCCTTCAGGCGCCGTGCATACCAGTTCTCCACCTTCGTGAAGGTCCGATCCACGAAACCGGCGAAGCCGCGCTGTCCGCCATGGCCGTGAGGCTTCAGGAGCTTCGAGGACATCATGGGCGACAGCGTCACGGCGATGATGCCCGAAATGATCACCGACCCCGCTAGGGTGAAGGCGAATTCCCGGAACAAGGTGCCCGTGAGGCCTTCGGTGAAGCCGATCGGGGCATAGACCGCCGCGAGCGTGATCGTCATCGACACGATCGGAAGGAAGATCTCCTTCATGCCGACAATGGCCGCATCGATGGGCTTCAATCCCTCCTCGATATGGCGGTGGATGTTCTCCAGCACCACAATGGCGTCGTCGACGACGAGGCCGATGGCCAGCACCATGGCGAGCAGGGTGAGCAGGTTGATCGAGTAGCCCAGTGCGTAAAGGACGAAACAGACGCCGACCAGCGACAGCGGGATCGTCACGATCGGGATGAGCACCGAGCGGAAGGACCCGAGGAAGAGCAGGATGACGACGATAACGATGAGCGCCGCCTCGCCGATGGTCTTGAACACCTCCTCGATCGAGGCCGAGATGAAGTTCGACGCATCGTAGACGATCTGAACCGTCATGCCTTTCGGCAGGGTCGGGCGGATCGTGTCGATGGCCTTCGTCACCTCTTCGGCCACGGTCAGCGGGTTGGCGGCCGGCGTCGGCGTGATGCCGATGAAGGTGCCTTCCTTGCCGTTGAAGCTGACCTTGGTGTCCGTGCTCTTGGGCCCGAGCTCGACGTCGGCGACGTCGCTCAAACGCACGACCTGGTCGCCGTTGGAGCGGATCGGGAGCGTGGCGAACGACTCGGGCGTCTGGAACGTCGTCTGCATTTCGAGCGCATAGGCGACGTATTCGTTCTTGGTCTTTCCGGGCGCAGCCAGGAAGTTGCTGGCGCGGATCGCGGCCACCACGTCGCCGGCCGTCACCCCGCGGGCGGCAAGGCGGACCGGGTCGATCCACACCCGCATGGAGAAGTCGCGGCCGCCGAGAATGTCGGCGGAGCCGACGCCTTCCAGGGTCGCGAAGCGGGGCTGCACGACGCGCGTCAGGAACTCCGAGACCTGCTCGGGATTCATCTCCGAACTGGCGAAGGTGATGTACATCAGGGCGAAGGTCTGACCGGTGCCCTTCACGATGACCGGATCCTCGGCGTCGGCCGGCAGCTGAGCGCGCACCTGCTGCACCTTGGAGGTCACCTCGGTCAGCGCCGCGTTCGGATCCGTATTGAGGCGCATGCGCACGGATACGGTGCTCAGGCCGAGGCGGCTCTGCGACGTGACGTAGTCCACGCCCTCGGCGCTCGAGACCGACTTCGCGATGGGCGTGCTGATGAAGCCCTGCATCAGATCGGCGCTCGCACCCGTGTAGGTGGTCGTGATCGTGATCGTGGTTTCCTCGACCTCCGGGTACTGGCGCACCTGCAGGTTCATCAGGCCCTGCGCACCGAGCAACAGGATCAGGAGGCTCACCACCATCGAAAGGACGGGGCGGCGGATGAACAGTTCTGTGAAGCTCATGGCTTTATGCCTATTGTCCGTTCGCGAGCTTGGTCGCGTCGAACTTGGTCACATCGATGGAGTTGTCGATCTTGACGGTCGCTCCCGCCTGAAGCTTGTTCTGCCCCGAGGCGACGACCTGCTGACCGGGCGCGATCCCTGACAGGATTTCGAGAGAGCCTCCACGGCGGCGGCCGGTCTTCACGAAGACCTGCTTGACCACCTGGACCGGCTGACCCGCCTTCTCTTCCTGCTCGATCGTATAGACGTAGTCCCCGTACAGGCTCGTGATGACAGCCGTCTGTGGCACGGTGATGACATCCGGCTCCGGCGGCAGGACCGCTTCCACGTGCAGGAACTGGCCCGGCAGGATCGCGCCGTCCTTGTTCTCCTCGACGAGGGCCTGGACGGCGACGAGCCGTGTCTTGGGATCGACGCGCGGGTCCTTGCCGACGACCTTGCCCACGAAGGGAAGGTCGCCCTCGGTCATGCCCAGTCGAACTTCCTGGCCAAGCTGGATGCTGCTCGCGAGCTGCTCCGGAACGGTGAAGTCGACCTTCATGGACTGAAGGTCCTGGAAGCTGGCAACCGTCGTGCCGGGCTGCACGTACTGCCCGACATCGATGCGGGGAATGCCGATCACGCCGGAAAACGGCGCCTTGAGAGCCTTCTGCTCGATGATCGCCTTGGCGCGCGCTTCCTGCGCACGAGCGGTCGCGAGCTGGGCCTGGGTCTGATCGAAGGTCGCCTCTGCCGCATAGCCGCGGGAGGCCAAGGTCTTGGAACGCTCGAAATTGGCTTCGCTCAGCCTGACCGTCGCCTGCGCATTCGCGAGATCGGCGCGGTCCACCGCATCGTCGATCTGGACCAGAACCTCGCCCTGCTTCACCCGCTGGTTCGGCTTGAAGTTGATCTCCTTGACGAGGCCGCCTGCCTGGACGGCGAGTTCGACGCCGTTCGCGGCCTTGGCCGTACCGATGGCGTTGATGCCCGGCGTCCATGTCTTCGCCTCGACCTTGGCCGCCGACACAACCTGCGCGGGCTGCTGCATGTTGGCGAAGAAGTTCTGGATCATCTTGTCACGGAAGAAGTTGAACCAGATCAAGCCGGCGCAGAGTCCAATCGCGAGGATGAAGACGAGGGAGACTACGATGCGCCGTTTCATGGGACTTTTCCGATATTCCGAAGTCCGGGCCGACCGGACCTATATGTTCATGGAGGCAGGCCCATAGCTCAACTTGCCCTTGACGCCAAGGCCGCGGAACCTTTTATATACCGTCTAGACGGTTCAGTACAAGAGGTGAGAATGTTCGTTTGCGCCCGAGGACGCAAGAGTTCAAGAGAAAAAATTCTCGACGCAGCTGCCGAGCTCGTCACGGAAATCGGCTCAGGGCGCCTGACGCTCGATGCCGTGGCCGAACGGGCCGGCCTCAGTAAAGGCGGACTTCTCTACAATTTTCCTAACAAGGAAGCCCTTCTCCAGGGCATGATCCAGCGGATGATCGACGAAGTCTCCGCGGAGAAGGAGGCACTTCGAAGGCAAGCCGAGCCCGGCCGCAACCTGGAAGCGAGACTCTGCACGGCAGCCATGCTGAAAATGCGCTGCGGCACCATGAAGGACGTGGCGAACGGCATGCTCGCCGCCTCGGCCGAGAACCCACGCCTGCTCGAACCCGTCCGTCAGGTGATCAGGGAAACGCTCGACAATCTGAAATCGACCTCGGACGACCTGGATGCCGCCCTGCTGGGCTGGCTTGCCGTCGAAGGTCTGAACAGTTTGGAGATGCACGATCTCAGCCCACTCTCGGAGGCCGACCGCGAGCGGGTCGTGCAGGCGCTGGAACGCCTCCTGAGCAAGGGCATAGCCGAGTAGGACCTGCGGGTTTTCAGGCGACCCAGGAGGGATCGCTCAGGACCTCGTCCGTGTGCTCTCCCAGGCGGGGCGAGGGACGGCTTGCAGCCATAGGCTGGCCATCGAGCACGATCGGGGACCGTACGGACGGGATCGATCCGGCCTTCGCCGCCGGCGCGGGCAGGTCGATCCGCATGCCGCGGGCGACCACCTGCGGATCGTCGAAGACATCGGCCACCGTGTTGATGGGCCCGGCCGGAACGCCTTGACCCTCGAGAGCGGCCAGCAGGGAGTCCCGGGTCACCTTGAGCGTCAGCTCTGTCAGAACGGGAACCAGTTCGGGGCGATGGTGCACCCGCCCCGCATTGGTCCTGAAGCGCTCGTCCTGCGCCAGATCCGGCCGTCCGAGCACAGAGACGAAGCGGGCGAACTGCCCGTCATTGCCCACGGCGACGATCACATGCCCGTCGGCGACCGGAAAGACCTGATAAGGCACGATGTTGGGGTGGGCATTGCCCATGCGCCGGGGCGATTTGCCCGAAGCGAGATAGTTCATGGCCTGATTCGCCAGGACGCTCGTCTGGACGTCGAGCAGCGCCATGTCGAGATGAGCGCCCGTCCCGGTCTGGTCGCGGCGGCGAAGGGCCGCCAGGACTCCGACCACGGAATAGACGCCGGTAAAGATGTCGGCGAAGGCCACACCGATCTTCTGCGGTTCCCCGTCCGGATCGCCGGTCAGATCCATGATCCCGCCCATGCCCTGGATCATGAAGTCGTAGCCGGCCCGCGCCGCATAGGGGCCGTTCTGGCCGAAGCCCGTGATGGAGCAGTAGACCAGGCGCGGGTTCACGGCCTTGAGGCTCTCGTAGTCGAGGCCGTACTTCTTCAAGCCCCCGACCTTGAAGTTCTCGATGACCACGTCCGCATGGGCCGCAAGCCTGCGAACGAGGTCCTGCCCCTCGGAGGTCTCGAAATCGACCGCGATGGAGCGCTTGCCCCGGTTGCAGGAATGAAAATAGGCCGCGGAAAGGTCGTCTCCGTCGGCGCCTTCGATGAAGGGCGGACCCCAGCCGCGGGTGTCATCTCCCGCGCCGGGCCGCTCCACCTTCACCACGTCGGCGCCGAGATCGGCCAGGAGCTGGCCGACCCAGGGCCCGGCCAGGATCCGGGCGAGCTCCAGGACTTTGAGCCCTTCCAGCGGCTTCGTCATGCGATCGGCCCGCCCTGCTTAAAAGAACGCCTGCAGACCCGTCTGGGCGCGGCCCAGGATGAGGGCGTGCACGTCATGCGTACCCTCATAGGTGTTGACCGTCTCCAGGTTCTGCGCATGGCGCATCACGTGATACTCCTCCTGGATGCCGTTGCCGCCATGCATGTCGCGGGCAACGCGGGCGATCTCCAGGGCCTTGCCGCAATTGTTGCGCTTCACGAGGGAAATCATCTCCGGCGCCAGGCGCCCCTCGTCGAAGAGGCGGCCGACGCGCAGGGACGCATGGAGACCCAGCGTGATCTCGGTCATCATGTCGGCCAGCTTCTTCTGAACCAGCTGGGTGGCCGCCAGCGGCCTGTTGAACTGCTTCCGATCGAGGGTGTATTGCCGGGCCCGGTGCCAGCAATCCTCCGCCGCGCCCATAGCGCCCCAGGAAATGCCGTAGCGCGCCCGGTTGAGGCAGCCGAACGGCCCCCGCAGGCCGGACACGTTCGGCAGAAGCGCATCCTCGCCCACCTCGACGCCGTCCATGACGATCTCGCCCGTGATCGAGGCGCGGAGCGAGAGCTTGCCGCCGATCTTGGGGGCGGAAAGGCCCTTGAGTCCCTTGTCGAGCACGAAGCCCCGGATCTGGTTGTCATGGGCCGCCGACTTGGCCCAGACCACGAACACGTCCGCGATCGGCGAATTCGAGATCCACATCTTGGTGCCGGTCAGACGATAGCCGCCGTCGATCTTCTCCGCACGGGTCTTCATGCCGCCCGGATCGGAGCCCGCATCCGGCTCGGTCAGGCCGAAGCAGCCCACGAACTCGCCCGAGGCGAGCTTGGGCAGATACTTCCGGCGCTGCTCCTCGGAGCCGTAGGCATAGATCGGGTACATCACCAGCGAGGATTGCACGCTCATCATGGAGCGGTAGCCGGAATCGACCCGCTCGACCTCACGCGCGACGAGGCCATAAGCCACGTAGGAGGCGCCGGCGCAGCCGTAATCCTCCGGCAGGGTGACGCCGAGAAGGCCGAGCTCGCCCATTTCGTTGAAGATCTCGCGGTCCGTGCGCTCCTCGCGATACGCCTCGATCACCCGCGGCAGGAGCTTGTCCTGCGCATAGGCCCGGGCAGTGTCCCGGATCATGCGCTCGTCATCGGTCAGGAGATCGTCGAGGAGCAGCGGATCGTCCCACTGGAGTTTTGCCAGGTCTTGAGCGCCAGCCATGATGAGTATCCTTCTCGTGCGTCGCTTCCGGTCGCCGGCCGCGCCGGTCGAACCTGTTGAATTTGGGCGGCAAAATCGCGCTGGACAGCCGGAATGTAAAGCGACATCTTCGAAGCAGGTTATTCTCGAATGGAATGAACTGGTGCTTCGACGCGGCTTCCTTCCCAATATGGGCAACCTCCTCGCCTTCGAAGCGACCGCCCGCCATGGCAGCGTGTCCAGAGCCGCCGAAGAGCTGAATCTGACGCAAAGCGCCGTCTCGCGCCAGATCCAACATTTGGAGGAATCTCTCGGCGTCTCCCTGTTCCGGCGCTCCCGGCAGCGGGTCGTTCTGACCGATGTGGGCCGCATGTATGCCGCCAATGTGCGGGGCATGCTGGCGGAGCTGTCGAACGCCACCCATCAGGCCATCGCCCTTTCGGGAACGCGCGGCGTGCTCAACCTGGCCGTTCTGCCGACCTTCGGAACGCGGTGGCTCATCCCGCGCATGCCGGAATTCTTCGCGCAGCACCCGGACGTGACGGTGAATTTCGGCGTGCGACTCGTGCCGTTCGACTTCGCGGCGGAGCCCTTCGATGCCGCCATCCATTTCGGGCAGCCGCACTGGCCGGGCGCGGTCTGCGAGCATCTCATGAACGAGGAAGCGGTCCCCGTGTGCAGCCCGTCTTACCGCGAGCGGGAGGGCATCCGCTCGCCTCGGGATCTGACCCGCGTCACGCTGCTCCAGCAGAGCACCCGTCCGACCGCCTGGGCCGAGTGGTTCGCCAGCGTCGAGGTCGAGGTCGGCAATCCGTTGCGCGGGCCACGCTTCGAGCAATTCGCCATGGTGGCTCAGGCGGCTGCGGCGGGGCTCGGAGCTGCCCTGATCCCGCATTTCCTCATCGCCGACGAGCTTGCGACCGGCCGCCTGGAAATCCTGTTTCCCCAGCGCCTGCTGAGCAGCGGGGCCTATTATCTGGTCTATCCGGAGCCCAAGGCAGAAGCGGCGCTCGTGCGCTCCTTTCGCGACTGGATCATGAGCAGGACCGCTTAAGGAAAGACCTGAGCCGGCTTCAGGGTTCTGCGGCTCAAGGCGAAGGCCATGAGGCCGCAGGCCGCAATGGCGCCGACCATGGACAGACTGGTGCCGTCGTAGAAGGCGCTCACCAGCACGATCATCACCGCACCGGTGCTGAGCTGCAGCGTCCCCATGAGGGCGGAGGCCGTTCCTGCGATAGGACCGTGATTCTCCAGCGCCAGAACCGCCGTCGACGGGATCACGAAGCCAAGGCAGCCGAAGGACACGAAGAGAAGCCCCCAGAGGACGAAGGCATTGTCCACGCCCCCGACGGTGAGCAGGAACAGGATGAGGGTCAGACAGGCGAAGCCCGTGATGGCGATGCGCACGACGCGCTCGGCCCCGAAACGGCGCATGAAGAAGCTGTTGAACTGCGCGCTGCCGATGAAGGCGATCGCATTGGAGGCGAAGACCAGGCTGTAGCCGGACGGGGTCAGGCCGAAATGCTCGATGAAGATGACGGAGGAGCCGGCCAAGTAGGAGAAGAAGCTGGCCTGGCTCAGGCCGCCGATGAAGGCGAGCCCGAGGAAATGGCGGTCCTTCAGGAGGCTCTTATAGGTGCCGAAGACATGACCGAGGCCGCGCTTGCCCGGATCGGACGTGTGGGTCTCCGGCAGCAGGAAGGCCACGACGAGAAGGCCTCCCAGGCCGATGGCCGCGATGGCCCAGAAGATGATCCGCCAGTTGAAGAACTCCGACAGGGCGCTCCCCGCCAGGGGAGCCAGGATCGGCGAGACGCTGAACACGAGCATGGTCGTGGCCATCAGACGGGCAGCCTCGGCTCCGGTATGCAGGTCGCGAATGATGGCCCGGGGCATGACCATGCTGGCGCAGGCCCCGACGCCCTGCAGGAACCTGAACGCGATGAGCGCCTCGGCGCTCTGGGCGAAAGTGCATCCGATGGCGCCGAGGATGAACAGGCCGAGGCCGAAGAAGAGCGGCGGCTTGCGGCCGACCCTGTCGGAAATCGGCCCGTAGACGACCTGGCACAGGGCCACGGCCACGAAAAAGCTCATCAGGCTCATCTGGACCGCGCTCACATCGACCTGCAGCTCGCGTGCGATGGCCGGAAAGGCAGGCAGATACATGTCGATGGCGAACGGCCCGATGGCCGAGAGCATGCCCAGGACAAGCGCGTTGCGCAGGAAAACCGACTTCATGGAAAGAGACTTCCGTGGCCCCGGCGGGAGGCCGGGATTGAGAAAGATCCTGCGCTCGAAGGGAGCACAGAAACGCGGATACGCGGGAAATGGGGCGCCGAAACGGGCGTCTGCAACTGAAAGGAAGTTGCAGACCATGCTTTTATGCCGCACGGGGCCGAGGTCAAGACAAGAATGGAAAAAGGCGCGCAGCGGGTGCCCGTCGCGCGCCTTCCGGTCCAGGATACCAACCTGCCGTTACAGCAGGGCGCTCTCCTTGCGCCCCGAGAGATGGAAGGCGGCATAGACTGCGGCTACCGTCATGACCAAGAGGATGGTGGAGAGTGCGGAGGCCGTGCCGTATTCCCCGTCCATGACGGAGAGATAGATGCGGACCGGCATCGTGATCGTGCTGCCCACATAGAGCACCAACGAGGAGGAGAGTTCGTTCATGGCCGTCACGAAGCTCATGAGAGCCCCCGCCAGGATGCCGGGCACGATCAGCGGCACGGTCACCTTCATGAAAGCCTTGCCCGGAGAATAGCCCAGGCTCACGGCGGCGTCCTCCAGGTTCGGCCCGACCTGCTTCAGGGCCGCCGAGACGGAGCGGGCCGAATAGGGCAGACGGCGGATATAGATGGCCAGGATGATGATGAGCCCGGTGCCGGTCAGCGCAATGGGCGGGTCGTTGAACCGGGTGATGAAGGCGATGCCCATCACGATGCCCGGCACCACGTAGGGAACCATGAGAATGGCATCAAGACTGCCCGTCGCAAAGCTCGGCCGCCGGGAGATCAGGTAGCCGATGAGGGTTCCCGTGATGACGATGGCGACGACTGCGATCGACGAGAAGATCAGGGTGTTCCAGATCGGTTCCGACACCGTCGAGATGACCTTTTCATAGCTCTGCAGGCTCAGTCCCGGCTGGAACACCGGTCCGCTCGTGCGCCGGAACGAGAACAGCACGACGATGATCGCGGGCAATGCGCCGAAGAGGACGATCCCGTAGGCCAGAACGTGCAATCCCAAGGACTTGAGCCCTGAGACCTGCTGCCGCTCCGGTTTCTTGATCATGTTGCTGTAATAGACGTTCTTGCGCAGCACCCAGCGCTGTCCGAACACGATGATCATCGACAAGGCGATCAGCACGATGCTCAGCGCCGAAGCCATTCCGGGATTTCCGCCGACCTCGCCGCCGTAGAGGTTGAAGGCTTCCGTCGCCAGGACGTTGAAGTCGCGTCCGATGATGCGGGGCGTGCCGAAATCGGCGATGGACAGGACGAAGGTCAGGAGCGCACTCGCCGAGATGGCCGGCAGGATGAGAGGGAAGGTGATGGTGAACAGGCGCTTCATGGGCGAGACGCCCAGGCTCTCCGCAGCCTCCTCGACCGAGCGGTTGATGGCGGCCAGGGCTCCCGAGGTAATCAGGAACACGTGCGGGAAGAACTTGAAGCTGAACACCATGATGACGCCGGCGACGCCATAGAGCGGTGGGATGGAAATGCCGATGGCGGCCAGTGCCTTGCGCACGACGCCGCTGGCGCCGAACAGGACGATCCAGGCATAGGCGCCGATGAAGGGCGGTGAAACGAGCGCGATGACCGCGAGCGTCTGGATGACGGCGCGGCCATAGATGTGGAACCGCGTCGTGACGAAGGCGAGCGTCACGCCGAGGATGAGCGCGCCCGTCATGCCGCCGAAGCCGGCGATCATGGTGTTGCCGATGGCGCGCTGATAGACCCTCGTGGTGAAGATTTCGACGTAGTGGACGAGGGAAAGGGTCCCCGTCTCGTTGTCGATAAGGCTAGCTCTCAGGATGGACGAGAGCGGCCAGATCAGCAGGATGAGAAGAATGGCCCACGCGCCGATAAGCACGAAGGTCCAGATATCGAACCGGAACCGCCTGCTCATCATCCCTGCCCCGCCTCGACCACGTCCCCGTTGGACTTGAAGAGGGCAACCCTGCCGAGGGGCAGCTTCACCTCGATGGGCCGGCCTTCCATCTCGATGAAGTCGCGCTCGGGATCCGCGACCTGCGCGACGATCTCCCCGGCTTCGGTGCTGAGGGTGTAGTGGGCCTCGCGCCCCAGAAAGGTCACCTTGCGCACCTCGCCCTTGAGGGTGATCGCCTCGCCCCGGTGAGGATCTCCCGCAAGCAGGACGTTCTCCGGCCGAATGGCGACCTCGATGGGACCGTCGATTCCTCCGGCAGGGGACGGGATGGACTGGCTGCCGATGCTCAGCCGCCCTCCCTCGATCCGTCCCGGCAGGAAGTTCATGGTGCCCACGAAGGCCGCCGCGAAACGGCGCAAGGGCTTGCGATAGATTTCGAACGGGGTGCCGATCTGCTCCACATTCCCCTTGTTCATCACGCAGATCCGGTCGGACACGGCAAGCGCCTCCTCCTGATCGTGCGTGACGTAGATCGTGGTGATGCCGAGCCGCCTTTGAATGTCGCGGATGTCCTCGCGCAGCTCGATGCGCAGCTTCGCGTCCAGGTTGGAGAGCGGCTCGTCCATGAGAAGGAGGGTCGGGCGGATGGCCATGGCGCGGGCCAGGCCGATGCGCTGCTGCTGACCGCCGGACATCTCGGCCGGCAGGCGGTTCTGGTAACCTTCGAGCCGCACCATGGCGAGGCTCTCGTCGACGCGGGTCTTGATCTCGGATTTCGGCAGCGAGCGGGCTTTCAGGCCGAAGGCGACGTTTTCGGCGACGGTGAGGTGGGGAAAAATCGCGTAGTCCTGAAACACCATGCCGATGTCCCGCTTGTGGGCCGGCTTGTGGTCGATGCGTTCGCCGTTGACGATGATCTCGCCCCGGTCCTGGCTCTGGAAGCCGGCGATCGTCCGAAGCAGGGTGGTCTTTCCGCAACCGCTGGGACCGAGAAGCGTGAAGAACTCTCCCGATGCGATATCGAGGTTGATATTCTCGAGGACCCGCACCTCCCTGTAGCTCTTCGCCAGCCCCTGGATCTTCAAACCCGCCACGCCCCACTCCTTTTGTCGCATAACTACGCCTTATACGGCGCCGACTTTACAAAACCTATAGGGTTCATCAACATGCCGTAGCTTTGCTACCTAATCCGGGGAGGATGGAATGTTGAAAGTCGGTTTGACCGCGGGCGTGCTGCTCGCGTCGTTGAGCGTCGCCGCCATGGCGCAGGACAAGTCGGTCGTCGTCTACACGGCCCACAAGGCGTCGATCGTCGATGCGCTGGTTCCGAAGTTCGAGAAGGAAACCGGCATCAAGGTCGATGTGGTGAAGGCCGGTTCCGGCGACATCATCAAGCGGGTGAAGGCGGAGTCCTCCTCGCCCAAGGCCGACGTGATCTGGAGCATCGGCGGCGAACAGCTCGAGGACAACAAGGACCTTCTGGCGACCTACAAGCCGAAGGACGATGCCGCGCTGCTGCCGAACTACAAGGTCAGCCCGGAATGGATCCCCTATACCGGCATTCTTCTGGTGATGGCGGTCAACAACAAGGAGCTGAAGCCGTCCGAGTATCCCAAGACCTGGGCGGAGCTGGGCGACCCCAAGTGGAAGGGCAAGATCTCCTCGGCCCGCGCCGACAGCTCGGGCTCGTCCTTCCAGCAGCTCGCCACGGTTCTCATCGGCCACGGCGAAAAGGGCTGGGACGTCTACAACAAGATCCTCGGCAATATGACCCTCTCCGACTCGTCCGGGGCCGTTCCGCGCTACGTCAACGACGGTGAGGCGCTCGTGGGCCTGACGCTCGAGGACAATGCCCTCGACTACGTGAAGGGCGGCGGCAATATCGACATCGTCTATCCGGAGGACGGGTCCTCCACGGTGGCGGACGGCGTCGCGCTCGTGAAGGGTGCGCCCCATGCCGAGAACGGCAAGGTCTTCATCGACTGGCTGCTGTCCAAGCCCGTCCAGGAGCAGCTCGTCAACGAAATCGGCCGCCGCTCCGTCCGCAAGGACGTCACCGGATCGGGCCTGAAGCCGATCAGCGAGGTCAAGCTCGTCGACTACGACATCAAGGAAGTGGCTCAGAAGCGGGACGAGTGGATCGCCAAGTGGAAGGCTGCCCTCCAGAACCGCTGATCCGACTGCCGGAAACGAAGCCATCATGCTGATCGAGGCATTCTCCGAGGCGAAGGATCCATCCGCGCCTCACATGAACGAGGACCGCCTCGTGATCCTGCCGGGCCGCGCCTATGCCGTCATCGACGGCGTCACGGACCGGCTGGGAACCCGCTACGATGGAATGCTCGCCGGCCAATATGCGGCGGTGATCGTGAAGGGCGCGCTCGAGCACATGCTGAGCGCGCCCGCCGGCCCGAAGAACGGGCATGAGATCGTCCGGGCGCTCACGGCCCGGATCGAGAGCGCATACAAGGCCCACAACATCCTGGAGAAGGCGCAGTCCGACTGGAACGTGCGCATCTCGGCAGCCCTTGCCCTGGTTCTCGTTCAGGACGAGACACTGGAGGTCGTCCTGGTCGGGGACAGCGGCGTGCGCATCAACGGCGTGCACACCTTTCGCATGGAGAAGGATCTCGACCTGATCACCTCCATCCTGCGCCAGCAGGCATGGCCGGTGATCGGCGAGAGGACGTCCGATCCGGAAAAGCGCGAGCAGATGTCCCGCAGGGTGACATGGCACGGCACCCGTCAACCCCTCGATGCGGTGGCGGACACATTGAACGCCGGAGACATGGCGCTCATCGAACGGCGCGCCATCGAGGCCAATGTGAAGGCGCTGCCCCACGTCCCTCGGCCCGACATCGAGAACCTGGTCCAGGGCGGCATCGTCAACGCCCAGGGCGGGTATCAGAACAATGCCTCCAAGCTGCTGGGCTATCCCTGCCTCGACGGCTTCATGGTCCCCGAGCGCATGATCCAAATCGAAAATCTGCCCCGCGCGGAGGTCGAGACGATCGAGATCTTCTCGGACGGCTATTTCAAGCCCGGGGACGGGTTCGGCGTCGCAGCCTGGGAGAAGGCTTTCGCAGAGGCCGAGCGGGAGGACCCCGCGAAGGTCGTGTTGTATGCCTCGCCCAAGGGATCGATAGGGTCCACCTGGGCCGACGACAGAATCTACCTCGGGGTCCGCTTCTAGCGCCACCGCATGGCAAGGAGGTCGGAATGAACCGTCCCGCCAATCTCATCGAGAGCATCGAGCAGATCGTCCCCAACCTCAGGAAGGCGGAGCGTCGGGTGGCGGATCTCGTTCTTCAGGACATCGAGGCCACGACCCGGATCAGCATCAAGGCCTTCGCGGCCCAGGCCCAGGTCAGCGAACCGACCGTCATGCGCTTCGCACGGCGCGTGGGATGCGGCGGCTTCAGCGACTTCAAGCTCCGTCTCGCCCAGGACTTCGCCGTTGGGCGCATGTATATCGAGGCGGAGCGGAAAGCGCAGTCAGGCGACGTGGAAACCACGGCGCAGCGCGTCTACCAGTCCGGCGTCGACGCGCTCGCGACCGCTTTCGCGGGTCTCGACGACGAGGCGCTGGCCGTCGCCGCATCCGCCATCGCGCGGGCCGGAAAGGTTGTCTGTCTCGGGGTCGGCGGCAGTTCCGCCCTCATGGCCCAGGAAATGGAAAACCGCCTGTTCCGGTTCGGGCTGTCGGTCACCGCCTCGGCCGATGCCTACAAGCAGACCATGCTCGCCGCCATCGCCGACAAGGGCGACGTGTTTCTGCTCTTCTCGGTCACGGGCAAGCCGCATTCGCTGGTCGATGCGGCCGAAATCGCATCCGGCCGCGGAGCCGTGGTGATCGCCGTCACCGTGCCGCACAGCCCCCTCGCCATCAGGGCGGGCATCCTGCTGCCGCTGGAGATCCCCGGCGACGAGGTTCACTTCAACTTTCCGAACCGGACCCGCTACGGCCAGCTTCTGATCATCGATTGCCTGTCGGCCCTCGTGGGCTCATTGAAGCAGCCGGTCTCCGCCCGGAAGCTGCATCGGATCAGAACGACGCTGCTCTCCCTGCACGGCCATACCGAAGCGCAGCCCATCGGGGACTGAAACCGCGGAACACCGAGGACCCATGCCCATCTCCGACTACATTCGGTCTTTGAGGGAAAGGATCGGAACCGATCTCGTGATGATGCCCGCCGTCACGGTTCTCGTCTTCGACGATGAGGGTCGCCTGCTCCTCGCTCAGGAGCGCGGCACGGGCCTTTGGATGACCATCGGCGGCGCGATCGATCCCGACGAGTCGCCGGCGGATGCCGCCGTTCGGGAATGCTGGGAGGAGACCGGCCTGCATGTCGAGCCGGTGCGTCTCGCGGGTGTTTTCGGCGGCCCGAAATATCGCATCACCTACGACAACGGGGATGTCGTCTCCTACACGACGATCGTCTTCGAGGCCCGTGTGACCGGAGGCAAAGCGAAGGCGGATGGCGAAGAGGCCGTCGCCCTTCGGTTCGTGACGCAATCCGAGGCCGGGACGCTGCCCATGGCGGTCTGGACAGAGGAGCTCGTCCGCCATGCCTTCGAGAGGCGCGGCGAACCCTGTTTCGCGCCGCCGACCTGGGTGCCGCCTACGCCTTAGAATTCGGCCCCGCAGAATTCCCGCGCCATGGTGGTGGAGCCGACCGACAGGCCCCCGTCGACCGGCAGGATCGCGCCTGTGATCATCCGCGCATCGGGCCCGATCAGGAAAGCCGCGACGCCCGCGACGTCTTCGGGAACGCAGATATCGCCCAAGGGATACCATCGTTTCAGGCGCTCGAAGATCTCCGGGTTCTTCTCGACCCGCTCCTTCCAAGCCTGGGTCTTGACGCTGCCGGGCGCGATGGCGTTCGCCCTTATTCCGTAGGGGCCGAGCTCGACGGCGAGAAACCGCGTGAGCTGCATCAGGCCGGCCTTGGCCGAACTGTAGGCCGGGTAGCCGTAGATCCCCGCGCCATTGACGGAGGAGATGTTGAGGATCGCGCCGCTGCGGCGTTCGACCATGCTGTCCTGTACGGCTCGGACGCAGCGCCAGGCTCCGTTGAGATTGAGCTCGATATCGGCCAGCCAATCGGCCTCTTCCGTCGTGCGGAGCGTCGGGCTCACGACTCCGCCCGCATTGTTGACGAGCACATCGACCGCCCCGTGACGGGCCTCGGCCTCTGCCATCGCCTGCCGCACCGATTCCAGATCGGTCACGTCCGCCCTGACGCCGAGCAGCGCCTCGGGCGACCCGAGAGCCGCAACGGCCTTGTCGAGAGCGGCCTCGTCCCGGTCCAGCATCGCGACCCGGTTTCCGTCGGCCAGGAACCGTCGGCAAAGCGCCTGCCCGATATCTCCGGCTCCACCCGTGACGACGATCGTTCGGCTCATCATCCCTCTCTTTTTTGGAAGTGTCGGCTGAATGCAGCCCGATGTGAATTCCTGCCGGATGGAACCTGTACTCCGGCAGGCTGCGCGTTGTTAAGCGACGTTTTTGCCCATACGGTCTCGTGACGTGAGCAAACCACCCAGCCAGGACGTCCCCATGCCAGACACCAATCCGTTTCCGCCGTCCGATGAGGCGCGCCACGCTATCTGGGAGATGCTGGTCCACCGGGACATCGACGCCTATGTGGCAGGCGACTGGGACGCTCACTTCAAGGATTTCGCGCCGGACATCTTCTTCGGCATCGATGCGCGCTTCTCCGACAATCCGGACAGCTGGCGCGTCACCTACGCGGATATCGCCCGCTATCGCGAGGCGTGGCTTTCCGGAGCGCAGGAGCTGAAGGGACGGATCGCGGACGCCGAGCTGCGCCGATCCATCTTTGCCCTCACCACATTGCGCGACATCGAGATCATGGGCGACTTCGCCCTCGCACGAAAGAAGTTCGACGGCACAATCCGCCTCGATGACGGCGACACCGTCACCCTGCGTTGGCAGACGCAGTATTTCTGCCGCCGGATCGACGGGCGCTGGCGCATCGCAGGTTTCCTCGGATACCTGCCCAACCCCATGGGCAGCCCTGCCCCCTCCACGCCGGAGCGGTGAAGCCATGAGATGGGAAAAGCTTACGAGCCGCGAAATCGGCGCCCTCGACCGTTCGATCCCCGTCATCCTCAACATCGCGGCCATCGAGCAGCACGGCCCGCACCTGCCTCTCGACACGGATGCCCGCATCGGCGCTCATTTCCTCGGCGAGTTCGACGCCCGGGATCCCGATCAGGCGCTCATCCTTCCGCCGGTCGTGGTCTGCGCCTCCGAGCACCACATGGACTTTCCGGGCACCCTCACGGTCCGGCACGCGACCCTGCTCGCCTATGTGACCGACATCCTCAACTCGGTCGCGGCCCACGGCTTTCGCAACATTCTGCTGTTCAACAGTCATGGCGGCAACCAGGCCATCGGCCAGGTCGTGGTGGAATCCTTCGGCTCCCGCTACCGGGACTGCCGCATCGGCCTCCTGACCTGGTGGCGGATCGCCGCCGAGCGTCTCGCCGAAGTGCAGGAGGGCGGCTTCGGCAGTGTCGGCCATGCCTGCGAGTTCGAGACGTCCCTGATGCTGCACATCGACGAGGGCAGCGTCAGGAGAGAGCTCATTCCCGGCCCCAGCCACGTCATGACCCACGACTGGGCCAACAACGACCTTCTGTGCGGCGGCAGGGGCTCCCTGTTCCGGACCATGGCCGAGATTTCCGGCGGCAGCGGGGTCGTCGGCGACCCAAGCCTTGCCTCCGCCGAAAAAGGCCGCGCCATCACCCGAATCGTCGTCGACGCCCTGACGGAGATCGTCGCCACGATGAAATAGCCTTACGTTGCAAGGGCCTGACAGCACCGTCAAGCACGCTTCTCGAGGGATGGCCGGATCGCCTGCGGGACAATAATCCGGCAAGGTCGGCGATCGTTACGCTTCATTAACTATGTTTGGCCATCTCTGGTTAAGCATACAGCCCCGCGCTGGCCCGTGCGGAAGGAGCCTCTCCCTCCCGCGACGCCGTCGCAGGCTGCTCCCTTGGCTGCCAGATCAGTTGCTTTCATGCCCCAGTCACTGCCCCAGGATCGGAAAGGCTTCGGCGCCCGCCGCGACGTCGCAGGTGCCGGTCGTTCCCGTGCGGCGGCGAAGGCGTGGCTCGGCAGGGTCTCGAAAGCCTTTCTCACTGTCTTCGCTCTGGCAGCGGCCGGGTGTTCGACACGGTCCGATCTCGGCTTCATGACTCTGATGAGCGAGGTGCCGGCTACCCAGGCCATCATCGTTCCGCCTCCAGGCGGCCCCGCGGTCGTCGCGGTTCTGCAGCGCAGATACCAGAACGGCGTTTCGCAGGAGATCGCCCTTTCGACCGCCTCCATGACACTGGGGCAGAATGCCTTTTACGTGAGCATGGTCAACGATCCCGAGACGCTGTCCGAGATCGACGACACCCTCAGGATCCGCCCCCTGACGCCGGAGATCATCCAGGCCGAGATGGAGGAGCGCTTTCCGGGAATCGACATGCGGACGTCGCTTCTCTACGCGCAGAACAAGTACGGGCCCTTCGGCTTCGCCACGGGACGCTCGGCGACGGGGGACCTGTGCCTCTACGCTTGGCAGCAGATCGAGCCGAGCGAGCCGGCCATTTTCATGACGCACGGGGCGATCTCGCTTCGCCTGCGCCTCTGCGACGCAGACGCGACGGAGGCCCAGCTCCTGCGGACCATGTACGCCTTCACCATCCCGGCCTATTTCATGTCGAGCGCCTGGAACCCCTACGGCGCCCCGCCTCCGCCGCCGGCCTATCTCGGGCAGATGAATGCTCCCATCAATCCGCTCGCCATAGGCGCAACCGAAGGTCTCCTGGGATCTGGTCCCCGCAGCCTCGCCCCTGCACGCCGCGTCATTGTCCAGGAGAGCGTGGAGCCGGCACGCGCCATCGTCGACAAGGATACGGTGCTGCCGGAGCCCGCCCAACCGGACGTGCCCTCGGCCCCTCTCTCCGGCTATCCTGTGGTGCCCCCGCCGCCGCCGGCGCAGTAGCGCCCCAAATCGTCCACAATTTTATTACGTATCACATCCAGGCAGACTTCGTTCACTATAGCTGCGTAAATTGGAAGCAGAACAGTCGAGGAGATAGTAATAGATCCTCATTATGTCCTGCTCTATGCCTACCGCATGCCTTAGAGAAACATCAACCGAGAACCTGGACTGATGCAAAAGGGTCTTATCTTGGCCTTTTGGGCCGTGGCGGCCGCGCTTATTTTCTTGCTCGTCGCCCTTCCCATCAGCCTCCAGACACATCTCATTGCCGGCCTCGTGGTCGTTGCCAGCATGATCGTGTTGAAGTTCTTCCGGGCTCAGGGCGTCTGGCGCCTCATCGCGCTGGCCCTCGGTACGGCGATCGTCCTGCGCTACGTCTTCTGGCGCACCACCAGCACCCTGCCGCCGATCACCGAGTTCACGAACTACATTCCGGCCTTCCTGCTCTATATGGCCGAAATGTACAGCGTGATGATGCTGTTCCTCAGCCTGTTCGTGGTTTCCAGCCCCCTGGGCTCACGGACGGCACCGCCTCTCGACCGGGACAACCTGCCGACCGTCGACGTCTTCGTTCCGAGCTACAACGAGAGCGCCCATCTCCTGGCCACGACCCTGTCGGCCGCGAAGGGCATGGCCTATCCCCCGGACAAGCTGACCGTGTGGCTCCTGGACGATGGCGGCACCGACGAGAAATGCGAATCGCCGAATCCGGCCCTTGCCAGGGAGGCACGGGAGAGGCGCGCCGAACTCCAGGCCCTCTGCGCGTCGCTGGGGGTCAATTATCTCACCCGTGCCAGAAACGAGCATGCGAAGGCAGGCAACCTCAATAACGGGCTCGAGAATTCCACCGGCGACCTGGTCGCCGTCTTCGATGCCGACCATGCTCCCGCCCGAAGCTTCCTCGAGGAGACGGTCGGGTATTTCAGCACAGAGAAGGACCTCTTTCTGGTCCAGACCCCCCACTTCTTCATCAATCCTGACCCTCTCGAGCGGAATCTGGGCACCTTTCAGACGATGCCGTCCGAGAACGAGATGTTCTACGGCGTGATCCAACGGGGCCTGGACAAGTGGAACGCCTCCTTCTTCTGCGGATCCGCCGCCATTCTCAAGCGCGAAGCCCTGCAGGAGACCGACGGCTTCAGCGGCCTCAGCATCACGGAGGACTGCGAAACCGCGCTCGAACTCCATTCGCGGGGCTGGAGAAGCATCTATGTGGACAAGCCGCTGATCGCCGGCCTGCAGCCGGAGAGCTTCGCGAGCTTCATCGGCCAGCGGTCCCGATGGGCCCAGGGGATGGTGCAGATCCTGCGCTACCGGTTCCCGCCCCTGAAGCGCGGCCTGAGGATCTCGCAGCGCCTCTGCTACATGTCGAGCTCGTTCTTCTGGCTCTTTCCCTTCACCCGGTTCTGCTTCCTGGTCTCTCCCCTCTGCTACCTGTTCTTCTCGCTCGAGATCTTCATGGCCTCGGGGGGCGAGTTCCTGGCCTACACGTCCACCTACATGATGGTGAACTTCATGATGCAGAACTATCTCTATGGCCGCTACCGCTGGCCATGGATTTCAGATCTGTACGAGTACATCCAGACCTTCTACCTGCTGCCGGCCCTCCTGTCCGTGATCGCCAATCCCCGCAAGCCCACCTTCAAGGTGACGGCGAAGACGGAGGTCATGAACCAGAACCGCGTATCCGAACTGGGGGCGCCCTACTTCATCGTCTTCGGAATCCTGCTGCTCGGCGTGGTCGCGACCGTCGTGCGGATCTGGGCCGAGCCCTACAAGGCCGATGTCACGCTCGTGACCGGAGCCTGGAACTTCCTGAATCTGATCATCGCCGGCTGCGCCCTTGGGGTCGTGTCGGAACGCGCCACCCGGCGCCAGAGCCACCGCGTCGTCGTCGATCGCCCCTGCCGGTTCGTGATGGGCGACAAGGTCGTCGAGGGCATCGTCAGGGACGTGTCGGTCGGAGGAGCGAGCCTGCGCCTCTCGCAATCCGCCCTGCCCGGCCTCAAACGCGGCGCCTTCGGCACGCTTGAATTCACGCCGCTCTCCGACCTGCCGATCAACCAGCTTCCGATGGAAGTCCGCAAGATGACCATCGACGAGAAGGGAATTCTCATCGGCTGCCGTTTCCTCACCGAAACGCCGGAGCATCACCGGCTCATCGCGGACCTGGCCTTCGCCAATGCGGATCAGTGGAGCCATTTCCAGAAGCGCCGGCATCAGGATATCGGCATCCTCCGCGGTACGCTCTGGTTCCTCACGGTGTCGATCTATCAGACCGGCAGAGGGCTCGCCTATCTCTCCGGGTTGCAGCGCTTCGGCGCTTCGATCCCGCCCGTTCCGGCGGTCAAGTAGGCTCCGCCATGCGTGCGCACCTCATCCCCCTCCTGGCGATGTTCGGCCTCTTGGGAGCCGGACCTGCCTTCGCACAGGCGGCCCCCTTCACGATGTCGCCCACCCGGCCGGGGGCACCGCCCGTGTCGTCTCCCGCCGCGCCGGCCGCGCCGCCACGGGAGGAAGCCCCCGCCGCAGCGCCGTTCAGCATGCAGCCGGGGGGCGTCGCGCCGGCCCGTCCGCCCGTTCCGCGACCGGCTGCGCCGGCTTCGAGCACGCCCGCGGCTCCGTTCGACATCGCGCCTCAGGATACGCGCCAATCTCCTCCGCCCCAGGCCGGGAGACCGACGCCGCCGGCCGTCCGTCCTCAGGGAGCAATCCAGACGGCGCCGGCAACCACGCAGGCATCCGCTCCGCGCAACACGGCCCGCCTCGAGCGCCCCCTCCTGCCTTTCGAGATGATCCGTCTCGACGGGGAGAACGACAGCAGGAGCTGGGCCTTTCATCTCACGCCGGATGAGGCCGCGAGCCGCGCGAGCATCGCCATCGCCTATCAGAATGCCGTCGTGGTGATGCCCGAGGCCTCGCGCCTCAGGGCGATCATCAATGGGGAAGCGGTCGTCAACGTTCCGATCTCCTCCTCGCAGGGATTCCAGCAGATCGTTCTGCCCATCCGCCCCGGTCTCCTTCGCGGCGGCCAGAATATCATCCGGCTGGAAGCGCTCCAGCGTCATCGGACGGACTGCACCGTCCGGGCCACCTACGAGCTCTGGACCGACATCAGCGCCGAAGCCACCAAGCTCGTCTTCGAAGGTTCGTCCAAGACGCTCCGCAGCCTGGAAGATCTGCCTGCGGTCGGAATCGACCAGAAGGGCGTGACGACGATCCGTGTGGTCGCCCCCAAGATCTACCGGCCCGAGATCCGCGACCGGCTCCTTCGCCTGGTTCAGATGGTCGCCCTGCGCGGGCGCTACGCTCATCCGGTCATCCAGGTATTCGAAGCCGATCCGGGCCCATCCCCTGTCGGAACGATCAAGGTCGTCATGGGAACGGCGGGCGAGCTGCGGAGCCTCGTTGCCGCGCTGCCGGAAGCAGCGGCAGTGCAGCCCCTCGCGATCATGATGCAGGACGGCACATCCTCCATGCCGTCCCTCGTCGTCACGGGCCCGACCTGGAACGACCTCGACACCGCGATCAACATCGTCGGAGGAGCGGCCTTCAACGGACGCGTCCTGGACCGCACCACGATCGATACCGCGAGCTGGCACTGGCCGGAGGTGCCGACCACGTTGGGCCGGCGCTCCATCCGCTTCGCGGATATGGGCATCCCCACCCAGGAGTTTTCGGGACGGCGGTTCCGGGCGCGCTTCGCGATCAATCTCCCGTCGGACTTCTACGCGACGGATTACGGGGAAGCCACCCTGTCCCTCGATGCCGCGCATACATCGATGGTCAAGCCCGGCAGTCACTTCGACATCTACGTGAACGGCAAGATCGCCTCGACCATGACGATCACCTCGCGCGGAAGCGTCTTCCGGCGGCAGGAGATCAGGGTCCCGATGCGGAATTTCGAGGCGGGCATCAACCACCTCTCGCTGGAAGCCGTGCTCCTGACGGATGCGGATGAGCGCTGCGCTCCCGGCGAAACCCTGTCGGAGATGAACCGGTTCGTTCTCTTCGACAGCACGTCGCTCAACATCCCCAATTTCGGCAGGATCGGACGCGAGCCCGATCTCGCAGCGCTCAGCTCCGGCGGTTTTCCCTATGGGGATTTCCCGGCCACCTTCGTGCTGGCGCGTCCCGATCCCCTCACCTATTCAGCCTCGGGCACGCTCCTCGCCCGCATGGCGCGGGATTCGGGCGCTCCCGTACGTGCGCAGTTCGCCAATGCCGCGTCGCTCAGCGACCGGTCCGTAGTCTTCGTCGGCGCCATTGATCAGCTTCCCGCGGGTCTTCTCGATCGGGTCAACGTGTCGGAGAATCTGAGGATGATCTGGCAGTCGACTCCCTCGCCGGGTCGGCTGGCGCCGTCCGGCGCCGCGGAGAGCCGCAGCGAGAGCCAGGGTCTGCAGGTTGCAAGCACCCAATATGACCCCACCATGAGCCGGATGGTGCTCGATCAGTCCGACATGAACTCCACGGACGAAGTCCGCAGGCGTTGGTCGGAAAGCATCCAGCGGCGCGGCATCATTCAACAGACCATCGCCTCGTTCAAAGACTGGATGGAGCGGACCTTCAACCTGTCCCTCGCCTCGCTGAGCCTGGAAGACAAGGGCAGCCTCGCCTACGAGCCGCCTCAGCGCTCCACCCTGCTGCTGGCGCAGAACCGGACGGAGGGAGCAGGCACCTGGACCCTGGTGACGGCTCGAACGGAGGAATCCCTCGCGCAGGAAACGGCGCGGCTCGCGGCTCCGATGCTCTGGTCCCAGGTGGCGGGCCGCGCCGCGGCCCTCGAGCCGAGCGAGGAGAAGCTCGCGGTCCAGCCGATCGACGATTTCATCTTCGTTCAGACGCTGCCTCTCTCGTTCTGGAACCTGAGGCTCGTCGCGGCGAACTGGATGTCCATCAACATCCTTCAATATGCTCTTCTCATGGTGGCATGCTGCACCCTCCTGGGAGCGGCGACCTATGTGCTCCTGAGCCGGCTCGGACGCCGCTCATGATGAGTCTCCTTCATGCTTCGTTTCGCCGTCTTCGGTTCGCCTCCGCGTTTCTCGTTCTGGCCGCGGCCATGCAGCCGCTGCACGGGGCAACCATCGAGCAGTTGAGGATGACGGGAACGGTCTCCTCCTCCGACTGGGAGGCTTATCGCTCCCGTTTCGTCGAGGACAACGGACGCGTCGTCGACAACGCGAACGGCAACATCAGTCACAGCGAGGGACAGGGCTACGGCCTGCTCCTCGCCTACGCCGCCGGGGACAGGCGAACGTTCGAGAAGATCTGGACCTTCACCCTGACCGAGTTCCTGATCCGTGACGACGGCCTCTCCGTCTGGAAATGGGATCCTTCGGCACGGCCCCGGGTGTCGGACCCGAACAATGCCACGGACGGCGATATTCTGATCGCCTACGCTCTTGCCAAGGCGGGGGTGCTTTGGAACGAGCCGCGCTACACGGCAGCCGCGCAGAAGCTCGCCAAGGCCATCGGGAAGAACGCCTTCCTTCGCACCAGCGGATCGACCCTTCTCCTCCCGGCGTCCAGCGGCTTCGGCGAGGATGACAGGACCGACGGACCTGTGATCAACCTGTCCTACTGGATCTTCGAAGCCTTTCCGACGCTGGCCGCCCTCGCGCCGGAATACGACTGGGCCGGTGTTGCCCGAAGCGGCCTTTCGCTGCTCCGTCAGGCGACGTCCGGCAGGACGAATCTCCCGGCCGACTGGATTTCGGTGCGCAGCAGGCTGCAAACCCAGCCCGCAGAGGGCTTTCCGCCGGAGTTTGGTTACAACTCGTTAAGGATACCGCTTTACCTGTTGAGAGCGGGAATGACGAATGTGGAGTGGCTCAGAACTCTCAATCAGCGCTGGTCGGCGAACAACGAAGGTGTGGCCGTCGTCAATGTCCTGACGGGTGCCGTCAGGGAAAGATTGACGGACCAAGGCTATGTCGCCCTGTCCGCGGTCCTGTCCTGTGCGCTCGACGGAACGCCCGTTCCGCAAGCGCTCAAGGAGTTCAAACCACAGCTCTACTACCCGTCGACCCTGTACCTGTTGTCGATGTCGCTGATTGGTGAAAAGTATCCGCAATGCCTTTAGCTCGTGGCGCCATAGCGATTGCGGTCGTCGGCCTCGGCTTCGCGGCCCTCGCTCAGCAGTTCGGCGACGGCAATGCTCAGGCGCCCAATCCGGCAGCCCCTGCCCCGGCAAGCAGCTCTCCAGGTTCTCCTCCTGCAGGTTCCACGCCGCAGGTCGATGAATCCGCGCTCCGCTATTTCGCATCGCAGGGCGATACGCGCCGGGTCGATGCGGAGATCGCCCGTCTCCGCGCGCTCTACCCCAATTGGACGCCCCCCGGCGATCTCTCGCAGCTTTCCGCAGGACCTGTCGTTCCCAAGGATCCCCTGCTGGATCAGCTGTGGAACCTCTATACGGAGGGCCGCCTTGCCGAGATGCGGGCCGCCATTGCGGAGCGCCAAGGCTCGGACCCGCAATGGAAGCCGCCGCAGGACTTGCTGACGGCCCTCGAAACCGCGGAATCGCGCCGACGCCTGATCAATGCGTCCGACAGCGAGCAGTGGCGGACCGTCCTGAGCGTCGCGACCGATGCCCCGAGCCTGCTGACCTGCGCCAATGTCGATATCCTCTGGCGTGTCGCCGAGGCCTTCGCCAAGACCGACCAGCCGGGCCGGACGAAGGACGTCTACACCTACCTGCTCACCAACTGCACCGATCCTGCCGAACGCCTCGGCACGCTCCAGAAGGCCCTGGAACTCCTCCCCGAGGAGCAGGTGACGGATCTTCTGCGGTTCGAGCGGGCGGGCACGGACGATTTCGGCGCCGTTCGCGACGAGCTCGCCCGCCGCCGGGTCGAGCGCGCCTCGGCCGACAGCAAACAGACTGCCGCCGCGGAGGACCTCGCGGTCGTTGCGCGGCTCGCCGAGAATGAGAGCGGGGCGGGAAATGCGCTTCTGCTCGGGTGGTACAACTATCACCACGACAATCCCGCGAAGGCCCTCGACTGGTTCAAGACCGCCCTCGACCGCAATGGCGGCCCCAAGGCGGCGGAGGGCTATGCCATGTCCCTCCGCGCCCTCAACCGGCTCACGGAGGCCGAGGCTTTCGCCTATGAGTGGCGGGACAAGTCCGCCGACACCATGAAGGCCTATCTCAATATCGCGACGGCGCTTTTGAGCCAGGATCCTCCGCCGCGTCTCGATCCTCCCGTCGTCACGCGAATCGTGCCCGTGGTCACCCAGCAGCGCCATGCCGACGGGGCTCAGGCCCTGGGCTGGTACTCGTACAATACCGGACAGATCCCGACGGCCCGGCAATGGTTCAGGACCGCCCTGGGCTGGAACGCCGATGACGAAGCCTCGGCCTATGGCCTTGCCCTGGCGACCCAGCGGCTGAGGGACCGTGCAGGCTTCAATGCCATCGTTTCCCGGTGGCGCGGCCGCTCCCAACGCATCGCCGATCTTGCCGCAGGCCGGAACCCGGGACGGGCGGCGGCGGTCCCGCAGCCCATCGTTCCGCCCCCGCCCGAGACGGCGCCGGAGGCCGTGGTTCGGACCGTGGAGCAGGTGTCCGTAGGGGCATCACGCGCAGCTCCCGTCGTAAGCCGGGCGGCACCCGCCGTCGTTTACGAGACGGTATCGCGACCAAGCGCCCCCGTTCAGGTCAGGACCGGCGCGAGGCGCAACTGCGCCGTCACGCGCAGCCCCGGCAACCTGTCCGCCGATGCCGCGCTGAGCCTCGGCTGGTGCCTCATGGAGATCAACCGCCCCCTCGAAGCGGTTGCCGCCTTCGATCAGGCCCTTCGGAACGGCGGCGCCCGCACCCGGGAAGAGGCGGCTTATGGCAAGACCCTCGCCTATCTGCGCAAGGACCTGACCTCCCACGCCGCCATCGCGGCAGCCGCCGCCCCGCAGACGACGGAGCGGCGGGTTGAGCTCCAAGCGACGATCCTGGCTCAACGGGCCGTCGCCGCCTACCGGGACGGACGCTACGTGGAGGCCATCCTGTCCCTCGACGAGCGGGGGCGGATCGTTCCCGAGCAGAACGACCTGATGCTGATCAAGGGGTGGTCCTATCTCAAGCTTGGCCGTTATCGGGACGCCGAGCAGATCTTTCGCGCGGTCCAGCGTACCGGCTTCTCCGAGGAGGCGAATGTCGGGCTCAACGCCGTCCAGGACGCTCTGCGCCCCCCTCGCTGACCCGACGGCCGGGATCCGCCTTGCCGGACATTGCAGGCCGCGCGTCGGCGCCCAATATATCGCCGCACGAGGCGCAAGCCCTCCCCCCGCCGAACCGATCAGAACGTGAGCAATGGCGAGCCTGCAGGTCATACTCTTCGATGTGAGCGGCATCGCCTGCGCCCTGCGCAGGCATTCCGTCAAGGAACTTCTGCCGCTGCCGCGCCTCTGGCATCCGCCGGGCCTGCCCCGGCCCGTGGCCGGCTTCTTCAACCTGAGCGGCGCGGCGGTTCCGGTCGTCCGGCTGGACGTTCTCTTCGGTCTTCAGAGGCGCGAGGGAGCCACCGAGGCGGATCTCTATCGTCACCTTATCCTGATCGACAAGGTGACGGATTCGGGCCCCGCGGCGTTTCTCGTCGATCGGGTCCTCGACGTCACCGATGTCGGCGAAGCTCAGCTCTCCCCCGTCAGGCCGGAGAACAGCCTGAATGGCTGCGTCGAGGCCGAGATCGACCGAAACGGCCGCCTGGTCCACCTTCTGTCGCTGGAGCGCGTCCTCTTCGCCGAGGAGAAGCAGGTTCTGGACGAACTGGGCCGGAATGCGCAATCCCGGTTGAACGAGTGGACGGTTCCGGCCTGATGGCCGCGCGACCGGCCCCCGGCCTTCCCCTCGATGCAAGCTTCCCCAGGCTGAAAAGCCTCGTCATCGAGCGCACGGGCCATTTCTACTACCAGGACAAGGACGACCTCCTCTGGGAGAGGGTGCGCCGCCGCCTTCAGGCGACCGGCCTGCGCGATTGCTCGCAATACCTGGACCTGCTCCGCAATCCGGCGTCCGGACCGGTGGAATGGGCGCGCTTGGAGACCGAGATCACCATCGGCGAGACGTTCTTCTTCCGCTATGCGGAGCAGTTCGCGGCCCTGCGCAGGACGATTCTGCCCGAGATCGTTGAGCGAAAGCGCCCCGAGCGGCGCCTGCGCATCTGGAGCGCCGGCTGCGCAACCGGCGCGGAGCCCTATTCGCTCGCGATCCTCGTCAGGCAGCTTCTGGGCGGCGAGCTGGAAAACTGGCGCATCGGCATCGTCGGAACGGACATCAACGAGAACTTTCTCGTGACCGCCCGGCAGGCGAGGTTCGGCAAATGGGCCCTCCGCTCGATCCCGCCGGAGGAACGAGCCGAGTATTTCCTGCCCATGGAACGCGAGCAGTGGCAGCTCAAGCCGGAATTCCGGTCCCTCGTGCGCTTCGAAAAGCACAACCTGCTCAGCCTCCTGGACGGCACATCTCCCCTCCAATTCACCGAATTCGACCTGATTCTGTGCCGCAACGTCCTCATCTACTTTCACCCCGAGACCGTGAACCAG
Organism: Microvirga sp. GCM10011540; assembly: GCF_042650665.1. Taxonomy (NCBI): domain Bacteria; kingdom Pseudomonadati; phylum Pseudomonadota; class Alphaproteobacteria; order Hyphomicrobiales; family Methylobacteriaceae; genus Microvirga; species Microvirga sp. GCM10011540. The sequence goes on along the minus strand of NZ_JBHSBQ010000145.1, from coordinate 226,801 downwards.
GTCGTTGGCGCCCTGCGCAACTGCCTTCTGGACGACGGCTGGATGCTCGTGGGGCACGCCGAGCCCAATCCGTCATTCTCGGCGATGATGCAGGCCGTGAGCCTGCCGGGAACCGTGGCCTACCGCCGCCGTTCCGGGGAATACCAAGCCCCCGACGCACCGCCGGAGGCGCCGACGCAGGAGCCGTCCGTCTGGCTTCCGAAGCTGCCGCCGCCTTCCTCCCCACCCCCTCCGCCGGACCGGGGGACCAGGAGTTCCGGCCCCTCCCCCACCAAAGCCGTAGGGACCAAGGCTCCGGCCCGCCCGGCTCAGCCCGCGGGGGACATCCTGGCCGCGGTCAGGGCCAAGGCCAATGCCGGAGAGCTTGCAGCGGCCGATGCCCTGGCCCGGAAGGCCTTGGTCGACGAGCCCCTGAGTGTCGCCCTCCACTTTTACCAAGGATTGATCTCTCAGGCCATGAAACGCCCGGCCGAGGCCGAGAAGGCCTTCCGTCGCTGCATCTATCTGGATAAGAGCTTTGCCATGGCTCATTACCACCTCGGACTCTTGCTCCTGGCGGACGGGCGCTCCGGACCCGGACGGCGTGCCATGGCGAACGCGGCCCTCATCGCGGGCACCCTGCCCGACGACCATGCCATCACCGAAGGAGACGGCTTGACGGCCAAGGACCTGCGCAACCTCATCCGGGTCCATCTCCAGGCGGTCACACTGGCCGAGCGGAGGGGCTGACATGGCAAAATCCCTGCGCCGCAAGCTCAGGCAGCTCGACCGGACAAGGCTCCTGTCCGCCGAAGAGAGGGCACGCTTCATTCTCGACGAGAGGACCGAACGCCTCGCCAGCAGACCCGGCGACCGCACGGAGCCTGTCGCGGATGTGACCCGTGTCCTGATCTGCGGCGCCGGACACGAACATTATGGCATTCCGCTCGACAGGATCGCCGAAATCCTTCCCTTCCGGCCTCCCATGCCGGTCCCGGGCGGCCCTGCGGCCCTCATGGGGGTGCTCGGCCGCGGCGGTCATCTGGTGAGCGTGATCGACCTTGGCGCCGCCCTCGGACAGGGCCCCTCGGACACGGATGGAGCGAACCGCCACCTGGTGCTGCTCCGCCGGGAGCAGCCGCGAGTCGCCCTTTGCGTCGATCGCGCTCACGAGGTTGCGGACGTCACCCGTCTCGCATCCGAGACGACCGGCGATTTCCGGAAGGATGCCGTCATGGGCTATGCCAAGGCGGCATCCGGCTTTGCAGATCAGGAGCGAGTCCTATCTCTGCTCGACGTCGACCGCCTGCTTCACCCCTTCCTGTCCTCTTCCCCTGCCCCTGGAGTTTAATGTGACGGTCTCGATCGCGAATCGCATTCTTCTCGGCTTCGCCGTCATCGTTGCCCTCATGGTCGGGCTCGGTCTCTACACGATTTCCCAGCTCGAGGATGTTCGCCGGACCACGGAAACGATCGTCTCGCGCGATCTCTCCACGATGCGGCAGATCGATATGGTCGGCGAGCAGCAGAACCGAATGCGCGCCGTGCGGGAGGAGGTGCTGTCGCGCTATCTTCTTCGCGCGCTCGGCCAGCAGCAGGCGAATGTCGAGGAACTGATCGCGGAGTGGGGACGGCTGGCCGCTTCGACGGAGGCGGCTCTGGCGCAGGCCATTGCCGCGACCAACAGCTTTGCGGTTCGTTCGGTGACCAACGAACGGGCGGACGCCTGGCGGCGGACGGCGGAGCTTCTCAATTCCGCCAACGGCGAGTTGAACCGGATCCGATCCGCCACCGAACAGCAGTTCACGGCGCTCCAGAACAGCGATTTCGCCGCAGCCCAGGCGACCCAGAACGCCCTGAACACCAGCCGCAGTGCCTGGAACAGGACTCTCGAGGAAACACGTGACCTGGTCAACCAGGCCATCGCGGTTGGGCAGCAGCGCGTCGGAGAGGTTTACGAGCAGAGCCGGCTTTCGATTGCGCTCGCCCTTGCAGGCGTCGCTCTGCTGAGCGTCCTCATCACCTATGCCCTGCGCTCTTCGATTTCCAATCCCCTCAACGCCTTCATGGCTTTCGTGGAGCGGGTCGGACGAGGAGACCTGGCAGGTCAGACCGCCATGACCGGCAACGACGAGATCGGACGCCTCGGCGGAACCCTGAACAGCATGGTCGAGGGCCTGCGCCAGCTGGCGCGCCAGAGCCGCGAGGCCACGGAAAATCTCAATGCCGCCGCGGCGGAGATCCGCGCCTCGACCCAGGAGCAGGCCGCGAGCGTTGAGGAACAGCTCGCCGCCGTCCAGGAGACGGCCGCCACCGTCGACGAGATCACCCATGCGGGCGCCCAGATCGGCAAGCGGGCGCAGGAGGTCATCGCCTCGGCCCAAGCGACGGCTCAGACCAGCCTTTCCGGCCTGCAGGCGGTCGATGAGACGGCGCGCGCGATGGATGCCATCCGGGAGCAGGCGGAGACCGTCGCGGAGAACATCGTCGCCCTCAGCGAGAAGACGCAGGCGGTCGGCGAGATCATCGCCACGGTCAACGACATCTCCGAACGCACCCATCTTCTGGCCCTCAACGCGGCCATCGAAGCCGCAGCGGCGGGCGAGAACGGCCGCAGCTTCGCCGTCGTCGCGTCCGAGATGAAGGTTCTCGCGGATCAGGCCAAGGATGCCACCACCCAGGTGCGGTCGATCCTCGGCGACATCCAGCGCGGCATCAACTCGTCCGTCATGCTGACGGAGGAGGCCGTGAAGCGCGTCTCGGCCGGCAAGGAGCGTACGGACACGACGCAGCAGACGATCACCGAGATTTCCACCCGCGTTCAGGAGAGCGTTCAGACCTTCCAGCAGATCGTGGCCTCCACGAACCAGCAGCAGCTCGGCATCGAGCAGGTCATGGGCGCCCTTCAGAACATCCGTCAGGCGAGCCAGCAGACGGCGGCGGGAACGCGCCAGCTCGATATGGCTGCGGCCAACCTCTCGGATCTTTCGCAGCAGCTGCTCGGGCTCGTCGAACGCTATCGGTTGTGATCGCGCAGGACCGGAGAACCGCGTATCGTGACGGATATCCGCAAACAGCTGCTGGCAGCCTTCGAGGTCGAGCATCGGGAGCATCTTCATGCGATCCGGTCGGCCCTCGATGGCGCGGACCGAAGCACGATCGACATGGCGGACGTGTTCCGCCGCGCCCACAGCCTCAAGGGGGCGGCCCGCGCCGTCGACCTGCCGGCGGTCGAAGAGGTGGCCCATCACCTGGAGGCCCTCTTCTCGCGGATCCTGGAGGGACGGCAGGAGCTGGACAAGCCTACGATCGCGGCCGTCCGCCTGAGCCTCGACACCATCGAGGATCTCGTCGCCGAATCCTCCGGACCGGCCGGTTCCGCGTCGGCGGAGGCGGCCTTGCAGGCGCTGAAGTCGACTTCGCCCGGGGAGCGGCCTGCGGCACCTCCTCCCCAGAAGGCGGAGGAGCGGAAGGACCATCCGCCGAAGCCTGACGCAACCCCGCCCGCAGATGCGGGTGCCGGCACTTATCTCCGCGTTGCCGCCGAACAGATGGAGCAGCTTTCGAGCTCCATGCACGCCCTCGTGGCGGAGCTGCAGGACGACGAGGCGTTCGACGACACTCTGCGGCAGATCGAGGTCGAGGTGCGCGGCCTCCGGCGCGGCTGGGACGCGCTTCATGCCCAGCTCGTCTCAACGGCGCCTGCGGGAAAGGGATCCGCAGCAGAGCGCACCGGACGGACGACGGGTGCCGCAACGCCTCGCCTGCGGGATTTCGACCAGGATCTGAAAGCTCTGTTCCGCAAGCTCTCGGCCCTTGCCCGTAGCCGGAAGCAATCCTCCTGGTCCATCGATCAGGCCGCACGCCAGCTCCGGGACGATATCGACCGGATTTCGCTGGTCGCGGCGGAAACGGTCTTCGGCGGCTTCGGCCATATGGTGCGCGAAATCGCCCGGGAGGAAGGTCGCGACGTGCATGTGCGCACCATCGGCCTCGACCTTCAGGTCGACCGCCGGGTCCTGCAGGCGCTGAAGGATCCGATCATGCACCTGTTGCGCAACGCGGTGAGCCACGGCGTGGAGCCGGCGCCGGAACGCGCAGGCAAAGGGAAGCCCGAGAGGGCCGAGATCGTTCTCGAGCTCGCTTCCCGGGGCGGCCGCCTGGCTGTCAGCATCCGGGACGACGGCCGAGGCCCCGATCTCCAGCGGATCGAAAAGGTCGCCATCGGGCGCGGCCTCCTGGCGCCCAGGGCGGAAGATGCGATGCCGCCCATGCTCGACCAACTGCTCTCGCTCGTCTTCACCCCCGGCTTCTCGACCGCTGACGAGGTCGACCGCCTCTCAGGCCGCGGCATGGGACTCTCCGTCGTGGCCGAGGCGGCCCGCAAACTGCACGGATCGGTTCTGATGCGGCCGCGCTTCCCTTGGGGAACAGAGGTTCTGCTGAATGTCCCTCTCACGGCTGCACGCCAGTCTCTCCTCCTGGTCGAGGCGGAGGATCGCATGTACGGCGTGCCGTCCCATGCGGTCGAACGCCTGCTCCGGCTGCGCGCGGAATCGCTGGAAAGTGTGGAAGGACGCCCGACCATTCGGATCGAGGTAAGGGGGCAGGACGTTGTCATACCTGTTATCGCCCTGGCGGCACTGACAGGATCTCCGAATGCCCAGATTCCCATCGAGGCCGGAAACGTGAAGGCTGTGCTCGTCCGACATGGAGCACGCCATTGCGCCTTCGCGGTCAATGCGTTTCACGACGTCCGCACCATGCTCGTCAACGATGTCGAGGCCATCGGCCTCGACGCGATGGTTTCGGGCACCGTTCTGATGGAAGACGAGATGCCGGCGCTCGTTCTGAATCCCGAACTCCTGATCGACCACTGGGTGCGCAACGAGAGTCGCCTCGCTGCCGGAGGAATGGGACTTTCGGCATGGGCTCCCGACAAGGAGCGACATGCCACGACCGTCCTCGTGGTGGACGATTCGATCACGACCCGCACCCTCGAGAAGAGCATCCTCGAGGCCCAGGGCTATCAGGTTCTTCTCAGCGTCGACGGAATCGACGCGTTGAACGTGCTGCGTTCGGGAGAAACCATGGTGGATCTCGTCGTCGCCGACGTGGAGATGCCGCGCATGGATGGCTTCGGTCTCCTGCAGGCGATCAAGGCCGATGCGCGCATTTCATCGATACCCGTGATCCTGATGACGTCGCGCGCGGATCCTGAGGACGTGCGCAGGGGTCTCGATCTCGGTGCGAGCGCCTATATCACCAAACAGAAGTTCGACCAGCGCGAACTGCTGGCAACGATCGGGCAGTTGCTGTGAGAAGTACGTCGCAAGTCCCTGTCCGCGTGATGGTGGTCGAGGATTCCCTCGTCGTGCGGCAGCTTCTCGTCCACATCATCGCCCGCGATCCGCGCCTGGTCGTGGCCGCAGCGGTCGGCTCCGCGGAGGAGGCGCTGCGCGAGATCGGCCGCGTCCAGCCCGACGTGATCTCCATGGATATCCGTCTGCCCGGCATGGACGGGCTTGAGGCGACGCGCCGGATCATGTCGGACCACCCGACCCCGATCGTCGTGATCGCCGGCAGCGTCGAGGACGAGTCGCTCAAGATCTCCATGAACGCGCTTCGCGCCGGAGCGCTCACGGTCGTGGAGAAGCCCGTCGGCCTGACCAGTGCAGGCTTCGACGGCATTGCCGAAACCATCTGCACCCAGCTCTACATCATGAGCCAGGTTCCGGTCGTCAGACAGCGTTCCTTCGCCTGGCGTCCGAACGCTCAACCCGCGCTGGTGCAGAAGCGGGACTGGGAAAGATCGCCCCTCCGGCCCTCGATCATGGGAATCGCAGCCTCCACCGGCGGCCCGCCGGCTCTGGCGAAGGTCTTGGGCGCCTTCCCGGCCGATTTTCCCATTCCGATCCTGCTCGTCCAGCACATGGGGGCGCCCTTCATGGAGGGCTTCGCCTCCTGGCTCAACGGGCTCATGCCGCTCGAGGTCCGCGTGGCGCGCGACCAGGAAATCCCCGCCCCGGGCAAGGTCTACGTCGCGCCCGGCGACCGCCACCTTCTGCTGTCTCCGGCAGGAACCCTGCAGATCAGCGCCTCTCCCGCGCTGGCCAGCCAGAGACCGTCTGCAACGCTGCTGTTCCAATCCATGGCCAAGACGGTAGGATCGAGAGGCCTGGGCGTCATCCTGACGGGGATGGGCGAGGACGGAGCACAGGGCATCCTCGAACTGCGCCAAGCGGGAGGATACACGGTGGCAGAGGACGAAAGCACGGCGGTCGTCTACGGAATGCCGGCCGCCGCCGTTCGCATGGGCGGCGTCAGCGCCAGCCTGCCGCTGGACCTGATCGGGCCGAGGCTCCTGCGCCTGACCCGAGGAGATGGCGAATGAGCGTGGGTCCTGGGACGCAGGCAGCCCACATTCTCCTGGTGGAGGATTCCGAGACGCAGGCCCTTCAGCTCCGGTATGTCCTGGAAACCAATGGCTTCAGGGTCAGCTGGCAGGCGACCGCGGAGGCTGCCCTCGACGGCCTGAACGAGAAGCTCCCGGATCTCGTCATTGCCGATTATCACCTGCCGGGCATGAACGGCGATGAGCTGACGCGCCAGATGCGCCTGAACGTGCGCACGCGGGCCATCCCGGTCATCATGCTCACGGAAGCGCGGGAGCGCACCGTCGAGCGGCAGGGCCTGGAGAGCGGGGCGGACGCCTACATCTCCAAGTCCGCCGAGCAGGAACTCATCATCCTGAGGATCCGCGCCCTGCTCCGCCGGCGCTCCGTTCCCGTCGCGGAGGCCCAGGAAGGGCATGAGGCGCCGAGCTTCAGCACGTTCCGCAGGGCCTGCATCCTCATCGTCGACGACAGCCCCACCCGACAGGCCTACCTGCAGGACCTTCTCTCCCGCGAGGGCTATGCCGTCACCCTGGCCCGGGAGCCGGCCGAGGCTCTCCGGCAGATCGGCTCTCCGAGCACGGCTTGGGATTGCGTCCTCGTCAACATCCTCAGCCCGACCTTCGACGGATTGGATCTCTGCCGGCAGCTCAACGCCTATCGCGGACTTGCTCCCCTTCCGGGCATGGAGGTATCGAGCTTCTCCATCGTCGGGCTAGGCAACGACGACGGCGGAGACATGCTGTCCAAGGCCTTTGCCGCAGGTGCCGACGACATCGTGCCCACGAGCGCCGATGCCGATGTCATGCGGATCCGGATCCGTGCCCTGGTCCGCCGCAAGCTGCTGCAGGACGAGAACTGGCGCATCGAGGCGGAGTTGCGCGAGCGCGAGCTCGCCTTCGAGCGCGCAAGGGCGGAAGCCGCCTCGGCCGAAGCCCTGGCCAGGGCCAATCGGGAGCTGGAGGAGGCGAACCACCGCCTGAAGGACACGCAGTCCAAGCTCGTCCAGGCCGCCAAGATGGCCTCCCTCGGCGAGCTCGTCGCAGGCATCGCCCATGAGATCAACAATCCCCTCGCCTTCATCCTGGCACACCAGGGCACCGTCGAACGCGTGCTTGCCGACGTCGCGACGCGGCTTCCTCCGGAGGCGGGGCTGGAGCGGCCCATCAACAAGTGCATCGAACGGGTCGGGGCCATGAAGCTGGGCCTGGGGCGGATCCAGGAGCTGGTTCTCAACCTGCGGCGCTTCTCCCGGCTCGACGAGGGCGATTTCCAGACCGTGAACGTTCGGGAATCGATCGAAACCGTCGTGGCACTCCTCGGCCACAAGCTCGGCACACGCATCGACGTCCGCCGGCACTACAACGCCGTGCCGGACCTCTACTGCTCGCCCGCCCTCCTGAACCAGGTGGTCATGAACATCATCGGCAATGCCGCGGACGCGATCAGCGGAACCGGCGCCATCGATATTGAAACATCGAGCGACGACACAAGCTATACCATCAGGATCAGCGACACGGGCCCGGGGATACCGCCGGAGCTGCGCGAGCGCATCTTCGAGCCCTTCTTCACGACGAAGCCTGTCGGGGCCGGAACTGGACTTGGCCTTGCAATCGCCTATAGCGTAGTTCAGGCCCACAAGGGCACGATCACCGTGGATTCCAGCCCCTCGGGAGGCACGAGCTTCATCATCACGATCCCAAGGCAGAGCATCGCATGACGCTGTCGAGCGACAACCCTACAAGGAACGGCACGATCCTGGTCGTCGACGACGAGCCGGACATCCTTGTCGCGCTCGAGGATCTTTTCGAGAACGACTACCGGGTCCTTTCGACCACGTCGCCCCTGAAGGCGCTCGACATCATCGAGCACGAGCCCGACATCGCGATCATCATCTCCGATCAGCGCATGCCGGAAATGCCGGGCGACGAATTCCTGGCGCGGGCGCGTCACCGGAGCGATGCCGAGGCAATCCTCCTGACCGGCTATGCCGACCTCAAGGCCGTGATCGGCGCCGTGAACAAGGGCCGGATCATGGCCTATGTTCCCAAGCCCTGGGATCCCGCGGCCCTCTCCAGCATGGTGGCATCGGCCTACGAGCGGCGCCTGCTGGCCCGCGAACTCGAAACGGAACGCGCCCTTCTGCGCGGCCTGATGGAGAGCACCGGGGACCAGATCTCCTTCAAGGATCTCGAAGGCCGCTTCGTGCGCCTCAACACCAGCAAGGCCAGAAGCCTCGATCTTCCGCCGGAAGCCTGCGTTGGCCGCAAGGAGAGCGAGCTTGCCTCGCCCGAGCAGGCACAATCGGCGGAAGAGGCCGAGAGGAAGGCGGTCATTGCGCGCCAGCCGAGCGAGCGCACGGAGGAGCGCTACGGCCCTGACGGCACATCGCAGTGGTTTCTGGTCAACCACATCCCGATCCTCAACGAGGCGGGATCCGTCACGAATGTCGCCACCATCGAACGGGACATCACCGAACGGAAGGTCATGGAGCTCCGCCTGCGGCAGGCCGATAAGATGCAGGCCCTTGGGACCCTGGCCGGCGGGGTCGCGCACGATTTCAACAACCTGCTGATGGCGGTCCTGGGCAGCCTCGACCTCGCCTCCCGGCGGGCGCCGGACGATCCGCGCCTGACGAGGCTTCTCCAGAACGCGACATACGCGGCGGAGCGCGGCGCATCCCTGACCCAGCGGCTCCTGAGCTTCAGCCGGCAACGGGACCTCAGGCTGCAGACGGTGGACGTCAATCAGGTCATCTGCGGCATGAACGACCTCCTGACCCGCACCCTCGGCGGGGTCATCCGGATCGAGCGGGATCTGGCGGAGCATCTGTGGATGGCCATGGTCGACCCGGATCAGCTCGAACTGGCCATTCTCAATCTGTGCATCAATGCCCGCGACGCCATGGCGGAGAACGGCGTCCTGACGCTGTCGACCCGGAACGAAACGGTCGAGGAAGGACGCGTCACGGATCTGGGTCGCGGCGACTACGTGGTGATCTCGGTCGCCGACACGGGAGCCGGAATGCCGCCGGAGATCCTGAGCCGCGTCCTCGAGCCGTTCTTCACCACGAAGGAGGTCGGCAAGGGCACGGGTCTCGGCCTGTCGATGGTGTACGGGCTTGCCCAGCAATCCGGCGGCACGGTCGCCATCACCAGCACGGTCGGCGTCGGCACGACGGTCGAGCTCTACCTGTCCCGTGCCGCCGTCGACAGGTCCCGGGCGGATCAGGAGGAGACGTCGGACCTGGCTCCCATGGCCAAGGTGCGCATTCTGCTGGTCGACGACGACGCGGAGGTCCGGTCCGTCACGGCAGCCTATCTCGGCGAGATGGGACACCGGGTGGTCGAGGCCGCGGACGGTGCATCCGCTCTCGACATTCTCAAGACGGACAGTCAGCTCGACCTCCTGATCGCCGACTTCGCCATGCCCGGCATGACCGGCCTCGACTTGGCCGACAGGGCACGCAAGCTTCAACCGGGTCTCGGAATCCTCCTCGTGACCGGATATGCCGACCCCGAACGGGTGCCCGGGACATATCCGGTGCTGCACAAGCCCTTCAACCGCTCGGAACTCGGCGCGAAGGTGACGGAAGCGATCCGCAGAACCGAGAGTGCCGATCTGGGCTAGGAAATGCGGGGAAGCTTACCTTTCGGCAGGTTGCGCATCCGGCGCAGAATCCCGTCGGACTTGGCCATAATCGCGCAAAATTGAGGCGCCCGATTCCCTGCGCTTTAGGCACGAAATGGTATATTTTTTCGAAAAATTCTGGAAGGTGTTCGGGACAGATTGACTTTATTGAGGCTTCGCACCTTAACTCCGTCACAGAACGGTCATGAGTGGCCGTCTCAGAGGACCAATGTAATGAAGAAATCAGCTCTCTTCGCAGCGGTTTGCGTTCCGGCCTTCCTGGCCGCCGCTCCGCTTGCGGCCAAAACCCTCGTCTATTGCTCCGAGGGAAGCCCGGAGAACTTCTATCCTGGCGTCAACACCACCGGTACGTCTTTCGACGCCAGCGAGCAGATCTACAACCGCATCGTCGAGTTCGAGCGCGGCGGCACGAAGGTCGTCCCCAGCCTCGCCGAGCGTTGGGAGGTTTCCGAGGACGGCACCGTCTATACTTTCCATCTGCGCAAGAACGCCAAGTGGCACTCCAACAAGAACTTCAAGCCCACGCGCACGGCCAATGCCGATGACGTGGTCTTCATGTTCGAGCGCCAGTGGAAGGAAGAGAATCCTTACTTCAAGGTGACCAGCCCGAACCACTCCTACTTCAACGACATGGGCATGCCTGCCCTGCTGAAGTCGGTCGAGAAGGTCGACGACTACACCGTCCGCATCACCCTGAACCGTCCGGAAGCGCCGTTCCTCGCCAATCTCGCCATGATGTGGGCGAGCGTCCAGTCGAAGGAATACGCCGATGCGATGTTGAAGGCCGGAACGCCCGAGAAGATCGACCAAGAGCCGATCGGCACCGGTCCGTTCTCCCTCGTCCAGTACCAGAAGGACGCCATCATCCGCTACAAGGCGTTCCCCGAATACTGGAACGGCAAGGCGAAGATCGACGACCTCATCTTCTCGATCACCCCGGATGCCTCCGTGCGCTGGGCGAAGCTCCAGAAGGGCGAATGCCACGTCATGCCGTATCCGAACCCGGCTGACCTCGAGGCGATGAAGAAGGACGCCAACGTCCAGATCCTCGAGCAGCCCGGCCTGAACGTCGGCTACCTCGCCTTCCAGACCACCAAGAAGCCTTTCGACGACGTGCGCGTCCGCAAGGCCGTCAACATGGCCATCAACAAGAAGGCCATCGTCGACGCGGTGTTCCTCGGCAGCGGCGTTCCCGCCAAGAACCCGATCCCGCCGTCCATGTGGTCGTACAACGAGGCCGTGAAGGAATACGAGTACGATCCGGAAGCCGCTAAGAAGCTCCTGGCCGAAGCCGGCTACCCGAACGGCCTCGAGACGGACCTGTGGGCCATGCCGGTCCAGCGTCCGTACAACCCGAATGCGCGCCGCATCGCCGAGCTCATGCAGGCCGACCTCGCTAAGATCGGCGTGAAGGCCGAGATCAAGAGCTTCGAGTGGGGCGAGTATCGCAAGCGGGCCCAGGCCGGCGAGCACCAGATGGCTCAGCTCGGCTGGACGGGCGACAACGGCGATCCGGACAACTTCCTGCACACCCTGCTCGGCTGCGCCTCGGCACAGTCTGCTTCCGGCTCGAACATCGCGAAGTGGTGCCACAAGCCCTTCGACGATCTCGTGACGAAGGCGAAGGTCACGACCGATCAGGCCGAGCGCACCAAGCTCTACGAGCAGGCTCAGGTGATCTTCAAGGATCAGGCTCCCTGGTTCACCGTGGCTCACGCGGTACAGCTGAAGCCTGTCCGCAAGGAAGTCGTCGACTTCAAGCTCTCCCCCTTCGGTCGCCACACCTTCTACGGCGTGGATATCAAGGGCAAGTAAGCCTCAACACTCAACCTCTGGCGGAGCGGCCTCGGCGCCGCTCCGCCTTTTTACATTGCGACGATGCTCCGCTTCATTCTCACCCGCGTCAGCCTTGTCATCCCGACCTTCCTCGGGATCACGCTGCTCGCCTTCTTTCTCATCCGCCTCGTCCCGGGCGACCCCATCGAAACCCTTGCTGGCGAACGCGGGATCGACCCTGCACGCCACGAGCAGCTGCGCAAGGAATACGGCTTCGACCAGCCGATCCTCGTCCAGTACGGCATCTATCTTGCCCGTGTGCTCCAAGGGGATCTGGGCAAGTCGATGATCACCCAGGAGCCTGTTCTGAGCGAGTTCTCGGAACTGTTTCCAGCCACCATCGAGCTCGCGGTCTGCGCCATTCTCTTCGCCCTGCTGATCGGCCTCCCCGCCGGAATGCTGGCGGCCATCCGGCGAAATTCCATCTTCGACCACGGCGTGATGGGCATTTCGCTGACCGGATACTCGATGCCGATCTTCTGGTGGGGCCTGATCCTCATCCTGCTGTTCTCGGTCCAGTTCGACCTGACGCCGGTCTCGGGACGCATCGACGTTCTGTACTATATCGAGCCCATCACCGGCTTCCTGCTGATCGATACGCTCTTGTCCGAGGAAGAGGGCGCGTTCTGGTCCGCCGTCCGGCACCTGATCCTGCCGACGATCGTGCTCGGCACCGTTCCCCTGGCCGTGATCGCCCGCATGACGCGCTCGGCCATGCTGGAGGTGCTGGGCGAGGACTACATCCGCACGGCCAAGGCCAAGGGTCTGTCCCGCTTCCGCATCATCGCGCTCCATGCCCTGCGCAACGCCTTGATCCCGGTGGTCACGGTCATCGGCCTGCAGGTCGGCGTGCTCTTCACGGGCGCGATCCTGACCGAGACGATCTTCTCCTGGCCCGGGGTCGGCAAATGGCTCATCGACGCCATCTTCCGGCGCGACTATCCCGTGCTGCAGGGCGGCGCGCTCCTCCTCGGCATTGTCGTGATGAGCGTCAACCTGCTCGTCGATCTCACCTACGGCCTCATCAATCCGCGCATCAGGCACCACCGATGACCGCTGAAACCATGGAAGCTCCCCCGGCCGCCGCACATACGGCCACTCCTCCTCATCCACTGCGCGAGTTCTGGGGCTATTTCAGCGCCAATCACGGCGCCGTGGCCGGACTCGTCATCATCATCGCGGTGGTGCTGGTGGCTCTCCTGGCCGACGTGCTGGCGCCGCATTCGCCCTACGTGACCAATACGACAATCGCGCTCCAGCCGCCTTTCTGGCAGGAGGGCGGCTCCATCGCCTATCCCCTGGGCACCGATCCGATCGGCCGGGACATCCTGTCCCGTCTGATCTACGGCGCCCGCCTGTCCCTGCTCATCGGCATCGTCGTCGTGGCGATCTCCATCGTGATCGGCACCGTGCTCGGTCTCGTGGCCGGCTTCTTCCGGGGCCTGACCGAGATCTTCATCATGCGCCTGATGGACATCATCCTCACCCTGCCGAGCCTCCTCCTCGCCATCGTGATCGTCGCGGTGCTGGGTCCCGGCCTCATGAACTCCATGCTGGCGGTCGCCCTGGTGATTTTGCCGCATTACGTGCGCCTTGCGCGTGCGGCGGTCATCACCGAGACATCCAAGGATTACGTGACGGCGGCCCGTGTGAGCGGCGCCGGCACGGCGCGGCTGATGTTCAGGGAAGTGCTGCCCAACTGCACGGCGCCTCTCATCGTGCAGGCGTCCCTCGGCATCTCGACCGCGATCCTGGACGCCGCAGCCCTGGGCTTCCTCGGCCTCGGCGCTCAGCCGCCCTCGCCCGAATGGGGCACCATGCTGGCGGATGCCCGCGAATTCGTGCTCCGTGCCTGGTGGGTCGTGACCTTCCCGGGTCTTGCGATCCTCATCACGGTGCTTGCCTTCAATCTCCTCGGGGACGGTCTCCGCGACGCCCTCGATCCCAAACTGAAGCGCTAAGACATGGCCCTTCTCGAAATCGAAAACCTATCGGTCGAATTTCCGACCCAGGGCGGCGTCATGCGCGCCGTGGACGGAGTGAGCCTCACGCTCGACGAGGGCGAGGTGCTCGGCGTCGTCGGCGAATCCGGCTCCGGCAAGAGCGTCACGATGCTGGCCGTCATGGGCCTCATCCCGTTTCCTGGCCGCGTGAAGGCCGACAAGCTCACCTTCAACGGTCGCGATCTCCTGACCATGTCCGAATCCGAGCGGCGCAAGCTCACGGGCAAGGACGTGGCGATGATCTTCCAGGAGCCGACCACGAGTCTCAACCCGTCGTTCACCATCGGCTTCCAGCTTGCCGAGACCCTGCGCCTGCACGAAGGCATGGACCGCAAGGCGGCGCGGCGGCGGGCCATCGAGCTCCTGGAGCAGGTGGGCATCCCGTCGGCGGAAAGCCGCCTCTCGGCCTTTCCGCACCAGCTCTCGGGCGGCATGAACCAGCGCGTGATGATCGCGATGGCCATCGCCTGCAATCCGAAGCTGCTCATCGCCGACGAGCCGACGACCGCTCTCGACGTGACGATCCAGGCCCAGATCCTCGACCTTCTGATGACCCTGCAGAAGGAGCGGAACATGGCTCTCGTCATGATCACCCACAACATGGGCGTCGTCGCCGAGACGGCGCGGCGGGTGATGGTGATGTATGCGGGCCAGATCATGGAGGAGCGCTCGGCCGCCGATCTCTTCGACTCGCCTCAGCACCCCTATACGGCGGCCCTTCTCGCCGCCCTGCCGGAACGGAGCGAGGGCGCCACGCGCCTCGCCACCATCCCAGGCGTTGTGCCGGGTCTCTACGACCGGCCGAGGGGCTGCCTGTTCAGCCCGCGCTGCGCCTATGCGACCGAGCACTCGCGCAATGTGCGGCCTGACCTGAGGCCCTGGGCCGGCGGCCAGATCCGTTGCCACTATCCGCTCGGCGATCCGAACCGGAATGCCGAAATCCAAGCTGATCATCCTGTCGGAGCGGAGGCCGCATCGTGAGCGCCCCCATCGTTGAAGCCAAGGGCCTGAAGCGTGTCTACGAGGTGAAGCAGGGCCTGTTCAAGGAGCCCGGCCGCCTTCAGGCCGTGGGCGGCATCTCGTTTGCCATCGAGCCGGGCAAGACCCTGGCGGTGGTGGGCGAATCCGGCTGCGGCAAGTCGACCCTCGCCCGCATGGTGACCCTGATCGAGAAGCCGACCGAGGGCTCCCTCACCCTGGACGGTATGGACGCGGTCAATCCGCCGGCCGGCAAGGCCAAGGACCTGCGCCGCACCGTGCAGTTCGTGTTCCAGAACCCCTACGGCTCCCTCAACCCGCGCAAGAAGGTGGGCACG
The DNA here is from genome assembly GCF_042650665.1 of Microvirga sp. GCM10011540. Classification (NCBI taxonomy): domain Bacteria; kingdom Pseudomonadati; phylum Pseudomonadota; class Alphaproteobacteria; order Hyphomicrobiales; family Methylobacteriaceae; genus Microvirga; species Microvirga sp. GCM10011540. Next base: position 211,621 of record NZ_JBHSBQ010000145.1, on the reverse strand, counting down.
ATCCTGGAGGAGCCGCTCGCCATCAACACCAATCTGCCGTCGGGCGAGCGCACCGAGCGGGCGCGTGCCATGATGGCGAAGGTGGGCCTGCGGCCCGAGCACTACAACCGCTACCCGCACATGTTCTCGGGAGGCCAGCGGCAGCGCATCGCCATCGCCCGCGCGCTGATGCTCTCGCCGAAGCTCGTCGTGGCCGACGAGCCGGTCTCGGCCCTGGACGTGTCGATCCAGGCGCAGGTCCTGAACCTCCTGGCGGATCTCCAGGCGGAGATGGGCCTCGCCTATCTGTTCATCTCGCACGATCTCGGCGTCGTCCGGCACATCGCCCACGATGTGCTCGTCATGTATCTGGGGCATGCGGTCGAGCAGGGGCCGAAGGAGCGCATCTATGCGCGTCCGCTCCATCCCTATACCCAGGCGCTCCTGTCTTCGACGCCCGGCATCACAGGCGTGAAGCGCAAGCGCATCGTGCTGAAAGGGGAGCTGCCCTCGCCCCTCAACCCGCCGCAAGGGTGCGTGTTCTCAACCCGCTGCCCCTATGTAACGGACCGCTGCAAGGTGGAGCGGCCGCAGCCCCGACTTCTCGACGGGCGCTACGTGGCCTGCCACTATGCGGAAAACTTCCTCAAGGAGACGGCGGCCTGACAAGCCGCCGGCTCATGCGGGCAGCGGCAGGCGCTTGACAGCCTCCGCTCCCTCCGCGGGCGGCGGCGCCGCCGGTGCGGCGCTGTTCTCGTCGGGCGCCTTGGCCTTGTTGGTGGCGACCTTCAGGCAGCAGACCACGCCGTCGCGCAGGGACGCGACGTAATAATCCGCCCCGAGAGTTTTGCGCAGCGCTTCGTCCTGCAGGACCTTGTCGTCGGCGGGCCACAATCCCACCAGAATGGGGGCATTGGGAACCTGTTTGCGCAGACGCCTCAGGAGATAGCGCAGATGCGCTGGCGTTCCGCCGATCTCGAGGTAGCAGACGCAGACCATCTGAACGCCGGTCGCATCGAGGTTGAAGATCGCGGCCCGCGAGACATCCGCGTGCGGAATGGTGCGGGTTCCGAGACCATGCTTGCCCAGGAGCTGGGCCAGCATGTCGGCGGCGGCATCATCGAGCGGCCCGCGGCCTGCGATGCACATGACGGCGCCGGACGCCCTCCAGGCGTCGGGAATGTCCTCCTCGCGCGGGTCGCCCTCGATCGCAGGCTCCTTGATGTCGGGCTTGGCACTCTGCGGCGAGGCAACAGGCTCGTCGTCGGTTTCGTCGGGCTCCGGCTCGATGTCGTCGTGGGTTCCCAGGTCATGCACGAGCGCCTGGGCGACTTCCTTCACCTGCTCGAGCTGGCGGCCCGTGAGCACACCGCGGTTCGCGTCGTTGGCCGCAAGCTGGAGCCCCTTGAGGGCCACTTCGTCGTAGTACGACGTGAGCGAGCGCTCCTTGAGGAGGACCTCGGCCGATTCCAGCGCCTCGTCCGGATCGCCCGCCAGCATGCGCTGGTAGAGGTTCTCGGCCGGTGTCAGGGCGGGGCGGTCGCCCAGGAGCACGTCGAGGAATTCCAGCCTCTCCACGTGCCGTCCGAGCACGACGAGACAGAGGGTCAGGGGGGTTGCGATGAGAAGGCCGACAGGGCCCCAGATCCAGGTCCAGAAGATCGCCGAGATCACGACCGCGAACGGGGACAGGCCCGTGCTCTGTCCATAGACCAGAGGCTCGACCACATGCCCCATCAGCGGCTCGCTGATCAGGAAGAGGGCCAAGGTCATGAGCGCCATGGACCAACCGGGATCGACCGCTGCGGCGAGCAGAACCGGGAAGGCGGCCGCCAGGAAGGAGCCGATATAGGGCACGAACCGCATGAGCGTGGTGAAGACGCCCCACAGGGCGGGGCTCGGCACGCCGATCAGCCACAGACCGATGCCGACGAAGACGCCGAAGGCCGAGTTGAGCGCCAGTTGGGTGAGGAAGTAGCGGCTGAGACGCCGCGCCGCATCGTCCATGGCGGCCGTGGTCCGATGCAGATCCGTCGAGCCGAACAGCCGGATCATCCTGTCCCGCAAGTCCTCCCGCTGCAGGAGAATGAAGATCAGGACCACGAAGACGATGCCTGTCGTCGTAAGCGGATGCAGCAGCGGCACGGCAATGCTTCGGGCGATCTCGAGGGGCGTAGGCTCCCGCTCATGCACCTCGACCGGGAGAGGCCCGGGCTCCGGCGCAGGCGGATCCGCCGGGACGGCGGCGGAGGACGCAGGGGGCGTCTCGACGGCCTCCTTTGTCCCCTCCTCCACGGCGCTGTTGAACTCCTTCAGCAGGGAGGGCAGGCGTCCGATCGTTCCTTCCCGCAGGGAGCCGACCTTTTCCCTGATGGTGGTCTGGTACCGCGGCAGGTCGGTGGCGAGCCCGGCAACCTGAAAGCCGATGACGGTGCCGAGCGCCACGATGATCCCGAGAGCGAGGAGAACCGCGATGATGACGGAGGGCACGCGGCCGAGATGCCAACGCCTCAGCAGGTCGACGAAAGGAGCCAGAACGAAGGCCAGGAGGATGGCGAGCACGACCGGCAGGAACACGTCCTGGCCGATATAGAGCGCCGCCAGGACTACGACGCTGACCGCCAGGGTCATCAGACCGCTGATGCCGGGGACGCCCGGCGGCTGGATCTCCGTCTCGGGCGGCGGTGGTACGGGAAGGGGCGCTCGGGCGGTCGGCATGGATTGGATCTCTGTCCGGCCCTGAGGGGATCCCAGCGGCCAGCACGACAACGCCCGGAACAGCCGAACGATCCTTGGCCGTTAGGCGAAGCGGATCGTGGGACCTTTTGCCGTCTCGGACAGGGGAAAGCCCGTTCCTATCTCTTTATCATCACGGTTGCCTAGCCCCACCGGATCCATGTCGATCACCAGACGAACGCTCCTGATCGGGACAGCTCTTGCTGCCTCCCCTCCTGCCCAATCCCAAGACGGAAAGCCAACCTCGATGCCTGTGACGGAACAACGCCAAACCTTCAGGAGCGGCGGCAGGTCCATCGCCGTCGACGTCTTCCAGACGAGCGGGACCGCGCCACGCCCGGCCGTGCTCATGCTCCACGGGGCCGACGGATTGAGCGGCCACGACCAGTATCGCGAGGGAGCGCGCAGTATCGCCGGCGCAGGATACCAGGTTCACCTTGTCCATTACCTCGACCGCACTGGCGAAAGGCGGGCTTCCTTCAGTACGCTGTTCCAGAACTTCCAGCTCTGGATGGAGACGGTAAACGATGCCCTTGCCTGGGTGTCCAGCCACGCGAATGCGGATTCCAGCCGCATCGGGATCGTCGGCATCTCCCTTGGTGCAGCCCTCGGTCTCGCCGTTTCGAGCGCAGACCGGCGCATCAAGGCGTTGGTGAACTATTTCGGTCCTCTGCCTCACGGGGCCATCGCGCAGGATGCCCGCCTGCCGCCCACTCTCATCCTGCACGGGGGCATGGATCCCATTGTTCCCGTCTCGAACGCCTATGCCATCGAGGCTCTCCTGCGGCAGCAGGCCGTACCGCACGAAATCAAAGTCTATCCCGAGCAGGCCCATGGCTTTCGGGGCGAGGCTCATCGGGATGCGACCCAGCGGGCGCTGGCTTTTCTCCGGCGCCATCTGTCCTCGGAAGCGGGCGCGGGGCCCTCGCCGTTTTCCGTGAACGGGTGAGATCATGAAGCTTCGCCATGCTGAGGCGGCTCGTCTTCACGTCTCGGGCATTTTGCGCCGACCGGGTCCACATCCGCGCAAAATGCTTTAAGACTCCGCCCAGCAACGACATCGGCAAGGAGATCCCATGACTGCATCCGACCAGGCCGGCACGGCCAACCCTCTCCTTCGCCCTTGGACGGGCCCGCACGGTCTTCCGCCGTTCGAGAGCATCGCGCCCGAGCATTTCAGGCCCGCCTTCGACACGGCTCTCGCCGAGCAGCAGGCGGAAATCGCCGCCATTGCCGGCAGCTCCGAGAAGTCCACCTTCGCCAACACCATCGAGGCGCTGGAACGGAGCGGCCTGGCACTGAAGCGTGTCGGCGGGGTGTTCTTCAACCTTGCGGGCTCGCACACGAACGATGCGATCCAGGCCATCGAGCGCGAAATGGCCCCGATCCTCGCCAAGCACCGCAACAGCATCTTCATGAACGAGGCGCTCTTCCAGCGCGTCGAAGCGCTCTACCGGGACCGTGAGCGCCTGGGCCTGAACCCGGAGCAGGCCCGGGTTCTGGACCGCTACCGCACGATCTTCATTCGCGCCGGCGCCCAGTTGGACCCCGAGAAGAAGAAGCGGTTGGCTGCCATCACGGAGCGGCTGGCCTCCCTCGGCACGCAGTTCGCCCAGAACGTCCTGGCCGACGAAAGGTCATACAAGCTCGTCCTCGACGGCGAGGCGGATTTGGCCGGCCTTCCCTCGTTCCTGCGCGAGGCCGCGGCGCAGGCCGCCGAGGATTCCGGGCTGAAAGGCAAGCACGTCATCACCCTCTCGCGCTCCAGCATCGAGCCGTTCCTGCAGTTCTCCAGCCGCCGCGATCTGCGGGAGCAGGCCTTCAAGGCCTGGGCGGCACGGGGCGATTCGGGCAATGCGACCGACAACAAGGCCATCATCGCCGAAATGGTGGCGCTTCGGGCCGAGCGGGCCAAGCTTCTGGGCTACGCAACCTTCGCCGATTTCAAGCTCGCCGACACCATGGCGAAGACACCCGATGCGGTGCTCAAGCTCCTCAACGAGGTCTGGACACCGGCCCGCGAGCGCGCACGGCGTGAGCGGGACGACCTGCAGACGCAGGCCCAGTCCCAGGGCGACAACATCGAAATCGCGCCCTGGGACTGGCGCTACTATGCCGAACAGGTACGCATGGCCCGGCACAATCTCGACGAGGCCACCATCAAGCCTTACTTCCAGCTCGACCGCATCATCGAGGCCGCTTTCGACACGGCCCATCGCCTGTTCGGTCTCACTTTCGAGGAACTGCAGGATTTCCCGCGCTACCATCCTGACATTCGGGCCTGGCAGGTCAGGGATTCAGGAGGAGCGCCGATCGGCATCTTCATCGGCGATTATTTTGCGCGGAGCTCCAAGCGCAGCGGCGCCTGGATGAGCGCCTTCCGCTCGCAGGAGCGGCTCACCGGCGACATTCGCCCCATCATCGTGAACGTGATGAACTTCGCCAAGGGCGGACCGGGCGAGCCCTCGCTGCTGAGCTTCGACGATGCGCGCACGCTCTTTCACGAATTCGGCCATGCCCTTCACGGCCTGCTCTCGAACGTGACCTATCCGCTGCTCGCGGGTACGAGCGTATCGACGGATTTCGTGGAGCTGCCGTCCCAGCTTTACGAACACTGGCTGTCGCAGCCGGACATTCTGCGCCGTTATGCAACCCACTACCGCACGGGCGAGCCGATCCCGGAGGAGCTGCTGCAGCGCCTGATGGCGGCACGCAACTTCAATCAGGGCTTTGCGACGGTCGAGTATCTGGCCTCCGCCTTCGTGGACATCGATCTTCACCGCCTTGCCGATCCGGGCGAACTGGATGCGGCCGCGTTCGAGAAGCAGTCCCTGGAGAGGATCGGCATGCCGCGCGAAATCATCATGCGGCATCGCACGCCCCATTTCGCCCACGTCTTTTCCGGCGACGGCTATTCTTCGGGTTATTACAGCTATCTCTGGTCCGAAGTGCTGGACGCGGATGCCTTCACGGCCTTCGAGGAAACGGGCGATGCCTTCAACGGCGAGCTGGCGGACAAGCTCAAGCGCTTCATCTATTCGGCCGGCAACCTTCGCGATCCGGCCGAGGCCTATAAGGCCTTCCGCGGTCGTCTGCCGACTCCGGATGCGCTGCTGGCGAAGCGGGGCCTGGTCGCGACCCCGGCGGCCTGAATGCGCCCCTCAGGGGCGCGTGGTGCCTTCCTGCAGAAATTCCTCGCGGCGCCGATCGGAGCGGATCTGCGCCGCGCCCTGTTTGGACTCGTCCTTGGGAGGCGACACGGGAGTGCGACGCAGGACGCCCAACAGGAAAGCCGCCCCTTTCGGGTCTGTCTTCAGGGCTTTCGCATCGAGCACCGGCATGGCGGATCTCCCTTTCTTGGCTTGTCGTTATTGTCGAGACGCAACGCCGCAAAGACAACCGTCACGCTGGCTGCCGGGTTCCTCACTCCGACGCGAATCGCAGCTCGCTGATCTGCCGGGACACCACTCCCGGCACCAAGATACACGGGGGAAAATGGGCCTTATTGGGGCCGTCGGGAAAACGCTGCGGTTCTAGGCAAAGCCCCGCGTGCGATCCGTACCGTGCTCCCCCCAGGCCCGGAACGGGAATGTCCAGCATGTGCCCGTCATAGAACTGGACGCCCGGCTCCGTGGTCCAGAGTTCCATCGCGAGGCCGTTCTTGAGCGATGTTAACGTAGCGGCATGGGCCAGCTCGCCGCCGTCGCTCTGGAGCACGTAATTGGTGTCGTACGAAATGCGCCGCTGCATCAGCTGCGCCGCGCCGATGGGCCGTAAGGTGGTGAAATCGTAGTCGGTGCTCTCCACCTTCCTGATCTCGCCGGTCGGGATGAGATCGGGCGTGGTGGGGGTGATGTAGTCCGCCTTGATCATCAGATGATGGGACGAGATGTCGGAGCTGCCATCCAGGTTGAAGTAGCCGTGCGTCGTGAGGTTGACCGGAGTGGGCCGGTCGCATGTGGCCTCCAGGGCGATCCGCACCGTCGCCGGCTCGTGCAGGGAGTAGGTGCAGGTGGCGATGAGGCGGCCCGGATATCCCATATCGCCGTCCTCGGATACGAGAGCGAGGGTCAGGCTGGAGGGCTGGTGGTCGATGATCGTCCACAGGCGGGTCCCGAAACCCCTGGAGCCGCCGTGAAGCTGATTGCGGCCTTCATTGGCATCGAGCCTGAATGCTTCCCCGTCCAGGGCGAAGCGGGCCTGCCCGATGCGGTTCGCGTAGCGCCCGACGATGGCGCCGAAATAGGGGGAGTGGGCAACGTAGTCCTCGATGGAATTGAGCCCCAGTACCGTTCTTTGAGGCCCTTCGGCGGCAGGCGCGATCAGGTCCCGCACCACGGCGCCCCAGGTCAGGACGCGCATCTCGATCCCGTCCGGCCCCTTGAGGGTGATTTCGAGGACGTCCTCCCCGTCGATGGAGCCGAACCGTTCGATCGTCATGGCTTATCCTTCGAAGATGTTCGTCTTCATGCCGCGGATGCCGGTCTCCACCACGAAGAGGTGGCCCGCCATGGGGTCGATATGCGGATCGTGGCCGATGGCCGCCGTGGAGATGTAGAGGGTGGTGAGATCCGGGCCGCCGAAAGCGCATTTCGTCACTTGCGCGGTAGGCACGGGGAGGATCCGCTCGATGGACCCGTCCGGAGCGAAGCGGCTGATGCGGGATCCGCCCCAGTGGCAGACCCACAGGTATCCCTCGGCATCGACGGCCATGCCGTCGGGATAGCCCCAGCCCTTCTCGAACTGGACGAAGCGGCGGGGCTCGCCGACACGGCCCTGGTCCAGATCGAGGGCATAGATCGTCCCGCCCATGGTGTCCGTGGCGTAGAGCGTCTGCCCGTCATGGCTGATGGCGGGGCCGTTGGTGACGATGAAGCCCTTGTGGAACTGGGCCAGCTCCTTGCCGTCCCAGCGCCAGAACGATCCGGTGGGATGCTCCTCCTCATCGTCCATGGTGCCGAAGTAGAGCGCGCCGTCGTGTCCCACATCCCCGTCGTTGATGCGGTTTCCCGGCTGCTCGGGCTCGGGGGAGACGAGCGGCTGGACCGTGCCGTCACGCAGGTCGAACCGCGCGATGCCCTTCTTGAACCCGGCGACCACCACATCCGGGTCAGCCGTGAGGGCCACGAAGCCGACCCGTTCGGGAGCCCCGATCCGGGAGTGCTCGCCCGTCTCCGGGTGATAGCGCCAGATGCCCGGGTTCTTGATGTCGACCCAGAACACGGTTCCGGTCCTGTGGTCCCAGAGGGCCCCCTCGCCGACCGTGCAGGCGCTTGCCACGGCGACATGCGGCGTTTCCGGATGAACGACTGGATTGGTCATGTGTCCCCCTCAGCCCCCGCTTCGGCTTCTCTCGTCCTGCCGGTAACTCTGGTGCCCGGATCTCGGTTCGATCAGGCCGAGGCCCCATCCGCAATCCGGGCGGCAAGGGCAACGAGGCTCAGATCGGAACCGGCCGGCCCCATGATCGAAATCCCCAGAGGCGCTCCGAGGCGCGAAGCGAGGGGAATCGAGACCTGCGGCAGGCCCGACAGAACCGACAGGCAAAGCAGGTTTATGGCGTTGTTGCGATAATCGTTCAGCGCCTCGTCGCTCTCCGAGAGCAGAGGCGCCACATCGGGCATGGTGGGCAGGATCAGCACCCCATCCCTGCCGAACAGGGCTTCGAAGCGCTCCCGGAAGGCGCTCCGGATCGCCTGCGCCTCGGTCACCTGTCGATCCGTGACGCCCCGCGAGAACTCGAACCGGTCCCCGACGCCCGGGCCGAGGGGCGGCCGGTAGCGCTCGATCATGGCGCCGTCGACGGTCCAGGCCTCCCGGCTCTGGATGTAGCGCATGCCCCAATAGAGCGAGGTGAAACCGTCCGGCGCGACGTCCTTTTCGTCAGGCTGCCCCAGAACGGCCTCGATGCGGCGAAGGGCAGGCGCAAGGGCCTCCCGCACGGTGCCGTTGAGCAGCCCGAAGGCGTCCCTGGCCAGGAGAGCCCTGGGTTTTTCCGGGAGGGGAACCCGATCCTCCCCGAGCAACACCTCGCCGACACGGACGAACGTGGCCCCATCCCGGGTGAAATATCCGCAGGTGTCGAAGGACGGCGCCAGATCGTGGCAGCCCTCCAGGCTGACGCGGCCATGGGTCGGGCGGATGCCGAAGAGCCCGCAATGGCTGGCCGGCGCCCGCACCGACCCGCCCGTATCGGTTCCGAGGGCGAAATCGCAGAGCCCGTTGGATACGGCAGCCGCGGAGCCGGACGAGGAGCCGCCGGGAATCCGGTCCGGCGCACCCCCGTTCACCGGCGTGCCGAAATGGGCGTTCTTGCCGCTCATGGAAAAGGCGAGCTCGTCCGTGATCGTCTTGCCGACGAGGCGGGCGCCCGCTTCGAGGAGCCTCTGCACCGTCGGGGCCGTCCGGGTCTTGATGCCCGACATCGCGAGCATGTGGGGCGACCCGCTGCTCGTCGGATAGCCCGCCACGTCGAACAGGTCCTTCGCGGCGAAGGTCAGCCCTGAAAGCGGTCCGCGGTCGGCATGGGGCACCGCAGCGGCCGGATAGGGCATGAAGGCACGGGCGGGATCGGCATCGAGCAGCATGGAAACCTTGATCAGCGTGAGGGGAAACGGGGCATCACTTTGTCACCCGCCCGGAGGGGCAGCAAGGCAGGAATTCCGGCCTTGAGCCGCAATAAGTCTTCCTTCACGTCATGAATGGCCCTACATCCTCGCAAGTCCTCCCAGGAAGGGTACGAGTATGGCGACGATATCGATGATCCGCTGGCTGGCTCTTGGAGCGGCGCTCGCGCTTGCAGCACCGGCCGTTCAGGCGCAGCAGGCCCCCATCAAGCTCGGGGAGCTCAACTCCTACTCCAAATGGGCCGCCTTTACCGTGCCCTACCGCAATGGCTGGCAGATGGCCCTGGACGAGATCAACGCCAAGGGCGGCGTGCTCGGCCGCAAGCTCGAAATCGTCTCCCGCGACGACGGCGCCACGACGGGCGACGCGACCCGGGTTGCCGACGAACTGGTGACGCGTGAGGGCGTGTCGCTTCTGTTCGGCTCCTTCCTGTCCAATGTCGGCGTCGCCATGGCGGACTACGCCAACCAGAAGAAGATCGTCTACGTGGCCGCGGAGCCGCTGACCGACGCCATCACGATGGCGCAGGGTAACCGGTACACCTTCCGCATCCGCCCCAACAACTTCATGCAGGTCGGCATGCTGGTGGAGCAGGCGAAGGCCTCCGGCGCCAAGCGCTGGGCCATCGTGGCGCCGAACTACGAATACGGCCAGTCGGCGGCCGAGGTGTTCAAGCGCCTGATCAAGGAGCGCGTTCCCGGGGCCGAGATCGTCGCGGAGCAATATCCCGCGCTGGGCAAGATCGAGGCCGGCGCGACCGTGTCGGCCCTCGAACAGGCGCGGCCCGACGGCATCTTCAACGTGCTGTTCGGCCCCGACCTCACCCAGTTCGTGCGCGAGGGCAACACCCGGGGCCTGTTCGAGGATGCCACGGTTCTCTCCCTGCTGACCGGCGAGCCCGAATGGCTCCTGCCCCTGAAGGACGAGGTGCCGGAAGGCTGGACCGTGACCGGCTACCCTTGGGACCAGATCACCGAGCCGAAGCACAAGGCCTTCGTGGAGGCCTACCGCGCGAAATTCAACGAGACACCCCGTCTCGGTTCGCTCCTCGGATACATGACCGTGTACATGATCCGCGATGCGATCGAACGGGCAGGATCCGTCGAGACGGAAGCTCTCATCAAGGCGCTCGAGGACGCGAAGTTCGACACGATCATCGGCCCCGTGACGATGCGCGGCATCGATCACCAGTCCACCATGGGCGCCTGGGTCGGCAAGCTCGTCCAGCAGGGCGCGACCGGCGGCATGACCGACTGGACCTACAAGGACGGCGCATCCTTCATGCCCTCCGAAGCGGAGGTCAAGGCGGTTCGGAAGGAATAACGGCTTGAAGAAGCGAGGCGCGCACGTGCATCTCTCGACAGGACGGTAACCCACCCATGGAGCCGTCCTTCCTCGTCATCCAATCCCTCAACGGATTGGCCAGCGCCTCGTCCCTCTTCATCACCGCCTGCGGCCTGACCCTCGTCTTCGGGGTGACGCGGATCGTGAATTTCGCGCACGGCTCGCTCTACATGATCGGAGCCTATACGGCCGCGACGCTGGTGCCCTGGCTGCTCCAGTTCTATTTCGGGCCGGTGACCTTCTGGGCCGGCATTCTCGCCTCGGCCCTCGTCGTCGGCCTGATCGGCGTGGTGCTCGAAATCGTGCTCCTCCGGCGCATCTACGCAGCGCCCGAACTGTTCCAGCTGCTGGCCACCTTCGGCGTCGTGCTGGTCGTGCAGGATCTGGTGGTGCAGGTTTTCGGGCCGCAGGACATCCTCGGGCCGCGTGCCCCGGGATTGCGGGCGCCGGTCGAGATCCTGGGACGCCGCTTCCCCTCCTACGAGCTCGTGCTCATCGCGGCGGGGCCCATCGTCCTCGGCCTCGTCTGGCTGCTCCTGCGAAAGACCCGGTTCGGCGTGCTGGTCCGGGCCGCCACCCAGGACCGGGAGATGGTCGCCTCCCTCGGGGTGAACCAGGCGGTGCTGTTCACCGGCACGCTCTTCCTCGGCGCCTTTCTGGCCGGGCTCGGCGGCGCGCTCCAGATCCCCCGGGTCGCGGCCAATACGGGCATGGACCTCTCCGTCATTGCCGAAAGCTTCGTCGTGACCGTCGTAGGCGGCATGGGCAGCGTCCCCGGCGCCTTCCTCGCGGCCCTGATCATCGGCCAGCTCCAGGCCTTCGGAATCCTGATCTTTCCGAAGAGCACCCTCGTCGTCGTCTTCCTTCTCATGGCCGTAGTTCTCGCGATCAGGCCCTATGGGCTGTTCGGGCGGCCGGAGGTCGTCGGGGGCACCCACGCGGTCGGCATCGTCAGCCGCAAGCCGCGATCCTCGGACATGGCGGTGGCGGTGATCGTGCTCGCGCTCCTGGCCTGCCTTCCCCTCGTCGCCGACGCCTACCTGCTCAAGGTGGCGACGGAGATCCTGATCTTCGCGCTCTTCGCCTTCAGCCTGCAGCTCCTCATCGGCGTCGGCGGCATCGTCAGCTTCGGCCATGCCGCCTTCTTCGGCCTGGGAGCCTACGGCGCGGCCCTCGGCATCCGGTGGCTGAGCGCGCCTATGGAGGCGGCGCTGCCTCTCGGGCTGCTTCTGGCCGCCGTGGGCGCCGCCCTGATCGGAGCGTTCGTGGTGCGTCTCTCGGGGATCTATCTCGCGATGATGACGCTCGCCGCGGCGCAGATCCTCTATGCGGTCGCGTTCCAATGGGTCGAGGTGACCGGGGGCGACAACGGCATCGTCGGCGTCTGGCCGGCCGAATGGGCGAGCGGGCAGACCCGCTATTACCTGCTCACCCTGGGCCTGACCGCTTCCGCCGTCCTGGTCCTCAGGCGGGTGATCGACGCGCCCTTCGGCTACGCCCTGAGGGCTGCGCGGGACTCGGAGCCGCGCGCCGAGGCGATCGGCCTGAACATCCGCCGTCACCGCTGGCTCGCCTTCATCCTGTCCGGCGCGGCGGCGGGCCTGGCCGGGGGGATCTACGCCTTCTCCCGCGGCTCAGTCGATCCGAGCCTGCTCGGCATCCCGACATCGGTCGATGCCCTCACCATGCTCCTCCTCGGCGGTATTCAGACCGTCACCGGCCCTCTCGTGGGCGCGGGCGTCCTCCATGCCCTGCGCGACCAGATCATGCCTCTGACCTCCCTGTGGCGGATGTTTCTCGGCCTGAGCATCATCGCCATCGTGCTCATCTTCCCGCGCGGTCTCGTGGGCACCGTCGGGCATTGGCGCGAGGCGCGGTCATGAGCCTCCTCGCGGTGCGGGACCTGAACAAGACCTTCGGCGCCGTGGTGGCGGCCCGGGATGTCGGCTTCACCCTGGAGCGGGGCGAGATGCTCGCCCTGATCGGCCCCAACGGCGCCGGCAAGTCCACGGTCTTCAACATGATCGGCGGCCAGCTCCGGCCGGACCGGGGGCGGATCCTGCTCGACGGGCACGACATCACCGCCGCCTCCCCACAGAAGCGTTTCCGGCGCGGTGTCGGCCGCACCTTCCAGGTGGCCCAGACGTTTCTCTCCATGACCGTGGCGGAAAACGTGCAGATGGCCCTGATCAGCTGCAACAGGGAGGCGCAGGCCGGGTGGGTTCCGGCCCGGGAGCATCATCGCCCCGAGGCGCTGGAGCTTCTCGCCATGGTGGGCATGGCCGACGCGGCGGACCGTCCGTGCTCCGCCCTTGCCTACGGCGACGTGAAGCGGGTGGAACTGGCCATCGCCCTCGCGGGCAAGCCCAAGCTTCTTCTCATGGACGAGCCGACCGCCGGCATGGCTCCCCAGGAGCGGGCGGCCCTGATGGATCTGACGGCTTCCATCGCCGTTTCCCGGGCCATCGGCGTGCTGTTCACGGAGCACGACATGGATGTGGTCTTCGGCCATGCGGGGCGGGTTCTCGTGCTCCTGAGGGGCGAGATCATCGCGGCCGGAACCCCCGACGAGATCCGCCGGGACCCGCAGGTGAGGCAAGCCTATCTGGGCGACGAGCACGCCTTGGAGAAGCCGGAAGCAGGGAGACCCGCATGACGGCGCCTCTGCTCGACGTCGTCAATCTGTCTGCCGCCTATGGCCGGGCACGGGTCCTGTTCGGATTGTCCCTCCATCTCGACCCGGGCGAGGTCGTGGCCCTGGTCGGGCGGAACGGAGCCGGCAAGACCACCACCCTGAAGGCAATCATGGGCCTCGTGCCCGCGACCGCCGAACGCTTGGCCTTCAAGGGCAGGCCGATCCTCAATCTCTCCACCTACCGCATCGCCCGCCTCGGCCTCGGCTACGTTCCCGAGGACAGGCGCATTTTCACCGATCTGACGGTCGAGGAGAATCTCGAAGTCGGCCGGCGCGAGGCCCGGGGCGGCCTCTCCCCCTGGACGCCCGAGCGCCTCTTCAAGCTCTTTCCCAACCTCGCCGAGATGAGGGGGCGGCGCGGCAACCAGATGTCGGGAGGCGAGCAGCAGATGCTGTCCATCGCCCGCACGCTCATGGGCAATCCGGAGGCGATCCTCCTCGACGAGCCCTCCGAGGGAATCGCGCCGGTCATCGTTCAGACGATGGCAGAGGCGATCCGCGCCATGAAAGCCGAGGGCGTCGCGGTGCTGCTGTCGGAGCAGAACTGGGCTTTCGCTGCCGGCATCAGCGACCGGGCCTGCGTCATCGAACGGGGCGAGATCCGGTTTCAGGGCCCCATGAAGGACCTGATGGCCGATGCCGCCCTGCGGGCCGAGACCCTGGGGGTGTGATGCCCCGATGCCCCCGCCGGGCAGGTGGCGGATGCAACAAGCGCAGCGCTAAGGCGTTGACGGGCGGGGCCAAACGCCCGATATGCACCCGGTCCGGCGCGCTCCGCGCCTTCTCCAGTTTTCAAGCCGTTTGAGGAATCCCTGCTTCATGGGCGTCATCCATGTGACCGATCGGGCCGGCCAGCGCCATACCCTTGAGGCCATCGAAGGCTGGCGGGTCATGGAGATCATCCGGGACTGGGGGCTGCCCATCGAGGGCCTGTGCGGCGGAGCCTGCGAATGCGCCACCTGCCATGTCTTCGTCAGCGAGGACTGGCTGTCGAAGCTCTATCCTCCCACCGAGGAGGAGGAGGACCAGCTCGACACGGTGGTCACCCAGCCGAATTCGCGCCTGTCCTGCCAGATCATCTGGACCCCTGAGCTGGATGGTCTGGAGCTCACCCTCGCCCCCACGGGGGGCTAATCGTCAAGCCTGCCGCATTGCCAAACGCGCAAGACCGTGCTTTTCGGGACCGCGCGAAGGAGCCAGTTCATGACCGACAATATCGAAACGGACGTCGTCATCATCGGAGCGGGACCTGTGGGCCTGTTCGCCGTCTTCGAACTGGGCCTCCTCGACATCAAATGTCACGTGATCGACATCCTGCCCAAGGTCGGCGGCCAGTGCGCCGAGCTCTATCCCGAGAAGCCGATCTACGACATTCCCGGCTTCCCCATGATCACGGGCCAGGGCCTCGTCGACAACCTGATGGCGCAGATCGAGCCGTTCCATCCGACCTTCCACCTGAACGAGATGGTGGAGAGCGTGGAATCGATCGGCACGCCCGAGGCTCCCCTGTTCCGGGTCAAGACCTCGGAGAACGAGACCACCTTCACCTGCAAGGCGATCCTGATCGCGGCGGGCGGCGGCTCCTTCCAGCCCAAGAAGCCGCCGATCGAGAACATCGAGGCCTATGAGGGCACGGGCGTGTTCTATGCCGTGCGCCACATGCAGATGTTCCGCGACAAGCGCGTCCTGATCGTCGGCGGCGGCGACTCCGCCCTCGACTGGACCGTGAACCTCCAGCCCATCGCCAAGCGCCTGACGCTCCTGCACCGCCGCGACGCCTTCCGCGCCGCGCCGCATACGGTGGAGAAGATGCGCTCCCTGGTCGGCTCCGGCGACATGGACCTGCATCTGGGCCAGGTCACCGCTCTCAAGGGCACGGCGCCGGTCCTGGAGGGCGCCGTCATCCGCAAGGACGACGGCTCGACCTTCGAGGTCGCCTGCGACGTGATGCTGCCCTTCTTCGGCCTGACCATGAAGCTCGGTCCCATCGCCGAATGGGGCCTGAACCTGCATGAGAACCTGATCCCGGTCGATACGGAGAAGTTCGAGACCAACGTTCCCGGCATCTTCGCTATCGGCGACATCAACACCTATCCGGGCAAGCTCAAGCTCATCCTCTCGGGCTTCCACGAGGGCGCGCTGGCGGCCCAGAAGGTGCACCGCTACGTCTACCCGGAAAAGAAGCTCCTCTTCCAATACACGACGTCCTCGTCGAGCCTGCAGAAGAAGCTCGGCGTCGCGGCCTGACCGTTTTCGGAACCGGCCCAGCTTCCTCTTGCGGAGCGGGCCGGTTCCTGAAAATGTCCGGGCTATGAACACGACGTCAGACCTCTCCCTCGGCCGGCGCGTCATGGCGCTGCTCGACGGGCTCGCCCGGCACAGCGACGAGCCCGGGCGCCTCACCCGCCTCTATCTCTCGCCGGCCCACCGGGACGCGGCGGAGACGACCCTCCGCTTCATGCGCGAAGCAGGCCTCGACAGCCATATCGACCCGCTCGGAACCGTGGTGGGGCGGATGAGCGGGGCCGATCCGGACGCCCCCGCCCTTCTGATCGGCTCCCATATCGACACGGTGGTCGATGCCGGCCGCTTCGACGGCACCCTCGGGGTCGTGTTGGGGATCGTGGTTGCCGAGACCCTGCGGGCCGAGGGGATCACCCCCTCCTGCCCGATCGAGGTGCTGGCCTTCGGCGACGAGGAGAATGCCCGTTTTCCGACCAATCTCTCGACCTCCTATGCCCTGTCGGGCCGCTACAACCCGGCCTGGCTCGACGGCCAGGACCAGGACGGCGTCTCTCTGCGGGATGCGCTGATCCGCTTCGGCGGCGACCCGGAGGGCATCGCCGGCATCGCCCGCAACCCCGCGCGCTATAAGGGCTATCTCGAGGTCCATATCGAGCAGGGACCGCTGCTGGAAGCGCGCAACCTGCCGGTCGGGATCGTATCGGCCATCAACGGCATCACCCGTGCCCGCGCCACCGTGACCGGCGAAGCGGGCCATGCGGGCACGGTGCCCATGACCATGCGCCGGGATGCCCTGGCCGCCGTGGCCGAAATGATCGGGATCGTGGAACGTGCCGGGTCGACGCGCACCGACACGGTCGCGACGGTGGGCGTCGCCCAGGTTCAGCCGGGTGCGATCAACGTCATTCCGGCGCGGGTCGACTTCACGCTCGATGCCCGCTCTCCGGACGATGCCGTGCGTCACGCCATGGTCGAGGACATCGTCAGCGAGTGCGAGGCGGCCGCACAGAGACGCGGCGTGAGCCTCACCATCGAGCCCTTCATGGATTCGCCCGCAATCCCCATGGACAAGGACCTGATCCTGGGGCTCGAGGAGGCTGTCGGGACAATCGGCGTCACGCCCCTGCGCCTGCCCTCCGGCGCAGGTCATGACGCGGTCGCCATGGCCAGCCTTTGCCCCGCCGCGATGCTCTTCGTGCGCTGCAAGGACGGCATCAGCCACAATCCGGCGGAGTCGATCACGGTCGAGGACGCGGATGCGGCCGCGCGCGTCCTGGTCGAGGCCGTCAAGAAGCTGACGGCGGGAGCGCCTCGTTGACGATGTCCCCGTCCCTGGAATTCGTCGAAGAGCCGAATGCCGACCTACGGCGAACCGTTCTGGAGGGCATCCGCTCCTTCAACAGAACTCTCTTTGCCCATTATCCGGAGAGCCGGGATCTCGCCATCGCCATCCGGGATCCGGACAGCCAAACATTCGTGGGAGGCCTGCTGGGACGCACCGCAGGCGGCTGGCTCGCCATCGAGCTTCTGTTCGTGCCCGAGGCCTTTCGCGGCCAGGGGCTCGCCACGAGGCTGCTCGCGATGGCCGAGGAGGAAGCCCGGCGCCGGGAGTGCCATTCGGCCTGGATCGACACCCTCAACCCGAGGGCACGTGAGCTTTACGAGCGCCTGGGCTACGCGGTGTTCGGGGAACTCCAGGACTATCCGGTCGGCTCCAGCCGTTTCTTCCTGCAGAAAAAGCTCGCGCCCGTTCCTAGCACCTGAGGCGCGCTATCCCTGCCAGTCCTCGGCGAGGATGGCCCAGCGCTCGTGGTCGCGCCATTCGCCGCCGATCTTGAGATAGCGCGGCGAGTAGCCCTCCTGACGGAAGCCGAGGCGTTGCACGAGGTTGCGCGACGGGAGGTTGCCTGGCTGGATGTTGGCTTCGAGACGGTGGAGACCGAGGACCTCGAAGGCGTGGGTGATCGAGAGACGCACGGCTTCGCTCATGAGGCCGCGCCCGTCCATGCCCAGGACCCCGTAATAGCCGAGATAGGCATTCTGAAAGAAACCGCGCACGATCTCGCTGAGGTTGACGACCCCGACGATCCGTCCGCTCGCTCTCTCACGCGCGACAAGCCCAACGGCGCGCTCGCCGTCGCAGCGGTTGAAGTAGGCGTGGAAGCTCGCCTGGTCGCGGCAGGGAGACACCCAGGGTTCATGCAAGGCGATGCTGGCGAGATTGGCGGCAATCAGTTCATCGGCATCTTCGATTCGAACCGGCCGGACGATGACGGAGGACGTCATGCTCTCGATCCTCTGTTAGGAACCATGACTTAGCGCTGTCGTTGTCGTCCGTCTCCTCCAATAACGAAGGGTCGATCATGAGAGCCGCCATTCTCCCCGCTTTCGCCTTCATTCTCGGTGTCGGATTCCTTTCAGCGCCCGAGGCGCAGGCCCGCTTCAACGCAGCCCAGTTGCAGGCCCCTTCGCTCATGGAGGACGTGGCGTGCGTCACCCGCCGCATTCGCACCGTTCGGCCGAACGGGCGCGTCGTCTATCGGACCGTTCGCCGGTGCGGTGTGAGGCCCGCTCCGCGCTGGAGAGACCGCTGCCGTACGATCAGGGAGCGAGTGATCCGCCCCAACGGGACCGTGATCTACCGCAACATTCGCCGCTGCCGCTGACCGGCGGCCTTCGGGCCTGGAATGCTCCAGGCCCGTTCTCCCGCATCATTCCAAAGCGCCGACGGCGTCCTCGACAGCCTCGACCACCGCGCCCGAGCGCACCAGGTCGAGGGCTTGGCGCATCTCGGTCGCGTACCAGCGATCGCCTTCCAGCGCCGGCGGAATGACGGCGCGGATCGCGTCCATCGCGGCCCGTGAGCCCTTGCCCAGGGGGTAATCCTTCGCCAGGGGCTCGACCAGCGTGAGGGCCTGGGCCGCCATCAGCAACTCGCCCGCCACGATCTGCTCCACGTTCTCCACGACGGAGCGCGCCTTGCGCCCGCACCAGGTCGAATTGGAAATGTGATCCTCGGCGTTCGACTTGCCGGGGATGGAGTCGACCGAGCCCGGCGTCGCCAGGCTCCGGTTCTCCATGACGAGAGCCGACATCGAGCACTGGACCGTCGCATAGCCGGTGTTGAGGCCGCGCTTGCCGGCGAGGAGGTTGCGCGGCAATCCGTAGGACATGGTCGGGTCGACGAGACGGGCCAGGCGCCGCTCCGAGATCGAGCCCAGATCGGCCATGGCGATGGCAAGCACATCCATGGCCTGCGCCACGTACTGCCCGTGAAAATGGCCGCCGGAAATGGAGACGTAGCCGCCATTCCCGTCGTCGAAGATCAGGGGATTGTCGGTGGCGGAGTTCATCTCCGTCCCGATGATGCGCTCCACGTATTCCACCGCTTCCACGGCCGGCCCGTGGACCTGCGGCGTGCAGCGCAGGGAATAGACGTCCTGGACGCGCGGGCTTGCCGGAGTGCCGGGCTGGCGCGGTTCGTCGGGGAACACGACGTCCCGCGCCGCCTGTGAGCAGCGCTTCGTGCCCTCGAGGATACGCAGGAGATTGCGGGCGACGCGGGCTTGGCCGGGATGCGGGCGAGCCCTGTGGACCCGCGGATCGAACGCCGCCAGCTCGCCGCGCATGGCCTCGAGGGAGAGGCACATGGCGATGTCCGCGTGCTTCAGGAGACGGCGTGCGTCGTAGGTGGCCAGAGCGCCCAGGGCCAGCGACGTGGTCGAGCCGTTGATGAGGGCGGAGGCGTCCTTCGCGCCGAGTTCGAAATCGGGCTCGAACCCGGCCTTGGCGATGGCCTCCCGCGCAGGCATGCGCCGGCCCTTGTAGACCATCTCGGCTTCGGCGAAGCCGCACACGGCGCCGGCCATGTGCGCCAGCGGGGCGAGATCCCCCGATGCGCCGACGGAGCCCTTCTGCGGAATGACCGGGTGCAGGCCCGCATTCAGGAAATCGATCAGCCGCTCGACCAGTTCGACGCGCGGGCCGGAATAGTTGGACGCGAAGGCGTTGGCGCGCAGGAGCATCATCGCCCGCGTCACGTCCTCGGCGAAGGGCTCGCCCACGCCCGTCGCATGGGCATAGACGGTCTTGCGCTGATACGCCTCCATGTCGGCGATCAGGACGCGCTGGTCCTTGAACAGCCCCACGCCCGTGTTGAACGCATACATGAGCGGGGCATCGTCATGCATCCAGGTTTGGTCGATATAGGCGCGCGTCGCGGCGATGCGCTCGCGCGCCTCGGGGTGCAGGGCCGCCTTTTCGAAGCGTCCCTTTCCGTTGGGGCGGGAGACCCGCACCACATCCTTGACCTTGAGCTTTACTCCGTCGACCTTGACCGCCATGGCCCATCCCTCGTGTTCACCCGAGGGATAGCGAGGCTTCCACCGACACGCAACCTTGCTTCTCGAACCGCGCTTGCGCCGGCGGCGGCGTCTTCAGCCGATCCAGGGAGCGAGCCGTCGCGTTCAGGTGCGGCCGAGTCGCTTCGTGGTCTGCGGATCGAACAGGTGCACGTTGGCCGGATCGATGGAGAGGGGCAACTGGCGGGTATCCGCCGGGATCTGGCCGGTCGAGGCCTGCACGACGAATTCCGAGCCCGCCACCTTGCCGTGGAAGAGCTGCGTTGCGCCGAGCTCCTCGACGAAATCCACGTTCATCGTGAGGGCGCTGCTGCCAGCGGCGCCGGCCTGAACGTCCTCGGGACGCAGGCCGACCTCGATCGCGGAGCCGGGGGTCAGGCCCTCGCGCATGTCCGTCACGGCCACGCTCTGTCCGCCCACCGACACGCGGCCGGGGCCCTCCACCTGTCCGGGAAGGATGTTCATGGGCGGGGAGCCGATGAAGGTCGCCACGAACCGGGTTTCCGGACGGCGATACACTTCGGAAGGCGTGCCGACCTGCTCGATCTGGCCGCCGCTCATCACCACGAGCTTGTCGGAGAGCGTCATCGCCTCGACCTGATCGTGCGTCACGTAGATGGAGGTGACGCCGAGGGTGCGCTGAAGGCGCTTGATCTCGACGCGCATCTGCACGCGCAGCTTGGCGTCGAGGTTGGAGAGCGGCTCGTCGAAGAGGAAGACCTGCGGCTTGCGGACGATGGCGCGGCCCATGGCGACGCGCTGGCGCTGACCGCCCGAAAGGGCGCGGGGCTTACGGGCCAGGAACGGCTCGATGGCGAGGATGCGGGCGGCTTCATTCACCCGCTTCGCGATCTCGTCCTTCGGCGTTCCGCGGTTCTTCAGGCCGTAGGCCATGTTGTCGTAGACGCTCATATGGGGATAGAGCGCGTAGTTCTGGAACACCATCGCGATGTCGCGGTCGGCGGGCTCGACCTGGTTCACGACCCGGTCGCCGATCTTCACGGTGCCGCCCGAGATCGTCTCGAGACCTGCGATCATGCGCAGAAGCGTAGATTTGCCGCAGCCGGAGGGGCCGACCAGCACACAGAAAGAACCGTCCTCGATGCCGAGGGACACGCCCTTCACGGCCTCGACATTGCCCGTATAGACCTTCCGCACGGTATCGAGCGTCACGCCTGCCATTGTCTTCAATCCTTCACTTCAGCCTGTGCGACGAGGCACGGGGCCAGATATTCCGTCGTTGATCTGTTCAGCCCTCCCCTTCGAGAGGAGGGCGACGCGCGATCTGCGCGTCACTTCTCCGTTTCGACGAGACCCTTCACGAAGAGCCTCTGCATGAAGATGACCACCAGGACCGGCGGCACCATCGCCAGAACGGCCGTCGTCATGGCGATATTCCACTCCGTGAGCGCATCCTGCGTGGTGATCATCTTCTTGATGCCGATGACGATGGTCTGCATCGAGCTCTGCGTCGTGATCAGCAGCGGCCAGAGATACTGGTTCCAGCCATAGATGAACTGGATCACGAAAAGCGCCGCGATGGTCGTGATCGACAGCGGGATCAGCGTATCCTTGAAGAAGCGGAAGGCGCCCGCTCCGTCGATCTTCGACGCTTCCAGCAGCTCGTCCGGGATCGTCATGAAGAACTGCCGGAACAGCAGCGTGCCGGTCGCCGAGGCGATGAGCGGCAGGATGAGACCGGTATAGGTGTCGAGCAGGCCCAGATCCGCCACGATCTTGTAGGTCGGGTAGATGCGCACCTCGACGGGCAGCATGAGCGTGATGAAGATGATCCAGAACGCGGTCATGCGCAGCGGGAACCGGAAGTAGACCACCGCGAAGGCGGAGAGGACCGAGATCAGGATCTTCCCCACCGCGATCCCCATCGCCATGACGAAGGAATTGAACATCATCATGCCCACCGGCTCGCGGGATGCGCTGCCGCCGATGAAGAGGGTGCGATAGTAGTTGTCGCCCGCCTGATCGCCGGGAACCAGCGGCATGTTGCCGTTGATGATCGTCGAGGCGTCGAACGTGGAAGCCATGATCGCCAGGTAGACCGGGAAGGCCACGATGACGATACCGATCGTGAGGATCAGGTAGGCGAGGAGGTTTCTATAGCGTCGGTTCTCGACCATCAGTACTGCACCCTGCGCTCGACGTATTTGAACTGGATGGCGGTCAGCCCGATCACGATGATCATCAGGATCACCGACTGCGCGGCCGATCCGCCGAGATCGCCTCCGAGACGGCCGTCGGCATAGACCTTGTAGACGAGGGTGGTCGTCTGCCCGGCCGGGCCGCCCCCCGTCACGGCATCGATGATGCCGAAGGTGTCGAAGAACACGTAGACGATGTTGACGACGATGAGGAAGAACGTCGTCGGCGAGAGCAGCGGGAAGATGATCGTCCAGAAGCGGCGGATCGGGCCAGATCCGTCGATGGCGGCCGCCTCGATCACGCTCTTGGGGATCGACTGCAGTCCCGCCAGGAAGAACAGGAAGTTGTAGCTGATCTGCTTCCAGGTGGCGGAGAGCACGAGCAGCGTCATGGCGTGGTTGGCGTCGAGCATCGGATTCCAGTCGATGCCGATCGCCTTGATCGGCCGCGACAGGGTGCCCAGGGTCGGGTGGAACATGAAGATCCACAGCACGCCCGCAATGGCGGGAGCCACGGCATAGGGCCAGATGAGGAGCGTCTTGTAGCCGTTCGAGAAGCGCAGCTGCTTGTCGGCCTGGGTGGCGAGCAGCAGGGAGACGGCGAGGGACAGCACCGCGACCGCCGTGGAGAACACGGCCGTGGTTACCATGGCGCGGTAATATTCCGGCTGCTGGAACAGGTGGCGGTAATTCTCGAACCCGACGAACTCGCTCGAGAGGCCGAAGGCGTCTTCGAGGAGGAAGGATTGCCAGACGGCCTGCGAGGCCGGCCAATAGAAGAAGATGAGCGTGATCGCGAGCTGCGGCAGAAGCAGCATGTACGGCAGGATCTTGCTCGAGAAGAGGGCGCGTTTTTCCATCGCGTTCAGGTCACCCAGTGCAGGCCGGTCTGGAACGGCTGACGCGTTCCGCAGGCTCTCTCTATAAGATCATCCCGGGCGGTCGCGGACCGCCCGGGATGACATGTTGGCTTAGCAGCTTTTAGCGGCTGACGGTGCGCTCGAACTGACGCAGGAGCTGGTTGCCGCGGTTGACGGCGGAATCGAGGGCTTCCTTGGCCGACTTCTTGCCGGCGAGGGCAGCTTCGATTTCCTCAGACCACATGTCGCGCATCTGGACCATGTTGCCGAGGCGCAGACCGCGGGAATTCTCGGTCGGCTCCTTATTGGTCAGCTCGATCAGGGGCGTCTGGAGGACCGGGTTCTTCTCGTAGAAGCCGGACGCCTTGGTCTTCTCGTAGGCTGCCTTGGTGATCGGCAGATAGCCCGACTCCTGGTGCAGCTTGGCCTGACGGTCGGTGTCCGACAGGAAGGCGAGGAACTTGGCGACGCCCTTGTACTCATCGGCCTTCTTGCCGCCCATGACCCACAGCGACGCGCCGCCGATGATGGAGTTCTGCGGAGCGCCCTGGACGTCCGGATAATACGGCATCGGCGCCGACGTGAAGTCGAACTTCGCGTTGGCCTTCACGTTGCCGTAGAAGCCCGACGAGGTCAGGAAGATCGCGCATTCGCCCGAGGTGAAGCGACCCTCGGAGCGGCTGTCGCGGCCCGAGTAATCGTAGGTCTTGTCCTTCTGCAGGTCGACGAGGTTCTGCAGGTGCTTCACGTGCAGGGGCGAGTTGAACTTCAGCTCGGTATCGAAGCCGTCGAGGCCGTTGGCCTTCGTGGCCAGCGGCACGTTGTGCCAGGCGGAGAACTGCTCGATATGGGCCCAGGAAGCCCAGGCGTTGCTGAAGCCGCAGGTGTCGTGGCCGGCAGCCTTGAGCTTCTTGGCCGCATCGAACACCTCAGGCCAGGTCTTCGGAATTTCGTTGACGCCGGCCTTCTTCAGGGCGTCCCGGTTGATCCACATCACCATGGAGGAGGAGTTGAACGGGAACGAGAGCATCTCGCCCTGAGAGGTCGAGTAGTAGCCGGTGATCGTCGGCAGGTAGGCCTGCGGATCGAACTTCTCGCCCGCTTCCTTCATCAGCTCGTGGACCGGCTTGACGGCGCCCTTGGCGCCCATCATCGTCGCGGTGCCGACCTCGAAGACCTGCAGGATGTGGGGGGCGTTGCCCGCACGGAACGCGGCGATGCCGGCATTCATGGTGTCGGCGTAGTTGCCCTTGTAGCTGACGACGACCGTGTAATCCTTCTGGGAGGCGTTGAACTCCTCGGCCAGCTTGTTCACGACCTCGTTATTGGCACCCGTCATGGCGTGCCACCACTGGATCTCCGTCTGAGCGAAAGCAGACGTGCTCGTCGCAAGGCCGAGGGCCAGGGCGGCGAGGAAGGACTTATTCTTCATTCCAATCTCTCCCATAGTCATCCCGTCCGGGATGTTCTTGTCGTTCATCACCCCTGCGCAAAGGCTGGATGACATTTCCATGACGGAAACATGACAATCATAGCCGGCTCCAAAATGGAAGCCCTTTCGTTGAGCAGGCTTAACGCCCGGGCGGGAACAGGCCCGAGCGGCAGATCGTTGAGATCCTATATCCCAACGGAAGAGAGTCCCATGCCCCAGATGATCACGGCCCTGTTCGAGAATGCCGCCCAGGCGCGCCAGGGCTTGCAGGCGCTGATTGAGATGGGGATCGCCCAAAACCGCATCGTCGCCGTCGGATCGGAGGATGCCCGGGAGGTCTCGGCGATTTCCGGTTTCCGCACCCTGTCGGCCCGCGACGACGCCCAGGCGGCCCTCCACGACCTGAACCTGCCGCCGGACGACCTTCGCGTCTTCGAGGAGGGGCTGCGCAAGGGCTGCGCCCTCATTGCCGCACAGGTCGACCGGGACAACCTCGAGGAGGCCGCCCGCGTCCTCGAGATGTTCGATCCTGTGGATCTCGATCGGGACAGCCGGGATCGGATGCAGTCGCAGGGCTCCGACATGCCGACGGCGGATGCGGGCGCCCCCCTCGCCGCCGGGATCACCGGAGGCTCCACCGCGGGCACGACCAACACGAGCGCCCTGCCGGGCATGGGCCTGATGTCGGAGGCCGCGGACGATCTCGGCACGGCCGACCTCCGGACGGACGAGACCGCACAGCCGGGAATGGGCCAGAGCACGACCACGGCCACCGGAGCCCGCCGCGGTGACGAGCGGGCAGACTGGGAGGGCGTCAACGAGCTCGGCGTCCGCTCTCAACCGCCGGCAGCCCAGACGGGTTTTCTTCAGCGCCACATGAACCGGGGCGGCCGCGTCTGGGCCTACGGCTCGGTCGAGGACAGCTCCCTCTAGGTCCGCTCAGATGACGTTGCGCTCCAGGAGCGGACGGTTGGCGACCACCCGCTCATAGGCGAGCTCGGACAGGTCCAGGCTCCGGTAGCCTCCGTGGACGATCAGCTCCGAGAGGCCCCGGCCGACCGCAGGCGCCTGCTGCAGGCCATGGCCCGAGAACCCGTTGCACAGATAGAGGTTCTCGATCTCGCCGGCCCTGCCGATGATGGCGTTGTGGTCGAGAAGGCACATGTCGTAGGGCCCCGACCAGGCGCGGCCCGGCTTGATCGCCTCGAAGGCGGGGACGCGGTGGGCCAGGGCGGGCCAGATGAATTCCTCGAAGAAGGAGAAGTCGATCTCCTGGGTCGCAGGATCCTCGTCCCTCCAGTCCGGATCGAGATCGGCCTCGGGCGACGCGCCGCAGATGAAGTTGCCCTCGCCTTCCGGACGCACATAGGCCCCCGAGGTATCGATGAGCAGCGGACAGTTCTCGACCCTGTCGCGACAGGTGAAGGTGAAGACGTAACGGCGTTTCGCCTGGACGGGGATGTCGAGCCCCGCCTTTGCCGCGAGCGCCCTGCCGCCGGACCCGGCGCAGTTGACGAGTGCGCCGCAGGCGATGCGGGTGCCGTCCGCGAGGCGCACGGCCACGATCCGGTTGCCCTCCCGCTCGACCTCGACCACCTCGCCCCTCACGTATTCCGCCCCCAGGGAGCGGGCCTTCTTGCGGAAGGCCTGCAGGAGACCCCAGCCGTCGAACCAGCCCTCGCCCGTGCGGCCCCAGGTGCCGGCCTTCAGATCCTCGACATTGAGCCAGGGGAAGCGCGCCTTCAGGGCGGCGGCGTCCATGTAAAGGATATCCGCGCCCTCCGCCGCCTGGAGCGCCTGGTTCTCGGCGAGCGTCGCCGCGCCTGCCTCCGTGGCGCAGTAGAGATAGCCTCCCTCCTTGAGGTCGATCTCCGGCCGCTCGCCGTCGACCGCGAGGCGGTCGCCGATGCTGCGCAGGAACTGGATCCCGTAAAGCGAGATCCTGATGTTCACCGCGCTGGAATATTGCTGGCGGATCGAAGCGGCCGAGAGGGCGGAGGCCGAGAGCTGGTAGGTCGGATCCTTCTCGACGACGACGACCCGCCCCTTGAAGCCCGGGTCGGCCAGCAGGTGATAGGCCGTCGACGAGCCCATGACGGCACCGCCGACGATGACGACATCGGCTGAGGAGGAGGCGTTGGAAATCATCGTTCGAATTTCGTTGAGAGGATGATCGAGGACTGGGTGCGCTCCACGCCCTCGACCGCGCCGATCTTGTCGATGGCGGCATCGAGGGAGGGGACGTCTTCGGCCTCTACCACTGCCAGAAGATCAAAGACACCCGCAACGGAATGAAGGGCGCGCAGTTCAGGCATGCGCTGGAGCGCGGTGACGACTCCCGCGGAGGCTTTGGGCGCCACGACGATGGTCACGTGCGCCCGCACCATCCGCCGGCCGATCTCCTCGGCCAGCCGTACGGTATAGCCGACGATGACCCCCCGCCGCTCCAGACTTTCGACCCGGGCCTGAACGGTCGTCCGGGACAACTTCAGACGTCTGGCCGCCTCGGCGTGGCCGATGCGGGCATTCTCACGCAGGAGGGCAATCAGGGCGCGGTCCGTGGCGTCGATCATCGATCTGTTCAATGACTCTGGCGATATGCCGAAACCTACTTGGCTTTTCGTCAACCTGTCTATGGCGTTTTGCAGCCGCCTGCCTTTTTCTCAGGCCAACAGCAAAGGGAGATCCATATGCATTCCATCCTCGTCATCGGTGCCGGCAAGATCGGCTCCACCATTGCCGACATGCTCCATGCCACGGGCGACTATGCCGTGACCGTCGCCGACGGCTCCGCGGCCGCCCTGGAGGCCGTGGCGCGGGATGGGATCAAGACGATCCAGCTCGACTTCAACGACGCGGTGGCCCTGCAGGCGGCCCTGAAGGGGCATTACGCCGTCCTGAGCGCGGCGCCCTATCACCTGACCGGCCATGTGGCCCAGGCCGCCCGCCTCGCCGACGTCCATTACTTCGACCTCACCGAGGACGTCGCCACGACCCGCATGGTCAAGGAGCTGGCCGAGGGCGCGAAGACCGCCTTCATTCCGCAATGCGGCCTGGCTCCGGGCTTCATCTCCATCGTGGCTCACGACATCGCCCGCCGCTTCGACAAGCTCGACACGGTCCGCCTGCGGGTCGGCGCCCTGCCGCAATACCCCTCGAACGCGCTCTCCTATAACCTCACCTGGAGCACGGACGGCGTCATCAACGAGTATATCGAGCGCTGCGAGGCCGTGGTCGACGGCAAGCTCCGGGAGGTCCCGGCCATGGAGGAGCTGGAGGAGTTCTCCCTGGACGGCACCCGCTACGAGGCCTTCAACACCTCGGGCGGCCTGGGCACCCTGTGCGAGACCCTCGACGGCCAGGTGCGCAGCCTGAACTACAAGACGATCCGCTATCCGGGCCATTGCGCGCTGATGCGGGTCCTTCTCAACGACCTCCAGCTTCGCAATCGCCGCGAGGTTCTCAAGGACATCCTCGAAAATGCCGTGCCGGCCACCATGCAGGACATGGTCATCGTCTTCGTGACCGTGACGGGCGAGCGCGAGGGACGCCACGTGCAGGAGACCTATGCCCGCAAGATCTACGGCCAGAAGGTCGCAGGCGTCCAGCGCACCGCCATTCAGGTGACGACCGCCGCCGGCATCTGCGCCATGCTCGACCTTCTCGTCGGAGGCAAGCTGCCGCAGCAGGGCTTCCGCCGTCAGGAGGAGGTCGATCTCGACACCTTCCTGGCCAACCGCTTCGGCCGCGTCTATGCGGGCGAGCTGCTGGAGGAGACGGGCGGCAAGGGCAGCAAGAAGATCGGCCTCGACGCCGTCGCCTGATTTCATTTAAACACGGCGGCACGACGTGCCGCCGTTCCGCTTTTCAGATCTGAGCGAGGGGCGGCAACCCTTCGACTGACCGGGAGACCACCATGTCCGCAAGCCTAAAGCCTGTCTCCGCCACACCCGCGACCGTTGCGGAAGAGGCGCGCTCCATCTTGTCCCGCCTCGGCGTGCCGGACAGCGTCTTCGCCCCGACCGGCCGTCCGGCCACCTCGCCGATCACCGGCGAGACCATCGTCCATGTCCGCGAGACCACCCCGGACGAGGCTCGCGCCACCATCGGCCGGGCCGACGCCGCCTTCAAGGTCTGGCGCAAGCTGCCGGCGCCGAAGCGCGGCGAGTTCGTGCGCCTGATCGGCGAGGAGCTGCGCGCGGCCAAGGAGGATCTCGGCCGCCTCGTGACGCTGGAAGCCGGCAAGGTCATTTCCGAGGGCCTCGGCGAGGTGCAGGAGATGATCGACATCTGCGATTTCGCGGTCGGTCTCTCCCGCCAGCTCTACGGCCTGACCATCGCAACCGAGCGCGCCGACCACCGCATGATGGAGACCTGGCATCCGCTGGGCGTCTGCGGCGTGATCTCCGCCTTCAACTTCCCCGTGGCCGTCTGGTCCTGGAATGCGGCGCTCGCCTTCGTCTGCGGCGACCCCGTGGTGTGGAAGCCCTCCGAGAAGACCCTGCTCACCGCGCTCGCCACGCAGGCCATCGTCGAGCGCGCCGCCAAGCGCTTCGGCGGCGTGCCCGAGGGCCTCTCCGAGGTTCTCCTCGGCGGCCGCGAGATCGGCGAGATCCTGGTCGAGGATCACCGCGTGCCTGTTCTCTCCGCCACCGGCTCCACCGCCATGGGCCGGCAGGTCGGCCCCAAGCTCGCGGCGCGTTTCGCCCGTGCGATTCTGGAGCTCGGCGGCAACAACGCCGCGATCGTCGCGCCCTCCGCCGACCTCGATCTGGCTCTGCGCGGCATCGCCTTCGCGGCCATGGGCACGGCGGGCCAGCGCTGCACCACCCTGCGCCGTCTCTTCGTGCATGAGAGCGTCTACGATCAGCTCGTGCCGCGCCTGAAGAAGGTCTACGGCAGCGTGAAGATCGGCGATCCCCGGGCGGACGGCGTTCTCGTCGGCCCGCTGATCGACAAGTCCGCCTTCGACGGCATGGAGCGGGCGCTCGACGAGGCCCGCGCCGCCGGCGGCACGGTGCATGGCGGCGGGCGCTACACGGATGCGGATCTCGGCGACGGCTACTATGCCCGTCCCGCTCTGGTCGAGATGCCGGAGCAGACCGGCCCCGTCCTGCGCGAGACCTTCGCGCCGATCCTCTACGTGATGCGCTATTCGAACCTGGACGAGGTGATCGAGCAGCACAATGGGGTGGGAGCGGGCCTGTCCTCCTCGATCTTCACCCTCGACATGCGCGAAGCCGAGACCTTCATCTCGGTGGCGGGCTCCGATTGCGGCATCGCCAACGTGAATATCGGCCCCTCGGGTGCCGAGATCGGCGGCGCATTCGGCGGCGAGAAGGAGACGGGCGGCGGTCGCGAGGCGGGCTCCGATGCCTGGAAGGCGTACATGCGCCGCGCCACCAACACCATCAATTACGGCACGACCCTTCCGCTCGCCCAGGGCGTGAAGTTCGACGTCGACGCGTAATTGATCAGGTGACATTCCCTTGAGAGGGTGAAGGGCATATCCTGCCCTTCACCAACCCTTCCGATTTCCTTTCTTCATCGCGAGCCTCCCATGAAAGCGCCCTCCCGCACCGGCGGTCAGATCCTTGTCGATCAGCTCCTCGTTCATGGAGTCGATCACATCTTCTGCGTTCCGGGGGAGAGCTATCTCGCGGCGCTCGACGCGCTCCACGACGCCGACATCAACGTCACCGTCTGCCGCCAGGAAGGCGGCGCAGCCATGATGGCGGAGGGCTACGGCAAGCTCACCGGCCGGCCGGGCATCTGCTTCGTCACCCGCGGCCCCGGCGCCACCAACGCCTCGCCCGGCATTCACATCGCCAAGCAGGACTCGACGCCGATGATCCTGTTCGTCGGCCAGATCGAGCGCGGCATGCGCGAGCGCGAGGCCTTCCAGGAGCTCGATTACCGCGCCGCCTTCGGGCCCCTGGCCAAATGGGCCACGGAAGTCGACGATCCGGCGCGCTTTCCCGAGATCGTCTCCCGCGCCTTTCATGTCGCCACCTCCGGCCGCCCCGGCCCGGTCGTGATCGCCCTTCCCGAGGACGTGCTCACGGAAGTGGCCGGCGTGGCGGACGCCCCGCCCTATCAGGTGATCGAGACCCACCCGTCCCTCGGGCAGATGGCGGAGCTGCAGAAGCTGCTGCACGGGGCCAGGAATCCTGTCGTTCTCCTGGGCGGGAGCCGCTGGTCGGAGACGGCTGTGCAGCGCTTCATGCGTTTTGCCGAGCGCTTCGACCTGCCGGTCGCCTGCAGCTTCCGCCGCCAGATGCTCTTTCCGGCCGATCATCCGTCCTATATCGGCGACCTGGGCCTCGGCGTGACCCCGAAGCTCGTCGCCCGGATCAAGGAGGCCGACCTCATCCTCATGGTGGGCGGGCGCCTTTCGGAAATCCCGAGCCAGAGCTACACCCTCCTCGACATTCCCTCGCCGCGGCAGAGGCTCGTGCACGTTCATCCTGATCCGAGCGAGCTCGGCCGGGTGTACGCGCCGCACCTCGCCATCAATGCCTCGCCGATCGCCTTCTCGGCGGCGCTCGAGAGCGTGCATCCGCCCGCCACGCTTCCCTGGAGCGAGGGCACGAAGGCCGCCCATGAGAGCTATCTCGCTTGGAGCGACCCGAAGGGTATCCGCCATCCCGGTCCGCTCCAGATGGGCGAGGTGATGGCCCATCTGCGCGAGACGCTGCCCGCCGAGACGATTTTCTGCAACGGCGCTGGCAACTTCGCCACCTGGGTCCACCGTTTCTGGCCGTTCCGGAAGTACGGCACCCAACTCGCGCCGACCTCCGGCTCTATGGGGTACGGCCTGCCCGTCGCCGTCGGCGCCAAGCGCTTTCGGCCGGAAAGCCCGGTGGTGGTGTTCGCGGGCGACGGCGACTTCCTCATGAACGGGCAGGAATTCGCCACCGCCGTGCAGTACGACCTGCCGATCCTGGTGATCCTGCTCGACAACGGCATGTACGGCACGATCCGCATGCACCAGGAGCGCGAATATCCCGGCCGCGTTTCGGCCACGATGCTCAAGAACCCGGACTTCGCCGCCTATGCCAAGGCCTTCGGCGGTCACGGCGAGCGGGTGGAGCGGACGGAGGATTTCGCACCCGCCCTCGAGCGGGCGCTGGCCTCCGGCAAGCCGGCCATCCTGCACTGTCTGATGGACCCCGAGGCGATCACGCCGAGCATGTCGCTCTCGGCCATCCGCGAAAAGGCGCTGGCGAGCCAAAGCTGAGCATTGACGGAATAATGTGGCGGCTCCTATAACGGGGCCGTTATCCACCTGGAGCTTTGATGCGCAGAGAGACCGAGTCCCGGTAAGGCCCGCCACCTGAAGGCGGGCAGCGGCTGATCGTTCAGCCGAGCGCGCGTGTGCGCGCCTCTCTCCGACACGATACACAAAGCTTTGGGTTTTTCCCGTGAACGTTTCACGCAATGGCCAGCGCGTGCTCCACGTGCTCGCTCAGGGCGGTCTCATTCGTCATTACAGGGACGAGAACGGCCGCATTTCCGAAATCGAATGCCTGACCCGCGAGGGCTGGCTGATGTCGCTCTGCACGCTGGAGCTGTTCAAGGCGCTGCGTCAGAAAGGGCTGATCGCCTCCTCGAACGGAGGTCCCTACCGCATCACGCGCATGGGGCTGCAGGCGGTGCGGAGCCGGCCCGACAACCGTTGAGCCGTTTTCCTTCGACAGCAAAAGGGAGGCGGCTCTGCCGCCTCCCGACAACCCCTCGAAGCATAAATCCTCTCAAGCCTCGGGGCGCATCTCCACGGCGCTTGCGGGTTTGACCCTGATCGTGGCGGCTCCGGCATCGAATCCGTCGAGCAGGGCGTTGTGGTGCTCCACGATCTGCTCGACCGTGAACTTGTCCGTATCCGCCGTCGTATGGGCGTCGGCCACGAGGGTCACGTCGTAGCCGAGGCTGACGGCGCGCCGGCAGGTGGTGTCGAAGCAGTACTGCGTCATGAGACCGGTCACCACGAGATGATCGATCCTGCGCGCCGAGAGCACGTCCTGAAGATCCGTCCCGTAGAACGAGTCGCAGGCCGTCTTCCGGACGACGATGTCGTCCGGGGTCCGGCCCAGATCGCCGCAGATCTCCCATCCCGGCGTGCCGGTCTCGAGACGGTGTCCCGGGCCGCCGTCATGCTGGACGAAAACGACGGGAACGTCCCGCTCCCGCGCCTGTCGCACCAGACCGGCGATCCTGCCGCGGACCTGGTCGAAGCGCTCCTTGACGGCCGGGCGCACGGCACCCGGCACTTTCAGGATGTCCGTCTGCACGTCGATGATGAGGAGAGCCTTGGACATGGGGATCAGGCCGCCTTCGCTTCCTCGAGCCGCCGCGCCACCAGGGTGCGCAGGGAACGCAGGTCCTTCACGAACTGACGGATGCCCTCCGAGAGCTTCTCGGTCGCCATCGCGTCCTCGTTCAGGGCGAAGCGGAAGCTCTTCTCGTCGAGCCGGGCGGGAGCCGGAACCCTCTCCACGTTGTCGGGCGACAGCTTGCGCGGCAGATCGCCTTCCGCCTTGGCGAGCTCGTCGAGCAGCGCGGGCGAGATGGTGAGCCGGTCGCAGCCGGCGAGCGCCTCGATCTCTCCGATGTTGCGGAAGGACGCGCCCATGACCACGGTCTTCACCCCTTGCGCCTTGTAGGAGGCGTAGATGTTGCGCACGGACAGGACGCCCGGATCCGTCTCGCCCGTATAGGGTCCGCCGCCCGCCTTTACGTGCCAGTCGAGGATGCGGCCGACGAAGGGGGAAATGAGGAATACGCCCGCCTCCGCGCAGGCCTGGGCCTGGGCCTGGCAGAACAGGAGCGTCAGGTTGCAGTCGATGCCTTCCTTCTGGAGCACCTCGGCCGCGCGGATGCCCTCCCAGGTGGAGGCGATCTTGATCAGGATGCGCTCGCGCCCGATCCCACGCTCCTCGTAGGCCTTGATGATGGCGCGGGCCTTGGCGACTGTCGCTTCCGTGTCGAAGGAGAGATCCGCATCCACCTCGGTCGAGACGCGGCCAGGCACGATGCCGGCGAGCTCCGCCCCGAAGGCGACCGCAAGACGGTCGCAGATGGCGGCCACCGCTCCTTCGCGCGAACCGCCCTGGGCGCGGCCCCAGGTCAGGGCCTCGTCCACGATATGCGCATAGGCCGGGGCCTCCACGGCCTTGAGCAGCAGCGTCGGGTTCGTGGTGCAATCCTGCGGTTTCAGGCGGCGCACCGCGTCGAGGTCGCCCGTATCGGCGACGACGACCGTCATGGCGCGCAGTTGGTCGAGCTTGGAGGACATTGAAATCTCCGTGGAAATGTTGCGTCAGCCTTTAGACTGTCTGGCCTGTCTCGTGAAGCCCAACGCCCGTCACAGGAACAGGGTCCGGTTGGCCTTGACCCGGCCCAGGATGAACGAGTGGACCTCCTCGACACGGCGCAGGTTGCGCACCTCCGCATGCATGACGAGCCAATAGGTGCGCAGGAAGGACAGGGAGGGCACGACCACCTGCAGGTCCGGGAGCTGCCGGATGGCGTAGTCGTGCAGCACGCCGACGCCGACCCCCGCACGGACGGCCTCCACCTGGGCTACGACGCTGGCGCATTCGTAGCGGCGGGAGGTGTATTTCTCGAGGCCGGAGAAATAGTCGAGCACCGGGCTGTAGACGAGGTCCGGCACGTAGGTGACGAGGGTCTTGCCTGCGAGATCGGACGGGTCCTCGATGGGGCCGTGCCGGTCCAGATAGGCCTTCGAGGCATAGAGCCTCAGGCGGTAATCCGTGAGCTTCCGGGAGACCAGCCGCCCTTCCGTCGGCTGCTCGAGGGTGATGGCGATGTCCGCCTCGCGCTTGGACAGCGAGAAGGTGCGCGGCAGGGCGACGAGCTGGAGCGTGAGGTCCGGGTGCTGCTCGGCGAGCGCGCCGAGTTCGGGCGCCAGGAAATAGGTGCCGAACCCGTCCGGCGCACCGATCCGGACCGTGCCGGAGAGCGCCAGATCGGAGCCCCCCACCTCGCTCGCCACCGCGAGCGCCTGGGTCTCCATGCTTTCCGCCTTGGCGAGCAGGCGCTCCCCCTGCTCGGTCAGAGCATAGCCCTGGGGCTTGCGCTCGAAGAGCTTGGTCTGGAGCGCGCTCTCGAGGGCCGAGATGCGGCGCGAAACCGTGGTATGATCCGCCTCCAGACGGCGCGCGGCCACGGTGAGACGACCTGCCCGTGCCACGGCGAGGAAGAAGCGCAGGTCGTCCCAGTCGAAAGCGTTCACGGGTTCAAGTCCTTCGAAGACATATTGGCATTTTCGCACAACGCCGCCTCAGTTTCACCCATAGTCGTGCGTTTTCGACAATGGTAGAAGGGGCAGCATCAAAACATCCCTGAGGAGGAGAGACGCCATGCGCGAAGTCGGACATTTCATCGGCGGCAAGCAGGTTCCCGGCAAGTCCGGCCGGACGACCGAGTTCTTCCAGCCCATGACCGGCGAGGTCATCGGCCGGGTCGCGCTGGCCTCGAAGGACGAGCTGCGCGAGGCGGTGGAGAACGCCAAGGCCGCCCAGCCCGCCTGGGCCGCCACCAATCCGCAGCGCCGCGCCCGCGTGCTCATGAAGTTCCTCGATCTCATCGCCAAGGAGACCGATTCCCTCGCCGAGCTGCTCGCCCGCGAGCACGGCAAGACCGTTCCCGACGCGAAGGGCGACATCCAGCGCGGCGTCGAGGTGGTGGAGTTCGCCTGCGGCATCCCGCACCTCCTCAAGGGAGAATTCACGGAAGGCGCCGGCCCCGGCATCGACATGTATTCGATCCGCCAGCCGCTGGGCGTCGTGGCCGGCATCACCCCATTCAACTTCCCGGCCATGATCCCGATGTGGAAGTTCGCCCCGGCCATCGCCTGCGGCAACGCCTTCATCCTCAAGCCGTCCGAGCGCGATCCGGGTGTGCCGATGCGCCTCGCCGAGCTGATGATCGAGGCGGGCCTGCCGGCCGGCATCCTCAACGTGGTCAACGGCGACAAGGAAGTGGTGGACGCGATCCTGGACGATCAGGACGTCAAGGCCATCGGCTTCGTCGGCTCCTCGCCGATCGCTCAGTACGTCTATTCCCGCGCCACCGCGAACGGCAAGCGCGCGCACTGCTTCGGCGGCGCCAAGAACCACATGATCATCATGCCCGATGCGGACATGGACCAGGCAGTCGACGCGCTCATCGGCGCGGGCTACGGCTCGGCGGGCGAGCGCTGCATGGCCGTCTCCGTTGCCGTGCCGGTCGGCAAGGCCACCGCCGACAGCCTGATGGACAAGCTGATCCCGCGGGTGGAAAGCCTGAAGGTCGGCCCTTCCACCGATCCGAGCGCCGATTTCGGCCCGATGGTCACGAAGGCCCACATGGAGAAGGTTCGCTCCTATGTGGATCTCGGCGTCCAGGAAGGCGCGAAGCTCGTCGTGGACGGCCGTAACTTCAAGATGCAGGGCTACGAGAACGGCTTCTACATGGGCGGCTGCCTCTTCGACGAGGTTCGTCCCGACATGCGCATCTACAAGGAAGAGATCTTCGGCCCCGTCCTGTCGGTGGTGCGCGCCAACGACTACAACGAGGCGCTGCGCCTGCCGAGCGAGCACGAATACGGCAATGGCGTCGCGATCTACACCCGCGACGGCGACGCCGCCCGCGACTTCGCCTCCAAGGTGAATGTGGGCATGGTCGGCATCAACGTGCCGATCCCGGTGCCGCTGGCCTACTACACCTTCGGCGGCTGGAAGGCCTCGGGCTTCGGCGACCTGAACCAGCACGGCCCCGATGCGGTGCGCTTCTACACCAAGACGAAGACGGTCACCTCCCGCTGGCCGTCCGGCATCAAGGACGGCGCCCAGTTCGTCATGCCGACGATGCAGTAATTCGCACATCATGGGGAAAGGCCGGGCTCTCGCTCCCGGCCTTTTCTGCTCTAGAGACGTATTTTCCGGCGTAGCGGATCCACTTCGGCGGAAAGAGCTCTAGATCGAAAGTATGGGTGCACGAAAGCGCCCAAGCATGACGATTTAGGCGCCATGAATCAGTTCTCCCTCACCGAAGACCAAATCGCCGTTCGCGACATGGCCCTCGCCTTCGCGGCGGACAACCTCGCCCCCCATGCCCTCGAATGGGACGAGACCAAGCATTTTCCCGTCGACGTGATGCGCGAGGCGGCAGCCCTGGGCATGGCGGCGATCTATACCCGCGACGATGTCGGCGGATCGGGCATGACGCGGCTCGACGCGGCGCTCATCTTCGAGGCGCTCGCCACCGGCTGCCCGGCCGTCTCGGCCTATCTGTCCATTCACAACATGGTCGCCTGGATGATCGACCGCTACGGCTCCGAGGAGCAGCGCCAGCGCTTTCTCCCGGGCCTGTGCAGCATGGACCTCATCGGCAGCTACTGCCTGACCGAGCCCGGCTCCGGCTCGGACGCGGCGGCGCTCAAGACCCGCGCCGTGCGCGACGGCGACCATTACGTCGTCAACGGCGTGAAGCAGTTCATCTCGGGCGCCGGCACCTCCGACATCTACGTGACCATGGTGCGCACGGGCGATAGCGGGCCCTCGGGCATCTCCACCCTCGTGATCGAGAAGGACAGCCCCGGCCTCTCCTTCGGAGCCCAGGAGAAGAAGATGGGCTGGAACGCCCAGCCCACGGCCGCCGTGATCTTCGAGGACGTGCGCGTGCCCGTCGCCAACCGCCTTTCCGACGAGGGCATGGGCTTCAAGATCGCCATGTCCGGCCTCGACGGCGGGCGTCTCAATATCGGCGCCTGTTCGCTGGGCGGCGCGCAGGCGGCCCTCGACAAGGCTCTCGCCTACACCGCCGACCGCAAGGCCTTCGGCAAGCGCATCGCGGATTTCCAAGCCCTCCAGTTTCGCCTGGCCGACATGGCGACGGAGCTGGAAGCGGCCCGCACCTTCCTGTGGCGCGCCGCCTCCGCTCTCGATGCCAAGGCGCTCGATGCGACGAAGCTCTGCGCCATGGCGAAGCGGATGGCGACCGATACCGGCTTCAAGGTGGCCAACGACGCGCTCCAGCTCCATGGCGGCTACGGCTACCTGGCCGATTACGGGATCGAGAAGATCGTGCGCGACCTGCGGGTCCACCAGATCCTGGAGGGCACCAACGAGATCATGCGCCTCATCGTGGCGCGCGACCTCGTCGGGCGGGGGAACGTATGATTTTCAGATCGCTGGGTCTCGGCTTCGGCATCGCCGTGGCGATCTTCGCGCTCTTTTCCCTGGCCGGCCCCGGGTTCTTCCTCGAGGGCCGCCGCCCCTTCCAGCTCAACTTCACCGCCGGCGCAGCCCTCGGCCTGATGCTGGGCCTCACCGGCCGTCATGTGCTGCGCGTGCCCGCGGAGGATGCGGTCAGAGCCATGGTGCTCGCAGCCGTTCCCGGCATGCTGATCATGGCGGCCGTGGGCTCCCACTTCGCCGTGTTCTTTCCCGAGCTGAACCCCGCCCTCGACAAGGTTTTCGGCTCGCTCATGCTCTGGTTCTACGGCTTCGCGCTCGTCGGGGCGCTCTGGACGGCGCGGCGCGCATGAGCGGCGGGCGGGAGCGGCGCGGACTGCCCTCGGGCGAGCTCAGCACCTGGCTCGTTCTCTCGCTCTCGGTCGTCTTCGTTCTCCTCGGTATTCTCTTCGTCTTCGCGCCCCGGGCCGGGGCGGCCCTGTTCGGCATCCGACCGACGGAGGAAGCGGGCCTCGCCTACGTCTCGGCCATTGGCCTGCGGGATCTCGCCCTCGGCCTCTATCTTTTCGTCCTGTCGCGAATCTCCACGCGGCGAGCCATCGGCGCGATCCTGGCCGTCACGGTGCTCATCCCCATCGGCGACGTGATCATCGTGTTCCTGGAGCGTGGCCTCGAGTCGCCGGGCCATCTCCTGCTGCACGGCGGCAGCGCCTTCGTCATGGCAGCCAGCGCGGCCTGGCTGCTCGCCCAAGCAAAACACCACGACCGGGAGGACTAACGCATGACCACCATCGCCTTCATCGGCCTCGGCCACATGGGCGGCCCCATGGCCGCCAACCTCGTGAAGGCCGGACATCAGGTGATCGGTTTCGATCTCTCGCCCGCCTCATGCGATCAGGCGCGGGCCGACGGGGCGACGATTGCCGGCTCGGCTGCCGATGCGGTGCGGGACGCGGAAGTCGTCGTCACCATGCTTCCCGCCGGCAAGCATGTGCTGTCGGTCTGGACCGGCATCCTGCCCGCGGTTCGTCCCGGCACGCTCCTGATCGACTGCTCCACCATCGACGTGGACAGCGCCCGGCAGGCTCACGCCCTGGCGCGGGAACAGGATGGAAGCCTCCAGTCCCTCGACGCGCCGGTCTCCGGTGGCGTCGGTGGCGCCAAGGCCGCGACCCTGACCTTCATGGCGGGCGGATCACAGGAGGCCTTCGCGCGGGCCGAGCCGATCCTGTCCCAGATGGGCAAGAAGGTTGTCCATTGCGGCGATGCCGGTGCCGGACAGGCGGCGAAGATCTGCAACAACATGATTCTCGGCATCTCGATGATCGGCGTGGCGGAGGCCTTCGTGCTGGCGGAGAAGCTCGGGCTCTCCCATCAGGCCCTGTTCGACGTGGCCTCCACGGCCTCGGGCCAGTGCTGGTCGCTGACCACCTATTGCCCAGTGCCTGGGCCGGTGCCGACCTCACCGGCCAACAACGACTACAAGCCGGGCTTCGCGGCCGCCCTGATGCTGAAGGACCTGAAGCTGGCGCAGGAGGCGGCCCTTTCGTCCGGCGCGACGACCCCGCTCGGCGCCGAGGCCGCGCAGCTCTACGCGCTCTTCAACGCCGCCGGACACGAGGGCGACGACTTTTCCGGAATCATCAACTTCATCCGCGGCCAACCGAGAGCCTGATCACCGGAACCGGCGCATGAAGCGCCGGTCGATCCAGTCCTTCCAGCGCCAGACCCAGCGCCCCTCGAAGGAGAGCCACCGGCCGCGTCCGCCGATGGCGCGGCCGTCGCCGGTTCCGATCAGGATCAGGTGGTCGTGCTGCGGCGTGTAGAACTCCAGCGGCTCGCCGCGCAGGACGCGCCTGAGGTTGCGGGCGAGCACCGGCCCCTGCCGCAC
This sequence comes from Microvirga sp. GCM10011540, assembly GCF_042650665.1. NCBI lineage: Bacteria > Pseudomonadati > Pseudomonadota > Alphaproteobacteria > Hyphomicrobiales > Methylobacteriaceae > Microvirga > Microvirga sp. GCM10011540. The sequence goes on along the minus strand of NZ_JBHSBQ010000145.1, from coordinate 172,094 downwards.
GGCAAAGACCCCCGCCTTGGGACGGGGGCTGACCATCATCGTGGCGCAGTCGCCGGCCGCGAAGACGCTGCTGTCGTTCAGCACCTGGAGCGACGGTCCGACGGCGAGAAAGCCGCGCTCGTCCTTGGCGAGGTCCGAGCCGTTCAGTGCCGGTGGCGGCGCCGCGCCGGTGGAGACCAGAACCGCGTCGGCCGGAACAAGGCTTCCGTCGGCGAGAGTGACGCCGCGCTCGTCCACTCCGACGGCCACGGCATTCGCGTAAAGGGCGATTCGGCGGCGCTTCAGCGCCTGCCTGATTCGCTCTTGCATCCCGCTGTTCAGTTCGGGCGAAGCCCCCGCGCTAACGACCGAGATCTGCATTCCCGCCCCTCCAACCTTCCGTAGCGTCGAGGCGGCCGCGAACGCCAGGCAGATGCCCGCAACACCGCCGCCGACGATGGCGACGCGGCGCGGACCGTCCGGTCCTGCCGCGGCGGCCACGAGCCGGTCCCACTTTTCCAGCAGGTCGCCGATCGGTTTCACCGCCAGCGCATGGTCCGCAGCCCCGTCGATCCCCGACAGGTCGGGCGTGATGCCGATATCGATGGACAGGAGGTCGTAGGCGATCTCGCCGCCGTTCCGCAGGCGAACCTGCCTGTTCCGGGCATCGAAGCCGATCGCCTCGTCCTGCACCAGGGTGGCGCCGCTCTCCCGGACCAGCCGCTCCAGATCGATATGCATGGCGTCCCGCTCATAAAGACCCGCGAGATGCCCCGGCAGCATGCCGGAATAGGGGGTGAGCACGTCCTTCGTCACGAGGGTCAGCCGCAGCCCGGGCTCGGGGCGGCGGGCAAAGGCCTCCAGCACAAAGACATGGGCGTGGCCGCCGCCCACGAGGAGGAGGTTTTGCGACGTTTCAGGCAGGTTGCGTTCCATCATGCCGACAATCTTGACGGAAGCGAAGATGGGCGAAGTGTTGCACGACACCTACAGCTTTTACCACTTCAGTCCATTACTCTCCCGGCTTACGAGTGCTCAACCCCTGATTGCCGAGCCGTTCATGGCCCGTTCCGTCTCTCCTCTGGCCGACCCTTCAGCCGATGCCGCGGCCATTCTGCGGCGCCTCGGATTCGCGACCCTGTTCTTCGCGATTCCCATGAGCGCCCTCTTTGCGCGCCGGGCCGTCGTGATCCTGGCGCCGCTGGCCGTGATCCTGCTCGTGCTGGCCGCCGCACTCGACGGCAGCGCCAAGCATCTGGGCCAGAAGCTCGGCGCCGTCGTGACCTCCAGGGGCGGCGTGGCCGGGGCCGTTCTGCTGCTCTGGACGGTTCTGGCGCTGATCTGGACCCCCTTCCTTTCCGAAGCCTCGGAGCGGCTCCTCAACATCGTGGCGATGGCCCTGATGGCGCTCGCCGGCTACCTGGCGCTTCCGGACCGGATGCGCTCGGCCAATCTCTACATCCTGCCCGTGGGCGTGGGCCTTGCCGCCCTGACCGGCATGACGATGGCGCTGCGCGGATCCGGCGGCTTCAACCAGGACGGCCAGAGCTTCGAGAGAGGCATGATCCTGCTGGTTCTGCTGCTCTGGCCGGCCGTGACCTGGCTGCATTCCAGGGGCAGGAACCTGGAAGCCATGGTCCTGGCCATCATCGTCGCCCTCGGCGCCCTCTTCGCGGACGACACCCTGGCTCTTCAGGGATTGGCCGTGGGGGCGCTGATCTTCGCCGTGACCGCCTTCAGCCCGCGCTTCGGCACCCGCCTGACGGCCCTGGCCATGGCGGGGCTCCTCCTCTTCGCCCCGGCCCTCCCCTTTCTCCTCAAACCCCTGGCCGAGAGCCTTCTCGGCGCGAAGGCTCCGCTCGTGGCGAGCCTCGAGACCTGGCGTCTGGTCGTTCTCGACGACCCCCTCCGGCTGATCACGGGCCACGGTCTCGAAACCTCCCTGCGCGGACGCCTGCACGGCCTGGTTCCGCCGGCCGCGCCGCACGGCATCCTGTTCGAAGTCTGGTACGAGCTCGGCCTCGTCGGCGCCGTCGCGGGGGCCGTTCTGCTCTACAGGTCGGTTCTCGGCGCAGGCGGCCATCGCCCGATCCTCGGCCCGGGCATCGTCGCGGCCTTCGCCACCGCCTTCGCGCTTGGCTGCTCGGGCATCGGGACCGCGCAGGTCTGGTGGTTCACGGCTCTCGTGGTCGTCGTGCTGGTTTTCGTCGCCATCGAACGGGGCCAGTTCCGCACCAAACGTCCGAAGGCCATCCTTCGCCCCATCCGCTGACGCAGACCAGACCCGCTCGCGCGAGGTTGACGGATCGGCATCGCCTCTGCTTCGGTAGGGACCTGCTCATTTCCAAGAAGGTTTCCTATGCCGATCATCAATCGTGTTGCCGACCTCGCCGATGAGATCACCACCTGGCGACGGGATTTCCACGAGAACCCCGAGCTTCTCTTCGACGTCCATCGCACGGCCGGCATCGTGGCCGAGAAGCTGAAGGCCTTCGGGTGCGACGAGGTGGTCACCGGAATGGGGCAGACCGGCGTCGTCGGCGTCATCAAGGGCCGGTCGAACGGCTCGGGCCGGGTGATCGGGCTTCGCGCCGACATGGACGCCCTGCCGATCGAGGAGGCCACGGACGTTCCCCATAAGTCCAAGGTCCCCGGCAAGATGCATGCCTGCGGCCACGACGGCCACACCGCGATGCTCCTGGGCGCCGCGAAGTATCTTGCCGAGACCCGCAACTTCGACGGCACCGCCATCATGATCTTCCAGCCGGCGGAGGAAGGCGGCGGCGGCGGCGACGCCATGGTGAAGGACGGCCTCATGGAGCGCTTCGGCATCCAGGAGGTCTACGGCATGCACAACATGCCCGGCATTCCGCTCGGCCAGTTCGCCATCCGCCCCGGCGCGATGATGGCGGCCGCCGACCGCTTCATCATCACCATCGAAGGCAAGGGCGGCCACGCGGCGCGGCCCCATGACTGCATCGACCCGGTCGTCATCGCGGCCCATGTGATCACGGCGCTCCAGACGGTCGCATCCCGCAATGTCGATCCGCTGGAATCGGCGGTGGTGTCGGCCTGCTCCGTCAAGGCGGGCGACGCCTTCAACGTGATACCGCAGACCGTGACCCTGCTCGGCACGGTGCGCACCCTGTCGCCGGAGGTCCGGGACCTGTGCGAGACCCGGATCCGCGCCATCGCGGAGAATGTCTGCGCGGCGTTCGGGGCCAAGGCGGAGGTGGATTACAGCCGGGGTTATCCGGTCACCATGAACGACCCGGCCAAGACCGAGTTCATGACCCAGGTCGCAAGGGCGGTCGCGGGCGAGAACGGTGTCGACACCACGGTCGCCCCCCTCATGGGCGCGGAGGATTTCTCCTACATGCTGGAGCAGCGTCCGGGCGCCTACATCTTCATCGGCAACGGCGACACGGCGGGCGTTCACCACCCGGCCTACGACTTCAACGACGAGGCGACGCCCTACGGCGTTTCGCTCTGGGCCAAGATCATCGAGAGCGGCATGCCGGCTCGATAAGGCGCATCAGGACCGGCCCGTCGCGTTCGACGGGCCGGTCTCCTCCGGATCCTGCCCCAGGAGGGGCAGCCGCAGCTCAGTCGTCCGCGTGCGGCAGCGTGAACGAGAGCGTCGCGAAATAGCTCACCCGATCGATGTCGGGATTGTCGGGCGTCTGCTTTGCATGGGCGACGCCGATCACGTTGAGCCCGTCGTTGCGGACGAACAACGTGACCTTGCCTTCCGCGTCCGTCTTCGCGCTCATTGCATGGGGATCGTTCAGGTAATCGGTATTCAGCGCCACCCCGGCGACAGGCTTCCCGTCGGCGAGGACCTGGACGGGCAGGTCGTCTCCCATCTTGAGACCGACCGGATCGACCAGAGGCACGATCTCGAGGCCCAGCCCGGCGGGTTTCAGGGAACCGCCGCTCGCCAGGACAGTGGTGTTCGTCTTGATCGAATGACTGGCCGATTGTGCCCCCGGCACCTCCGCTTTCGGCTTGTTGACCGACTTTCCGTCGGGACCCTTCGTCCAGATTCCGTTATCGAAGACCACGGTCAGAAGCGTGGCCTCCGGGGCCGGCTCGACCAGAGCGTTCCTGGCCTGCCGCACGATGCGGGCTTCCTTGGTCTCTCCCGACTTGAGCCGTGAAACGGCCTCCTTGACCTTCGCGGGGAGGTAGGCCTCGTCGCCGGCCCCGTGGCCGTAGACGACGGCGAGATCGCCATGGCGCTGGGCCACCCAGATCCCATGGGCCTGAGCGGCGGTCGTCATGGCGGCGAATGCGGAGAATATCAGGTAGGTCCGGCGCAGCATTGTTCATGATCTCCAACGATTTGGAGCTTGCGTATAGTATACTATACTAAGCGCCGTCAAGCGACGTCCGACAAGGAACGGGCAGGTCCCCCCGAGCGGAGCACCGGCACATTCCCGTCGATGCTCCGGCGCCGTTCATGCTGATGCGGATGAGAGAGGCAGCGGCCGCCGACATGGAGCCCCGTTCGGCTTTCATGCGCCGCGGGGCTTCAGGCGATATGATTGCTGCGCCGGAGGCCTCAGTCCTTGATCGACGAGGCGAGGAGGCCTTCGATGTCGATGTAGTGACCCGCGCGGTCGCGCTTGGAGGCCAGGTAGCTGACGTTCTCGGGCGTCGCGCGGCCGAGCACCCGGTGATCCGAAATCACCTCCAGACCTGCGTTACGCAGGGCCGCCAGCTTTTCCGGATTGTTGGTCATGACCCGCACGGCCTTGACCCCGAGCTGCCGGAGCATTCCGGCGGCAAAGTCGAAGCGGCGCTGGTCCGCATCGAAGCCCAGGACCTCGTCGGCGTCGTAGGTGTCGTAGCCCTGTGCCTGAAGCTTGTAGGCGCGGATCTTGTTGGCGATGCCGTTCCCGCGTCCCTCCTGGTCGAGGTAGAGGAGAATGCCGCCCTCGTTCTGAGCCATGAAGCCCACGGTGCCGCGCAGCTGGTCGCCGCAATCGCATTTGAGGCTGCCGAAGAGGTCGCCGGTCAGGCAAGCGGAGTGCAGGCGCACGGTGACCGGCTTCGTGAGATCCGGCTTGCCCACGATGACCGCCACCTGGTCGCGCAGGCCCTCGCCGCCCCGGAACACCACGAACTCGCTCGTCGGCGCTCCTTCGAGCGGGACCGGGGCCCGGCTCACGATCTTCAGGTCGAGGGCCTTGGCACGGCGATAGTCCCGGACGGCGGAGCCGGAAACCCGGGTGATCGACGGGTCGATCTCGACGCCCGCAGCGAGCGGAATGACGACGACGGCGGGCAGAACCAGCGACAGCCGCGCCAGCTCGAGAGCCTCCTCGTCGAGTCCGGATGCCGGACGGACGGGAGCATCGATGCGACCGTCGATCTTGAGGGCGAGATTCTCGATCCGGGCCCGATCCACCACAGGCAGGGCGACGACGGCGGGCCTGTCGCGGTCGAGCCCGAGCCGGCGTAGCCGGGCGGAGGGCAGGATCAGGTGAGCATGTCCGCCGGCGATGGCCTCGAGCTGGGCGCCCATGGCCTCGTCCAGATCCTCCACGCCGAGCACGAGCGCGCTGAGCTCCGCCCCGTCGATCACGACCGGGCGGGCGCTGCGGAATTCCATGATGGCCCGCTCGACCGAGGTGGTCGCGGGATCATCGGACAGGCTCAGAACAAGGCGCATCATCAATCGAACTCAGGCGAACCCGTCTCTCGCAGAAAGGAATCGGTTCGTTGCGGAGGCCATCCGGCCTCAGGTCAAGCTTCGAAACTAGGGGCACCTTATCACAAGGCGAGACCGATCCCTAATGACAGAGATGGGATGGCAGCCATGCTTCATCAACAGGCCGCCCCTTCGGCACGGAAAGCCCCATCGCTACAGGAACTTGCCGCCCGAATCCCGCTCAGCCCTGCCCCTGCGGGGCCGGTCGTCGCGGCCTGAGCGCGTGCGCGAGCACGGATGGCAGCCGCCCGTCGATCAGGACGAGGCCGGCGGCAATCAACGCCATTCCGGCCATGTGCCTCGCTTCCAGCGTCTCGCCGAGAAGGAGAACGCCGAACAGGATGGCGCTGACGGGAATGAGAAGGGTGACGAGCCCGACATTGGTGGCGCCCGCCCGGGCCAGCAGCCGGAAGAACAGGATGTAGGCGAAGGCGGTGGAAACCAGCGCCAATCCGGCCAGGGCCATCGCCACGTGGAGGCTCGGCGTCGGCAGGGACCAGGGACGGTCCACGATCATGGCGAGGGGCAGGAGAATCGCGCTCGATGCCGTGACCTGTCCGGCCGCGGTTGCCAGGGGCGGGATTCCCATGGCCCTGAACCTGCGCCCGAACACGCCGGCAAAGGCGTAGGACAGGGCGGCGGCCAGCACGGCCATCTGGGCCGGAATGCTCATGCCCCAGGATTGGAAGGCGGCCGCGCCGATCATGACGGCCACCCCCAGGAAACCGACCAGAACGCCGGCAAGGCGCTGCCGCGTCAGACGCTCGTCCTTGGTCAGGACATGGGCGACGAGCACGGTGAAGAGGGGCGTCGTCGCGTTGAGGATCGAGGCCAGGCCGCTGGCGATGTGGTTCTGTCCCCACACGATCAGCACCATGGGAATCACGTTGTTGAGGATCCCCATCCCGAAGAAGGCCGTCCAGACCTCCCGCCCACGCGGCAGGGCAAGACCCATGAGTCTCAGGACCATGTACAGGGTGGCGGCTCCCAGGCAGACCCGGCTGGCCACGATCGTGAGCGGGGGCAGTTCCTTGACCGCCACGCCGATGAAGAGAAAGGAGCCTCCCCACACGATGGAGAGGATGATCAGCAGCGCCCAGTCGGACGCGCTCATGGTCTTCTGGATCGGGGATGGAATCATGGTGCGGGTCCGCAATGTTCCACCAAGGCAATGCCATATCATGCCCCGCTCTTCGACCCGTTTCCTGTGATCGCGCGGAAGAGCTCTCCGCGACCGTGGCTCGGACGACATCGGGATCTCGATGAGAAGAGCTGCCCGAGAACCATGGAAACGAACGGTTTCCACATCTATTAACCGGCCATAAATCATGAACAATTCGCAACCGCGAAAGGATTGGTTTACGCAAAAACCGGGCTTCGGATCAGTTTTACTTCGCGTTCACGGCTTCGGTTCAGGTTGGCGCCATGACACGTTCATCAGACACCGTGACAGCCATGGGCCTGCACCCCTCCGACGACCGCTCGTTCCTGACGCGCCCTTCCCGCGAAGAGCGGTTTCGATCCACCGGGCGGGCGGGTTTCTGCGTCATGCCCACGCCGCCCCGGCCGGCACGCAACACCAGCTTCATCTTCGGGCGCTCGGAATCGCGGATCCGCCCGCTCCTGAACCAGGAAGAGCGCGATCGCCTGCATTGCTGGGCCATGATCGTGGCCGTCGCCTCGTCGGCGGCGGGGACCACCCTCCTGCTCACGGCGGCTCTCCGATAGAGCCTGCCGGCCCCGAATGGAAAAGCCCGGAACGTCGTTCCGGGCTTTTGTCTTGCCGAGGGATCAGGCCACGGGCCCTGGCTGGTCGCCCGGCTGCGGCGGCGTCATCGGCGTATCCGGGGGGCGTCCGGGATCGGTGGCCGGGATCTCCGTCGGCTCCTGTATGGGCACCTCCGTCGGGGTATGGCCCGGAGGCACGGGATTCTGATTCGGGTTCTGGGGGCTCGGCTGAGGATCGTAGGGGCCGGGGCCTCGCGTCATGACTCAACTCCCTTTGTTGGATTGAGGGGTCAACGGGTGGGTCATGGCTCCGTTCCTCACCGAAGGGGCCAGACCACCATGATCAGCGGGATGCCGACGACCACGACGAGAATGGAGAGCGGCAGGCCCAGGCGCCAGTAATCGCCGAATCGATAGCCCCCCGGTCCCATGACGAGAGTGTTGCACTGGTGCCCGATGGGCGTCAGGAAATCGCAGGCCGCTCCGATGGCGACGGCCATCAGGAAGGCATCGGGCTTGAACCCGAGTTGGGCCGCGAAACTCGCCGCGATCGGCGCCATCACCAGCACGGTCGCGGCATTGTTGAGGAAGGGCGTGACGGCCATGGCCGCGACCATGATGAGCACGAGTGCGCCGGTCGGCGGCAGCATGTTGGCGGCGGACGACAGCCATGCGGCGATGAGTTCGGTACCGCCCGTGGTGCGGATCGCCTCGCTGACGGGAATGAGCGCTCCCAGCATGACGATGATCGGCCAGTCGATGTTCTCGTAAGCCTCGCGCAGGGTCAGCGACCCGAAGAGGACGAGGAGAACGGCCGCTCCGAAGAACGCGATGGCGACGGGAAGCAGGTCGAAGGCCACGAGCACCATGGCGGCCGCGAGGATGGCGATGGGCAAGAGGCTCCTGCGTGCGCTGCCGAGGCGGATGTCGCGTTCCGCGAGCGGCAGGCAGCCGAGCTCCTTCAGGGTATCCGGCAGCCTCTTCAGGTTGCCCTGAAGCACGATCACGTCGCCCGGGCGCAGGCTGATGGTGCGCAGCCGCTCCGTGAAGCGCTGGCCGCTGCGGCTGACGGCGATCAGGTTGACGCGGAAGCGCTCGTAGAGGGCGATGCGCTCCGCGGAAATGCCCGTCAGCACGGAATTCGGCCCGACCACGGCCTCGATGACGCCGATCTCGTCGGTCGCCTCCTCCGTCTCGGGCTGGCGGTGCTCGTGGGTCAGCTTCAGACCGGCCCGCGCGACGGTGCTTTCCAGCGCGTCCGGCTCGCCTTCGAGCATGAGCAGATCGTTCTCGCGAAAGGTCGCGTCGGGCAGCGGGCTGGAGCTGCGGGTCTCGTTGCGGATGATCGCCGCCACCTTCACTTCGTCGTTGGCCATCTTGCGAAGATCCGCGACCGTCTGCCCGATGATGTCGGAATCGGACGCCACGCGCGCCTCGGTGATGTAGTTCTTGATGTTGAGCGCCTCGTCCAGGGAGGCCGTGCCCTTGCGCCCCTTCGGCAGGAGCCGGTAGCCGAAGGCCAGGAAGGCGACCCCGGCGGCCGCGATGCCGAGGCCGACCGGGGCGAAATCGAACATCTCGAAGGGCTGGCCCAGCAAATCGCCCCTGACCCGCGACACGATGATGTTCGGAGAGGTGCCGACAAGGGTCACGATGCCCCCGAGCAGAGACCCGAAGGCCATCGGCATCAGGAAACAGGATGGGGCGGTATTGCTGCGCCGGGCGATCTGGAAGGCGACCGGGATCATCATCGCCAGGGCGCCGATGTTCTTCACGAAGGCCGACAGCACCGTCACCACGCCCACGAGCACGATGATCTGGATTTGGGTGGTGCGCAGATAGGGGCCGATCCGGTTGAGAGCCGCTTCGAGAACCCCCGACTTGGCGACGGCGGCACTCACGAGAAGAGCGCTCGCCACGATGAAGACGATGTCGTCGCTGAAGCCGGAAAAGGCCCGGTCCGCCGGCACGATGCCGACCAGCACGGCAACGAGCAGCGACAAAGCCGCGACGACGTCGTAGCGGAAGCGGCCCCACACGAAGAGCGCCATCATCCCGGCGACGACGGCGAAAGCGAGCATTTGTTGATGGGTCATGGGGTGCGCGAAGAGAGGAACCTTCCCTCTAACGCGCAGCCTAACCCTTTGTGCCGTCCGTTCCTACTGCCCAAGAACGAGAGCCCAATAGCGGCCGTAGCCGCCCTTGGCGTCGGCGCGGGCCAGGCCGATCCGGCGGGCCTGAGGCATCAGAAGATTGGTGTTGTGGGAGGGCGAGGCCTTCCAGCGGCTCACCGCCCGGTCGACGGAGGCGGAGCCGGCCGAGAGGTTTTCCGCCGCATAGCCCATGATGCCGAACTTCTCCATCCGGCTGCCGAAGCTGCCATGGCTCAGCTTGCCCGCCGCGGCCACGACCCGCGCTTGATATTCCGCCGCCTCGTTCATGCGCGGATCCACGGTAACCGGGCTCAGGCCGCGGGAAACCCGATAGGCGGAGATGAGGGAGGCCGCCTCTGCCGCATCGGTCGTCGAGCTTGCGAGGACCGCGTGATTTTGCGTGAGACCGGCATCGCTCGCACATCCGGCGAGCGCCAGAGCGGCCAGGATGCAAAAGGAAACTGTCCTCATCGAAATCCCCTCGAGGCGGCGTTCGCCGCCGCTCCCCTTGAAAAAAATGCCTATGGCGGTCATGTGCAAGAAATATGGCCGCCCGATCCGACGCCGCTGCATGCCATGCTGCCGGCCGAGGGTCCAGAACCCTCCTTCGAGCTCCTGCCGCGTCAGCTGATCGCATGTCCCTGCCGTCCCCTCCCCAAGTCGCCGTGATCGGCGGCGGCCCTGCCGGCCTGATCGCAGCGGAGGTCCTGGGGCAGTCGGGCGTCTCGGCGACGGTCTACGACCAGATGCCTTCGGTGGGCCGCAAATTCCTCATGGCCGGCCGGGGCGGCCTCAATCTGACCCACAGCGAGGATTTCGAGCGGTTCGCGGCGCGCTATGCCGAAGCGCAGCCCCATCTGCGGCCGCTGCTCGAGGCATTCGGTCCGGAGGATCTGCGGGACTGGTGCGAGGGCCTGGGGCAGGAAACCTTCGTGGGCTCGAGCGGACGGGTGTTTCCCAAGGCTTTCAAGGCCTCCCCCCTTCTGCGCGCCTGGCTCTCGCGCCTCGACGCGCTCGGCGTGCGTCTGGCCCTGCGCCACCGCTGGCAGGGATGGGACGAGGCGGGCCGCCTTGTCTTCACCGATCCGGCCGGCGAGATCCTTCGGGTGACCCCGGACGCGACGGTGCTGGCCCTTGGCGGCGCAAGCTGGCCGCGGCTGGGCTCGGACGGCGCCTGGACCTCTCCCCTGGAGGCGGCCGGTATCGCCGTGATGCCCCTGCGCCCGGCCAATATGGGCTTCACCCTTGCCTGGTCCGAGGTAATGCGCTCCCGCTTCGAGGGAGAGCCCCTGAAGCGAATCGCCCTGACGTTCGGGGACGTCACCATCCGCGGAGAGGCGGTCGTGACCGCCGAGGGGATCGAAGGCGGGGCGGTTTATGCCCTGTCTGCGAGGCTGCGCGACGCCATCGAGAAGCAAGGTCACGCCACCCTGATGGTCGATCTGCGACCCGATCTCCCTGCCGAGGCCCTGGCCGCGCGGCTCGGGGCTACGCGCAGGGGCCAGTCCGCCTCCACCTTCCTGCGCAAGGCCGCCGGTCTTTCGCCCGTCGGGGTCGCGCTGCTTCGGGAGGCGCGCCCTGCCCTGCCGGAAAGGGCGGAGGACCTGGCCCGCCTCATCAAGGCCGTGCCCTTGGCCTTGACCGGGACGAAGTCCCTGGAAAGAGCGATCTCCAGCGCGGGCGGCATCCCCTTCGGGGAGGTGGACGAGCACCTGATGCTGCGCAGGAAGCCCGGCGTGTTCGTGGCCGGCGAGATGCTGGACTGGGAGGCCCCCACCGGCGGCTACCTCCTGCAGGCGACCTTCGCCACGGGCATCGCGGCCGCGCGGGGGGCGCTCGCGCACCTCGAGATTCCCGATGCCGCATTGACGCGGAGTCCCTCCTCGGCCACACGGCAGCCGTGACCGACCCGCTCAAGATTCTCCACGACGTCTTCGGCTTCCCGTCCTTCCGCGAAGGGCAGGAAGAGATCGTGCGCGCCGTTCTGGACGGCGAGGACGTGCTGGCCGTCATGCCCACGGGTGCCGGCAAGTCCCTCTGCTACCAGCTGCCGACCCTCGTCCGGAACGGCCTGACCGTCGTGGTATCGCCCCTGATCGCCCTGATGCGCGACCAGGTGGAGGCCCTGCGCCATTTCGGAATCGAGGCCGGAAGCCTCAACTCCGCCAACGACCAGGCCGAGAACCGGCGCGTGGTCGATGCGATTCGCGACGGGCGTATGCGCCTGCTCTATGCCTCGCCCGAGCGCCTCGCCAATACGGGCGCCACCGAATGGCTGGCGCGGGCGGGGGTGAACCTCCTCGCCATCGACGAGGCCCACTGCGTGTCGCAATGGGGTCACGACTTCCGCCCCGAATACGCCCTGCTTGGCGAGGTCCGCCGGCGCCTCGGCGGGGTGCAGACCATCGCGCTCACGGCCACCGCCGACGTGGCGACGCGCGGCGACATCATGCACCGCCTCTTCGAGAGCGAGCCGCGCATCTTCATCCATGGCTTCGACCGGCCGAACCTGCGCCTCGCCATGCAGGCGAAGGAGCATTCGCGGCGCCAGCTCTTCTCCTTTCTCGACAAGCACCGGCACGAAAGCGGCATCGTCTATTGCTCGTCCCGGGACGCCACGGAGAAGCTGTCGGATTCGCTCAATCAGGCCGGCTACCGCGCCCTGCCCTATCATGCCGGCATGGCGCAGGCGGAACGGGCCAAGAACCAGGACATCTTCCTGCAGGAAGACGGGGTGGTGATGGTGGCGACCGTCGCCTTCGGCATGGGCATCGACAAGCCCGACGTGCGCTTCGTCGCCCACGCGGCCCTGCCGAAATCCATCGAGGCCTATTACCAGGAGATCGGCCGCGCCGGCCGTGACGGCGCACCGGCCGACACGCTCACCCTCTACGGCCTCGACGACATGCGCCTGCGCCGCCTGCAGATCGAGGACAGCGATGCCCCCGACGAGCAGAAGCGGGTCGAGCGCCAGAGGCTCAATGCCCTCGTGGCTCTGTGCGAGGCTCCCCGCTGCCGCCGCCAGACGCTGCTGGCCTATTTCGGGGAGACGACGGAGCCCTGCGGCAATTGCGATCTGTGCATCGACGGCGTCATGTCCTTCGACGGCACCATCGAGGCGCAGAAGCTCCTCTCCGCCATCGTGCGCACGGGCGAGCGCTTCGGCACCGAGCATCTCATCAGCATTCTCGTCGGCGAGGACACGGATTCGATCCGCCGCTTCGGGCACGACAAGCTGAAAACCTTCGGCGTCGGCAGCGACCGCTCGAAGACCGAGTGGCGCTCCCTGCTGCGGCAGATCTACGCCGCCGGCCTGGTGGGGCTGGAACTGGCGGAATACGGGCGCTGGACGATCACGGACAAGGGCGTGGCCGTGCTGAAGGGCCAGGAATCCATCGAGCTGCGCTCGGATGTCCTGATGAAGCCGAGCGAGCGCCGGCGCCGCCGCTCACGGATGGAAGCGCAATCCGTCGTGCCGACGGACGATCCGCTCCTGCTCGAACTCAAGGCGCTCCGCACGCGCCTTGCGAAGGAGGAGGGCGTGCCGGCCTATGTGATCTTTTCGGACCGCAGCCTGATCGACATGGCGGCCAAGCGCCCGACCTCCGTGCGCGCCTTCAGCGAGATCCACGGCGTCGGCCAGGCGAAGCTCGACCGCTATGCCGTGGCCTTTCTGGAGGTCATGAAGGAGCACGCCGCCTAAGCGGCCTGCTTCGCCTCGCTCGACGAGACCTCGACCCACTGCCTCGAATGGGCGCTGCGGGCGACGGCGTCCACGGTCCGCTCGATCCGGATGCCGTCCTCGAATTCGATCAGCGTCGCAGCCTCGCCCCTGATGCGGCCGATGAGCTGGCGGCATTCGATGATCTTCAGCTCGTTGAAGCCGAGGCCATGACCCGGAGCCGGGATGAACTTGTCGTAGGGCGGGTGGTGCGGCGCGGTGAGGATGGTGCGGAACCCCTGGGTCTGCTTCTCGCCGTCCGTGGTGTAGAGCTGCACCTCGTTCATGCGCTCCTGGTCGTAGACGACGGTGCCTTTCGATCCGAAGAGCTGCACGAAGATGCGGCCTTTCCGGCCCCAGGCCGAGCGGTTGAGCGCGATGAGGCCCGACGCGCCGTTCTCCAGCTCGATCAAGGTGGTTGCGATGTCGCAGGTCTCGACCGCGCGCCGGCCGCCGCCCTGCACGGGCCGGTCCGCATAGGGCTTCGCCATGTGGCCGCAGACGCGGCGGACGCCGCCGAACAGGGTCCAGATCAGGCTCAGCGCATGGACGCCGAAATCGTCGAGCGCCCCATGGCCGGAGGTCGCCTCGCTCTTCCAGGAGAAGAACTCCTCCGGATCCGCCATGAAGTCCTCGTCCATCTCGAGGCGGACATGGTTGACCTCGCCGATCCGCCCCTCGTCCAGCAGGCGCCGGATCAGGCGGATGATCGGGTTCTGGATATAGTTGTAGCCGAGAGCCGCGACCTTGCCGGAGGCGCGGGCGGCGGCGAGCATCCGCTCCGCATCCGCGAGCTTCGTCGCCATAGGCTTCTCGCACCAGATATGCTTGCCGGCCTCCAGCGCCGCGATGGCCATGTCCGGGTGGAAGGCGTTCGGTGTGGTGATGGACACCACATCGACGGCCGGATCGGACACGAGGGTGCGCCAGTCGCCGGTCGCACGGTCGAATCCGAGCTCACGCGCCTTTCTCTCGGCCAGATCCTGAGACGTTTCCGCCAGCACCGCGAGACGGGGCCGCCCCACGTCGCCGAAGACGGGCGCGACGGCGTTCCAGGCGAGTGCGTGGCACTTGCCCATGTAGCCGGTGCCGATGAGACCGATGCCGAGAGATGTCATGTGTTCGTGCTCCTAGACCATCCCGCCGAGATCGCTCGACAGCACCTGCAGCTCCTTGCCGCCCGCCATGAGGTTCTGCAGCTCGTCGATCTGGATTTCGGATTTGGCATAGGTGCCCAGCGTCTTGCCGCGGTTGAGCACGGTGAACCGGTCTCCGACCGCATAGGCATGGCGCACATTGTGCGTGATGAAGATGACGCCGAGGCCCTTCTGCCGGACCTGGTGGATGTATTTGAGCACCATGGAGGTCTGCGCCACGCCGAGCGCGGAGGTCGGCTCGTCCAGGATCAGCACCTTGGCGCCGAAATAGACCGCGCGGGCGATGGCGACGCATTGGCGCTCGCCGCCCGAGAGCGTGCCGACCGCCTGGTTGGGGTCGCGCACGTCGATGCCGATCTTGTGCATCTCCTCCTGCGTGACCTCGTTGCAATGGTCGAAATCCACGTACCGGAACGGCCACATGCCCTTCACGGGCTCGCGCCCTATGAAGAAGTTGCGCGTGACCGACATCAGCGGGATCATCGCGAGATCCTGGTAGACGGTCGCGATGCCCGCATCGAGCGCGTCGCGGGGGCTCGTGAAGGTCACGTGCCGTCCATCGACGAGGAACTCGCCGCTGGTCGGCTGGTGAACGCCGGCCAGGGTCTTGATGAGGGTGGACTTGCCGGCCCCGTTGTCGCCCAGGAGGCACATCACCTCGCCGCGATTGACCGTGAGCGATACGCCCGAAAGGGCGATCACGGAGCCGAAATGCTTCACGACGTTGCGGATGTCGATGAGAGGAGCATTCGTCGTCATGTCAGCGCTCTCCCGTCACTTTCCGGCGGATGAAGTTGTTGAACAGCACGGCGAGGAGCAGCATGGCGCCCAGGAATACCTGGAACCAGTCCGAGTCGAAGCGGGTATAGGTGAGGCCGATGGACACCATGCCGAAGATGATGGCGCCGAAGAAGGCGCCGATGGCCGAGCCGTAGCCGCCGGTGAGCAGGCAGCCGCCGATGACCGCGGCGATGATCGCCTCGAACTCCTTCTGGAATCCGCGCCGGGCATCGGTCGAGCCCGCATCGAGCACGGTCAGGATCGCCACCAGGGCAGCCGCGCAGGCCGTCAGCATGAAGAGCCCGGTCTTCACCCGGTCGACCGGCACGCCCGAGTTGCGGGCCGCGTTCGGATCGCCGCCCGCGGCGAAGATCCAGTTGCCGACCCGGGTGCGCAGCAGGATCCAGGTGGCCGCGGCGGCAAAGACCACGAACCAGATGATCGACACAGGAACGCCGGTGACCGTCGGCATTCCGTTGGGGAATTTCGCGATGAGATCCTGCGCCGCAAGCCAGGAGAACACGCCCTCGAAGGCGACGCCGGAAAAGATTTCCCGCACGTAGCTCTCGCCGGCCTCGGCACCGATGCCGCGCATCTGCGTCGAGCCGCCGGTCGCCCATTTGAGGCCCACGAGGGACAGCCCGCGCAGGATGAAGAGGAAGGCCAGGGTGACGATGAAGGACGGCAGTTTCGTCCGGATGACGATCTGCCCGTTCACGCCGCCGAGCAGCCCGGCCACGATCAGGGTCGCGGGGATCGCCAGCAGGAGCGGCCAATCCGTGATGATCACGAAGGATCCGAAGACGAGGCCGGCGAAAGCCACCATCGAACCGATGGAAAGATCGAACTCGCCGCCGATCATCAGCATCGCCGCGGCAATGGCCAGGATGCCGAGCTGGGCCGCGGGCGAGAGGATGTTCATCAGTCCCGCGAGGGTGAACATCGACGGATCGGCGGTCGACAGGAAGAAGATCGTCACGAGGACGAGACCGGCCAGCGCTCCCAGTTCGGGGCGACGCATGGCCTTCGTGACGAAGGACGCCTCCTTCAGGCGCTCGTCGCGAGCCGGTCTGGCTGAGACCCCGCCCACGGGCGAGGTCATGGGTGCGGTAGGCTGGCTGACATCCACCATAGGGGCCTCCCGAGCAGATTCAGAAAAAGAAGGGCCCGCGATCCCTGTGGTCGCGGGCCCGGACGAGGCTTAGCGGATGCCCTTGGCGGACAGCTCGATCACCTGATCGGCCTTTTCCTTCGTGATCAGGTTCGGACCGGACGGGACGTTGCCGCCCGGAATGAGGCCGTACTTCGCGTTGAGGGCCAGGAAGGCCACCGGCAGGTAACCCTGGAGATATTGCTGCTGGTCGATGGCGAAGGCTGCGTCGCCTGCCGAAACGGCCTTCAGGAAGTTGGGCGACAGGTCGAACGAAGCCACCTTCACGGAGCCTCCCTTGCCGGCTTCCTTGACGGCCGCCACGGTCGGCTCACCGGCGAGCGAGGCGCCGAGCGCCAGGATGGTGTCGACGGAGGTGTCGGACGCGAGCGCAGCCTTGACCTTGGCGCGAATGTCGGCGGGATCGTTGGAGACGGGGAGCACCGTCACCTTGCCGCCGAAGCCCTTCTTGAAGCCTTCGCAGCGCAGGTCGAGGGAGACGTTGCCGACCTCATGGTTGACGCAGAGGGCCGTCTTGCCGCCCATCTCCTTGAGCCTCTCGCCGGCGATGCGGCCCGCATCGGCCTCGTCCTGGCCCACATGGAGCTGCGCGCCGAGCTTCTTGGAAACGTCGGAGCCCGAGTTCATGGAGATCACGGGAATTCCGGCCGCGACCGCCTTCTGGATCGACGGGCCGAGAGCGGATGCATCCGGGATCGAGACGACGAGACCGGCGGGCCTCTGGTTGACGGCCGCGTCGATGAGCTGGCTCATGGCGACCATGTCGAAGGTTTCCGGCGCCCGGTAATCGACCTGCACCTTCATGTCCTCGCCGGCGGCGGACACGCCGTTCTTCACCACCGACCAGAACGGGTCGTTGGCCTGGCCGTGGCTGACCACGATGATGCGGGAATTCTGCTGGGCCGCGACCGGAGCCGCCGTGGCGAGGGTGAGAGCTGCCGCGGCAGCCAGACCTGTGACGAATGCCTTCATGTGTTTCCTCCCAAAAGGGTCTTCTCTCGAGCATCGCTCCCGGTGACCGGTCGCGACGAACGCTACGGCCTGGAAGCCGCGCGATGGAGTTCGGCAGAAGGGAAACAAATGATTCGAACCCGAATCACCCGTCTTTTTGGCGTCTCCTCTGCCGGCCCGGCTCGCCCAAAACGGAACGCCCGGACCTTTTGTTTATATCTTTAGAATTTTTATTCCATTTTTCCGGGATCGGTGTCAAGCTCCCATTCGCGCAGCGGTAGAGCACTTGGGGATCAGGACAGCCATGGGGGCGGATTCGGAATCGATCACGGACGCGACTCCTGAGGATTACGAAGGCCTGAGGACCCTTCTGCTCAGCCGCAGGGACACCATGCCCAAGCGGTTGAAGCAGCTTGCCGCCTTCGCCCTGTCGCATCCCGAGGAAGTGGCTTTCGGGACCGTGGCGGGCATCGCCGAACATGCGGGCGTGCAGCCCTCGACCCTGGTCCGCTTCGCCAAGAGCCTCGGCTATGACGGCTTTTCACATCTGCAGCAGATCTTCCGCGCCCGCCTGAGAGAGCGCTTTCCCGACTATCGCGAGCGCCTGCGCGTTCTGCGCGACAGCGAGGGCAGCCACGTCCAATCGGCCTCTCTTCTCGAAGGGTTTGCGGATGCGGCGGCCGTCTCGCTCGGCCGCATGCGCGAGTCGGTGCGCCCGGAGGAATTCTCCCGTGCCATCGAGACCCTGGCGAAGGCGGATACGATCTATCTGCTCGGCGCGCGTCGGGTCTTTCCCGTCGCCGCCTACTGCGCCTATGCCTTCGGCAAACTCGGCGTGCGTGCGATCCTGATCGACCATATCGCCCAACTCGGGCCGGAACAGCTGGGCACCGCCACGGAGCGGGATGCGGTGCTGGCGATCAGCTTCACCCCTTATTCGCCCGTGACGGCGGACCTCGCCGCGGCGGCGGCCCGGCGCGACATTCCGGTGGTCGCGATCACGGACTCGGCCTTCAGTCCGCTGGTCACGAGCGCGGATGTCTGGCTCGAGGTCGCGGAGGCGGATTTCGGCGCCTTCCGCTCCCTGTCCGCCTCTTTCGCCCTCGCGATGGCCCTCGCCGTCGGCACCGCGGAGCGGCGGGCGGAGATCTGACGCTCGATCACGCGCGCCAAAAGAAAGGGCCGGGACGAGCCCGGCCCTCGAACGCGGTTTGGGACGGTTCTCAGAGCTTCACGGGCCTGCCGCTCTGCGCCGACTCGGTTGCGGCATCCGCAAGGCGCTGTGCCATGAGCCCGTCATGGCCGGTCGGGTTGCAGGCCGTGCCGGCCTTCACCGCCGTCAGGAAGGCATCGAGCTCGGCCCGGTAGGCGTCGGCATAGCGCTCGAGGAAGAAGTCCTGGACCGGATCCACGGTGATGCCGGACGCATTCGCCACCTCCACGGTGGTGCGATGGATGTTGCCCGCACGGATCATGCCCTTCGAGCCGTGGACCTCGATGCGCTGGTCGTAGCCATAGGTGGCCCGGCGGGAGTTCGAGATCTGCACGATCCGCCCCTTGGCGGTCTTGAGGGTGACGGCGGCCGTGTCCACGTCGCCCGCCTCGCCGATGGCCGGATCGACGAGGGACGAGCCCACCGCGTGCACCTCCACCGGCTCGTCCCCGAGAAGGAGAAAGCGGGCCATGTCGAGGTCGTGAATCATCATGTCCCGGAACAGGCCGCCCGAGGTGGCGATGTAGCTCACCGGCGGGGGACCCGGATCGCGGGACAGGATCGTCACGATCTCGACCTCGCCCACCTCGCCGTCGGCGAGACGCCGGCGCAGGCTGGCGAAGTTCGGGTCGAAGCGCCGGTTGAAGCCGATCATCAGCGGCGTTCCCGCTTTCTCGACCGTGCTCAGGCAGGTCTCGATGCGGGCGCTGGAGAGATCGACCGGCTTTTCGCAGAACACCGCCTTGCCGGCGCGGGCGCCGCGCTCGATGAGATCGGCATGGGTCGTGGTGGGCGTGCACACGAGAATGGCGTCCACATCGGAGCGCTCGACGATCTCGTCCAGGGAGGCGACCTCCGCTCCCGTGGCGGCCGCAAGCTCCTGCGCGGAGGGGGCGTGCGGATCGGCGACCGCGACGAGGCGGGCGTCCACGTGGTTGGCGGCGTTGCGCCCATGAATGCGGCCGATGCGGCCGGCGCCCAAAACGGCGATCCTGATCATAGTCCCCCCGGTGTCTTTTGCCGGCTCACAGGCAAAATTGGAATTGATGTTCCAGCTCAAACTGCTAATAGAATAAACGTTCCATAGCTGCAAGAGCCGTGAAAAAGGCTTGAACCGGACGACGAAACCGGTTCGGGAAGCGGGAGGGATAGCATGAAGCCGACCCTGGATGTCATCACCATCGGCCGCTCCTCGGTCGACCTCTACGGCCAGCAGGTCGGCGGACGCCTGGAGGACATGGCCTCCTTCTCGAAGGCCGTGGGCGGCTGCCCCGCCAACATCGCCATCGGCACCGCCCGGCTCGGGCTCAAGTCCGGCCTCGTGACCCGCGTCGGCGACGAGGCCATGGGCCGCTTCGTCCGCGAGCAGATGGAGCGCGAGGGCGTCGCGACCGACGGGATCGTCACCGACAGGCAGCGCCTGACGGCCCTCGTGATCCTGGGCGTGCGCGACGAGGATTCGTTCCCGCTCATCTTCTATCGCGACAACTGCGC
Organism: Microvirga sp. GCM10011540; assembly: GCF_042650665.1. Lineage (NCBI taxonomy): Bacteria > Pseudomonadati > Pseudomonadota > Alphaproteobacteria > Hyphomicrobiales > Methylobacteriaceae > Microvirga > Microvirga sp. GCM10011540. The sequence continues at coordinate 152,031 of NZ_JBHSBQ010000145.1, read as the reverse complement.
CGATATGGCCCTGTCCGAGGACGACATCGACGAGGGCTTCATCGCGTCCGCCGCCGCCATCGTCGTCACCGGCACCCATTTCTCCCGCGAGACCACCGCCGCCGCGCAGAAGAAGGCGATCCGCATCGCCAAGGCGAACGGCCGGAAGGTGGTGTTCGACGTGGATTACCGCCCGAACCTCTGGGGCCTGCTCGGCCACGGCGCCGGCGAGTCGCGCTATGTGCGCTCAGACGCCGTGACCGAACACCTCAAGCCTATCCTGGGCGATTGCGATCTCATCGTGGGCACGGAAGAAGAGCTGCATATCGCCGGCGGCTCCGAGGACACTCTGGCGGCCATTCGCGCCATCCGCGCGGCCTCGAAAGCCACCATCGTGTGCAAGCGTGGTCCCATGGGCTGCGTCGTGTTTCCGGGCGAGATCCCCTCCTCCCTCGACGAGGGCGTGAAGGGCCCCGGCTTCCCGGTCGAGGTCTACAACGTTCTCGGCGCCGGCGACGCCTTCCTCTCCGGCTTCCTGCGCGGCTGGCTCAGGGGCGAAGCCCTGGAGACCTGCTGCGCCTATGCCAATGCGAGCGGCGCCTTCGCGGTCTCGCGCCTCCTGTGTTCACCCGAGATCCCCACCTTCCCGGAGCTGCAGTACTTCCTGAAGAACGGCAGCCGCCACAAGGCGCTGCGCTTCGACGAGGGCATCAACCATATCCACTGGGCCACCACGCGCCGCCCCGGCTCCGAGACCCTGATGGCGCTCGCCATCGACCATCGCATCCAGCTGGAGGCGATGGCGAAGGAACTGGGCGCCCCCATCGACCGCATACCGGACTTCAAGGTGCTGGCCGTCCAGGCGGCTGCACGGGTGGCGAACGGCCGCCCCGGCTTCGGCATGCTGATCGACGGGACCTATGGCCGCGAGGCTTTGTTCCGGGCAGCCGACCATCCCTTCTGGATCGGCCGTCCCGTGGAACTGCCCGGTTCGCGCCCGCTCGATTTCGAGAACGGCGGCAGCCTCGGGGCGCAGCTCATCGAATGGCCGGTGGGTCACACCATCAAGTGCCTGTGCTTCTATCATCCGGACGATCCGCCTGAAATGAAGGAGCGCCAGGAACGCGAGCTTCTTCGCCTCTACGACGCCGCCCGCCGCGTCGGACGCGAGCTGCTGGTCGAGATCATCGCCGGCAAGAACGGCCCCCTGACCTCCGACACCATCCCCCGCGTGCTGCAGCGCCTCTACGACCTCGGCATCAAGCCCGATTGGTGGAAGCTCGAGCCGCAGCGGGATGCCGCCGCCTGGGGCGCCATCGGCAAAGCAATTTCCGCAAACGATCCCTATTGCCGGGGCATCGTCCTGCTCGGCCTCGAAGCGCCGGAGGACGAGCTTGAGGCCGCCTTCGCGGCCGCCGCGAGCGAGCCGCAGGTCAAGGGTTTCGCCGTCGGCCGCACGATCTTCAACGATGCCGCGCGGCGCTGGCTCAAGGGCGAGATTTCCGACGAGGCGGCGATCGGCGACATGGCGGCCCGCTTCCAGCGTCTCGTCGACGCTTGGCAAAGCGCCTCCGGACGTGCAAAGGCTGCTTGATCCACGAGCGAGGCCGCCATGTCCTTCACCGAGGAAGACATCAAAGCAGCCGGAGGCGCCATCGCGCTCTCGGAGGACCAGCTCGACGGTCTGCTGGCGGTGCTGCGGGCGCGGAAGACCTCGGCCGCGGCGGCTCCGGCCGGGCCGAAACCGGAGCGCGTCCGCTTCGATCTCGTGCACCTTCTCTGGTATGCGGGCACCCTCATCGTGATGAGCGCGATGGGCCTGTTCTCGACCCTGGCCTTCGAAGCGCTGGGCGGCATGGCGCTTGCCATCACGGCTGCAGTCTACGGGGCCCTTTTCGTGCTCGCGGGACGCCGCCTCTGGAACCGCGGCTCCCTCCGAACGCCCGGTGGCCTGATGATCGCGATTGCCGTCACGATGGTGCCGCTGGCCATCTACGGCATCCAGGAGGAGTTCGGCTGGTGGGGCGACGGCGGCGACCCCGGACGCTACCGGGACTTCTTCGCCTGGGTGAAGAGCAGCTGGCTGTTGATGGAGATCGCGACCGTCGCGGTCGGCCTGATCGCCCTTCGCTTCTATCCCTTCCCGTTCATCGTCGCCGTCGTGTCGCTCGCGCTCTGGTTCATGTCCATGGACCTGACGCCCTGGCTCCTGCACGGGCGGGAGATGAGCTGGTCCGAGAACTGGGCCGTGCGACGCGCGGTCTCGATGGTGTTCGGCCTGGTCATGATCGGGGTCGCGTGGTTCGTGGACATCCGGCGGGATAAGGATCTGGACGTCGCCTTCTGGCTGTACCTCGCGGGCCTCATGGCCTTCTGGGGCGCACTGACGCTCTCGCACAGCGACAGCGCGCTCGCCAAAGCCTTCTACTGCCTCATCAACGTGGCGCTCGTCCTGCTCTCGGTCTTCCTGGTGCGCCGGGCCTTCGCCCTGTTCGGCGCGATCGGAATCGCCATCTACCTGGGCGACCTGGCGATCAGGGTCTTCGACGATTCCTTCCTGTTCCCCTTCGTCCTGTCCTTCATCGGCATAGGCATCATCGCAGCAGGCCTCGTCCTCCACCGCCACCGCGCCGCGCTGTCGGAGTGGATGCTGGACTGCCTGCCGGAACCTCTCAAAAAGCTGCGTCCGCCCCATGCCGACGCCGCCCTTCGAATGGAGCACGCATGAGCACGATCCGTCTCACCATGGCCCAGGCGATCGCCCGTTTCCTCGCGGCGCAGAAAACCGAGATCGACGGGGAGATCCTGCCGCTTTTCGCCGGTGTCTGGGCCATCTTCGGTCACGGCAACGTGGCGGGCATGGGCGAGGCGCTGCACGGCGTGCGCGACCGCCTGCCGACCTACCGCGCCCATAACGAGCAGGGCATGGCCCATGCGGCCATCGCTTTCGCCAAGGCCTCGCGACGCCGGCGCATGATGGCCTGCACCACCTCCATCGGCCCCGGCGCGACCAACATGGTGACGGCGGCGGCCGTCGCCCATGTGAACCGCCTTCCCGTCCTGCTGCTGCCCGGCGACGTCTTCGCCAACCGCCGCCCCGATCCCGTGCTGCAGCAGATCGAGAGCTTTTCCGACGGCACGGTCTCCGCCAATGACTGCTTCAGGCCCGTCTCGCGCTATTTCGACCGCATCGCACGGCCGGAGCAGATCATCCCGGCGCTCCAGCGTGCCATGACGGTGCTGACCGACCCCGCCGAATGCGGTCCGGTGACCCTCGCGCTGTGCCAGGATACCCAGGCCGAGGCCTACGACTATCCGGAGAGCTTCTTCGCGGAAAAGGTCTGGACGCCGCGACGCATCCGCCCCGACAGGAGCGAACTGGAGACGGCCGCCGCCCTCATCCGCAAGGCCAAGAAGCCCTTCATCGTCGCCGGCGGCGGCGTGCTCTATTCCGGCGCCGAGGCGGCGCTCGCCGACTTCGCCGAAAAGCACGGCCTCTTCGTCGGCGAGACGCAGGCCGGCAAGTCGAGCCTGCACCACGACCATCCGGCGAATCTCGGCTCCGTCGGCGTCACCGGCACAGGGGCAGCCAATGCCCTTGCCGAAGAGGCCGACGTGGTGATTGCGGTCGGCACGCGCCTGCAGGATTTCACCACCGGATCCTGGGCCCTGTTCAAGGATCCGAACCGCCGCATCGTCGGCCTAAACGTGCAGGCGTTCGATGCAACGAAGCACAATGCGCAGCCGCTGGTGGCGGACGCCCGCGTCGGGCTCGAAGAACTGAGCGAGGCCCTTGCGGGCTGGAAGGCGCCTGAAGCCTGGACCGCCAAGGGAAGCAGCGAAAAGACCCGCTGGTTCGAGGCCGCCGCGCGCTACACGGACCCGACCAATGCGGAACTGCCCTCCGACGCGCAGGTGATCGGCGCGGTGCAGCGCACCTCCTCGCCGACCGATGTGGTGGTCTGTGCGGCTGGTGGGTTGCCGGGCGAGCTGCACAAGCACTGGAAGGCCGGCGCCGCGCTCGGCTACCACATGGAATACGGCTATTCCTGCATGGGTTACGAGATCGCCGGCGGCGTCGGCGTGAAGATGGCCTGCCCGGACCGCGAGGTCATCGTGATGGTCGGCGACGGCTCCTATCTCATGATGAATTCCGAGCTCGCCACGTCGGTGATGCTCGGCCAGAAGCTGACGGTCGTCCTGCTCGACAATCGCGGCTATGGCTGCATCAACCGCCTGCAGCGGGCCACGGGCGGAGAGAGCTTCAACAACCTCCTGCAGCACACCAATCACGTGACCCTGCCGGAGATCGACTTCGCCGCCCATGCGGCGAGCCTCGGCGCACAGGCGATCAAGGTGAACGGCATCGGCGAGCTCGAGGATGCGCTGAAGAAGGCCCGTGGTGCCGACCGCAGCACCGTCATCGTCATCGACACGGATCCCCTGGCCTCGACGGATGCCGGCGGACACTGGTGGGACGTGGCCGTGCCGGAGGTCTCCGTGCGGGCCGAGGTGAACGCAGCCCGCAAGGAATATGAGAACGCCCTCGCCACGCAGCGCGTCGGCGACTGACAACGAAAGAGAGACAAGAACATGACGATCCGCATCGGGGCGAATCCCATCGGCTGGTCCAACGACGACATGCAGGAACTGGGCGGCGAGACGCCGCTCGAGGTCTGCCTTGCCGAGGCGAAGCAGGTCGGCTTCGAGGGCATGGAACTGGGCAACAAGTTCCCGCGCGAGCCCGAGGCCCTGAAGAGGGCTCTGGCTCCCTTCGGCCTTGCCTGCATCTCGGGCTGGTATTCGGCGGAGCTCTTGAAGCGCGACGCCGATGAGGAGATGAAGGCGCTTCGCCCGCATCTCGACCTGCTCAAGGCCATGGGATCGAACGTCCTGGTCTTCGCCGAGACATCCAATGCCATTCACGGCGACCGCTCCAAACCGCTCTCGCAGCGCCCGGTCATGAAGGACGGCGATTGGGCGGAGTATGGCCGGCGCGTCACGCAGGTGGCCGAGCAGACCCTTAAGGAAGGCGTGCGCCTGGTCTACCACCACCACATGGGTACGATCGTGGAATCGGAGGCCGATATCGACGCCTTCATGAACTCGACCGGCGAGGCGGCGCATCTCCTGCTCGATACGGGGCACGCCACCTGGGGCGGCGCGAACCCGGCCGAACTCGCCCGCCGCTACCGCAACCGCATCAGCCACGTCCACACCAAGGATGTGCGCAAGGACGTGATGGAGAAGTCGAAGGCGGGCAACTGGAGCTTCCTCGATTCCGTCATCGAAGGCGTCTACACGGTGCCGGGCGACGGCATGGTGGATTTCGTCTCCGTCTTCAAGGAGCTGCCCGGCTACAGCGGCTGGGTGGTGATCGAGGCCGAGCAGGATCCGAAGAAGGCTCATCCGCTCACCTATGCCAAGATGGGCTACGCCAACCTCACCCGCTTCCTGAAGGAAGCAGGATTGCGATAGGAGCAGCGCCGATGTCGAAACTCCTCGTCAAACCGAATAAGCCCGATGCGAACGGCCGCATTCACGCCATCACACCGGCATCGGCGGGATGGACCTATGTCGGCTTCGAGGTCTACCGGCTCCAACAGGGCCAGAGCCTCCGCCAGGCGACGGAGGACCGGGAGGCCTGCATCGTCATGCTGTCCGGCAAGGCGCACGTCTCTGCGGGGACCGAGGATTTCGGCGTGATCGGCGGGCGCTCGTCGCCCTTCGAGCCCGATCCCTGGTCGCTCTACGCTCCGGCGCGCTCAGAGTGGTCGCTCCAGGCGGAGACGGACTGCGAGATCGCCGTCTGCACGGCGCCCGGCGAGGGGAAGCTGCCGGCCCGCGTCATCCGTCCGGATCAGGTGGGGCAGGAGACGCGCGGCAAGGGCACGAACACGCGCCACGTGCGCAACATCCTGCCCGAGACTGAAGCAGCCGAGAGCCTGCTCGTGGTCGAGGTCATCACGCCTTCCGGGCACTGGTCGAGCTATCCGCCGCACAAGCACGACCGGGATGCGCTGCCCAACGAGTCGCTCCTCGAGGAAACCTACTATCACCGCCTCAACCCGCCTTCGGGCTTCGCCCTGCAGCGGGTCTATACGGACGACCGCTCCCTCGACGAAACGCTGGCGGCGAGCGACGGCGACGTGGTGCTTGTGCCCAAGGGCTACCACCCGGTCGGCGCTCCGCATGGCTACGAACTCTACTACCTCAACGTGATGGCGGGCCCGAAGCGGATCTGGAAGTTCCACAACGATCCGGCCCACGAGTGGATGGTGGCGTAAGGCCGGACCCGAACGTCGAAATCCCCTCGCTTCGTATAGTCCCTGTTCACGGATGGGACCGCGTGAAGCACGGTGCATATCTGGTCGGACCAGGACAATTTCCTTAAAGGAAATATTGTTCTGGTCCGACGTGTTTGAGAAGCGCTGTTCGCTTTTCCGGCATTCTGCCGGAACGGCAATTTCGCAGAACTTCCCAGAAACAGCCCGGACCACAAGAAGGAACCAGCCCGAGAACGGGCATGGGAATGAGCCAACGCGCTCGTTGAATGTGGTGGGCAGACATGACGACTTCGACACAAGGCGGTGCTTCCGCAAGTGTCGTGCGGCCTTCGGGCTATGGCACGGCATCCGCGCTGATCTGGGGCTATAAGTGGGGCAGCGACTCCATGGGAACGCCGGTCACGGTGACATGGAGCGTTCCGAAGACATCCTCCACATTCGCATCGATGAGCCTCTACGGCGGCAAATCGGAGACCGGCTCCTGGCACGCCTTCACGTCCGCCGAGGCCTCGGCCGCAAGCCGCGCGATAAAGGCATGGGACAAGGTGGCGGGGATCAAACTGACGAAGGTTGCCGACAGTTCGTCCAGTGCCGGCGACATCCGCTTCGCCCTCACGACCGCGAAGGATTCCCCTGGAAGCATGGGGCATGCCTATAGTCCGGGCACCTATGACTCGGCGGGCGATGTCTGGATGCAGCATCAGAACTGGCACACCGACCGCACCGCCGCCATCAAGCCGGGCTCCTACGATTACCTGATGCTGCTTCATGAGATCGGCCATGCGCTGGGCCTGAAGCACCCGTTCGAGAAGACGTCCCTCGAGGGCAGTTCCAAACTGTCTGCGAGCAAGGACAGCTACTTCCAAACCGTGATGAGCTACTCGGCCAAGCCCGGATTTTCAGGTCATGCGGATTTCTATCCGACGACGCCGATGTATCTCGACATTCTCGCCCTGCAGGCCCTGTACGGACAGGACACGAGAACCAACGCAGGCAACACCGTCTACCGCTTCTCCAGTTCGAAGAAATACTGGCAGACCGTTTACGATGCCGGAGGGCGGGACACGATCGTCTCGACGGGGGCGGCGGATTCCACGATCGATCTGCGCCCCGGGAAGTTCAGCACGCTCGGAGCCCCGATCACCTTCTCGAACGGATCCTCCACCCGCAAAGCCGTGAGTATCGGCCCCAACACCACCATCGAAACCGCCATCGGCGGCTCCGGCGACGATAGAATTGTCGGCAACGGCGCCGCCAACACCCTTCGCGGCGAGGGGGGCAACGACGTGCTCTACGGTGGGCTCGGAAGCGACCTTCTCGCGGGAGGTGCGGGACGCGACATCTTCGTGTTCAACACGAGGATCGAAGGCGACATCGACCGCATTGTAGACTTCATTGCGCGCGACGACACCATCAAGCTGGAGAATGCCGTCTTCCGCGGATTGGCGCCGGGTGCCCTGTCCGCCAGTGCCTTCCGAATCGGGTCGAGGGCACACGATGCGAACGACCGCCTCGTTTACGACGAGGCGACGGGCTCTCTCTTCTACGATCCGGATGGAACGGGAGCGGCTCCTCAGATCGAGTTCGCCCGCATCGGCAAGAACCTTCCGATGACGGCAGCCGACTTCCTGGTCATGTGACCAGGGCGACAAAGCTGTGCCCCCCACCCGCTACTTGGGAGGCAGCACCAGGGCGAGGTCGGCATCGCCGAGAATGCGGTACTGTCCCGGCGCGAGGTCGTCGGGCAGCGCCAGATCTCCCACGCGGTCCCGATGCAGCGCCGTGACATGGTTGCCGACGGACGCGAACATACGCCTGACCTGATGGTAACGTCCCTCGGTGAGGATCACATAGGCGCTGGTGCTGGAGAGCACCTCCATCTGCACGGGCAGGAGCGGCTTGTCCTCCCCTTCCAGGAGCAGGGTGCCGGATGCGAACACGGCCCCCTCGTCGCCGCGCAAGGGCCGGTCGAGGGTCACGTGGTATCGCTTCTGCACATGTGCGCGCGGCGAGATGATCCGATGGAGCAATCCGCCGTCATCGGTCAAAAGCAACAGTCCGGACGTCTCCTTGTCGAGACGCCCGACCGTCGAGAGAGCGGGATCGCGCCGGCGCCAGCGGTCGGGCAGGAGGCTGTAGACGAGGGGACCGGCCTCCTTGTGGGAGCAGGTCACGCCGAGGGGCTTGTGCAGCATCAGCGTCAGCCCCGGCGGCGGATCGAGCGGCTTTCCTTTGATGCGCATCCTGCCGGAGAGATCGGGTGTGACGGCGATGCGCTGCTCGGCATCCTCGATGATCTCGCCGTCCAGCACCACCAGGCCCGCGCGGGCCATCTGCTGGACCTCGCGGCGCGATCCGTAGCCCATATTGGCCAGGAGCCGGTCGAGGCGCAGCATCGGACCACCTTTACTCATTTCTGGGCCTCGTAAAGCTTGTATCCGCCTGCTTCCGCCTTCAGGTCCACCCGCCTGAACAGCGATGTGAGGACGGCCTCGTAGGGAAGATGGCGGTTGGCGATCAGCCAGCAAATGCCGCCCGGGCGCAAGGCTTCCGCCGCCCGCCGGATGAAGCTCTGTCCCAGGCTGCGATCCTCCTCGCCGCCGTCGTGAAAGGGCGGGTTCATGACAACGAAATCGAGCCTGCCGAGCTGATTGCCCAAGGCTCTCACGTCGGCCCAGAGCACGCTCGCACGCGGGTCCTCGATGTTGCGCTTCGTGGCCTCCACGGCCCGCCGGTCGATGTCGACCAGGGCTAGGTGCTCGACCTTGGGCGAGGTGAGCACGGTCCGCGCCAAGTAGCCGATGCCGCAGCCCAGATCCGCGCCCCGTCCGGCGAGAGGAGGGAGATTCCGTTCGAGAAGGGCGCTGCCGGGATCGATCCGGTTCCAGCTGAAGACACCCGGCTGCGACCAGAGCCCGAACTCCTCCATGAGGCGCGGGCTGCCTTCGGCAAGGGCCTCGTCCATGCCCGTCAGGACCGACGGGCGCTCGCAGGTGCAGATCCGGTAATGCCGCCGCGCGGTTTCGTCGACGGCGCAGCCGAAGCCCGCGAGTTCCTTTCGCAGCCGCGATCCGCCCTTGTCCTTCGGTGCAAGAACGGTCAGGGACGCGCCGGGCGCCAGGGTCTTCAGGGCAAGCGCGATGGTGTAGCGGCGCTCGATGGTGCCGGGAGGTGCCAGAACGATCAACTCCGCCAGCGATGCCTCGCCCTGCTGTTCGAGGCTTTCCGCGCCGGGAACGAGAGGGGAGAACTGAATGGCTCCCTCAGGCACCGCGACAAGTTCCGCCGGCGGGGTGCCATAGACACCGTCAGGTTTTGCGTCGTGCACGTCCGATTGTTCCACGTTGGTTCTTCGTGTTCCTATAACGAAGCAACCGGGAAGGTAAGTCCGGCGGAGAGGAAAGCCTTTAGCCGCTACGACGCCACTGCCGCCACCTGCGGCGTCATGGACTGGATCTTGTGCGCCAGATCGGCGGCGCGGTACGGCTTGTAGAGAAGGTCGATCTCCTCGACGAGCTCCGAATCCTCCACATAGCCCGTCGTCAACAGAACCCGGACCGCCGGATACTTCTTCTTGATCAGGCCCGCGAGATCGACGCCGCTGAGCTTTCCGGGCATCCGCACATCGCTCAGGACGAGCTGGAATTCGCAGCTGTTCTTCAGAAGGTCGGCCGCCTCATCCGCCGACTCGGACTCGGTCACGGTGAATCCAAGGGACTTGAGGGTCGAAACCGCAACCTGCCTGACGTCCGAATTGTCCTCGACCACGAGGACGGCCTCGCCTTGACCGAAGGGAAGCATGTCCATGGTTCGGGCATTGCTGCCAGGGCAGGCGACGGGATCGTGTGACCGCGGCAGGAAGAGCCGGATGGTCGTGCCCTGGTCCGGGGCGCTGTCGACCTCGATATGGCCGTTCGATTGCTGGACGAAGCCATAGACCATGCTCAGTCCGAGACCTGTCCCCTTCCCGCTTTCCTTCGTGGTGAAGAAGGGCTCGAAGACGCGCTCCAGAACGTGGGGCGGCATGCCGACACCCGTATCGGCAACCGAGATCACCACGTAGTCGCCCGGCTGTGCGGCTCCTTCGACAGTCCGGTTCTCGATATGGATCTTGAGTCCGCCGCCATTGGGCATGGCGTCGCGCGCGTTGACCGCGAGGTTGAGGAGGGCCGCCTCGAGCTGGGCGCGATCCACGTGGATCGGCCAGACGTCCTCGGGACCGGTGAGCTCGATGCGGATGTTCTCGCCCAAGGTCCGGTGCATGAGCTCCAGAAGGCCCGGCATGACCGCGGCGACGCTGATGGTCGCCGCCTGAAGCGGCTGACGCCGCGAGAAGGCAAGAAGGCGATGGGTCAGATCGGCGCAGCGCTGTGCGCCCTCCAGCGCCATCTTCACCCGTTTCTGCGCGCGCTCGTTCCCCTTCAGCGATTTCTGCAGAAGATCGAGGTTGCCGATGACGACGCTCAGCATGTTGTTGAAATCGTGCGCGATGCCGCCGGTGAGCCGGCCGACGGCCTCGAGCTTGCTCGCATGCAGCAGGTTCTGCTCCAGCTGCTTCCGCTCCGTAATGTCGAACCACATCCCGAAGATCTCGCGCGGATTGTCGTCGTCGTCGCGAATGATGATGGTGTGGTCCAGAAAGTGCCGGTCGGTGTTGTCGGCGCAGCGCCAGCGATATTCCAGGGACACGGATCCGAGATCGCGCAGATCCCGCAGCTGCGAGAACACGCGCTCCTGATCCTCCGGGTGGACCCGGGACGACCAGAAATCCTCCCGGTCGAGGAAGGCCTGCTTGTCGAAGCCCGTGATGGCCGAGATGCTGTCGTTCGTGAAGTGCAGGCGCCGGTGATCCTCCTGAAGGGAGGCCGTGAACAGGGCGATCGGCAGCGACTTCAGGATGATCGACTGATGCTCCTCGCGCCGGCGCAGCATCTGCTCGGTCTTCAGCTTCTCGCTGCGGACCTGCAGGTTTTCCAGAAGAAGACGGCGCTCCTCCTCGCCCTGCCTGCGGATCTCCTCGGTCTTGCGGTGAAGATCGACGAAGATGTCGACCTTCGATTTCAGGATCAGCGGCTCGATGGGCTTGAACACATAATCGACCGCGCCCGCGCTGTAGCCGCGGAAGATGTGCAGGTCGTCCTTGTTGAAGGCGGTGAGAAAGATGATCGGCACCCGCGACGAGCGGGCCCTCGCGCGGATCATCCCGGCAACCTCGTAGCCGTCGATGTGCGGCATCTGCACGTCGAGGAGGATCACGGCGAAATCCTCCTTCAGGACATGCCGGAGCGCGGCCTCTCCCGACTCGGCGGTCACGATCTCCACTTCCGGCGCCTGCAGCATCTCCCTGACGGCCAGGAGGTTGCGCGGATCGTCGTCCACCACCAGGATCTTGGCCGTGACCGGCTGAGGATCCACGTGGGGAAGCAGACCCTCAGGCCAGAACGTCGGTTCCACCGGGCCGTTAGGCTTCCTCATAGGTGCAGACCATTCATCGCCGCCCCAGGCCTGCTCGGCCTGTAGGTGCTGTTCGTGAGCTGGATCCGGAGGACCGCCAGGAGCTGGTCCATGTCCACCGGCTTGGAGACATAGTCGGTCGCGCCGGAGGCGAGGCACTTCTCGCGGTCTCCCTTCATGGCCTTGGCCGTGACCGCGATCAGAGGCAGGCTCTGGTATTCGGGCAGCTTCCGGATCTCCTGCATGGTTTCGAAGCCGTCCATTTCCGGCATCATGATGTCGACCAGCATGACATCCACATCAGGAGTATTCTTCAGCATTTCGATGCCTTCGCGCCCATTCTCGGCGAACACGACGTTCATTCCATGCTGCTCCAATGCGCTTGTCAGCGAGAAGATATTGCGGACGTCGTCATCGACAATAAGCACCTTTCGTCCTTGCAGGGACGCCTCGCTGGGCCGCTCCAGCCTGATCGGCTGAAGCTCGGCGTTTTCAGCGCTATCTGTGATCGCCTTGTGAAGAAACAAGGTGGTCTCGCTGAGAAGTTTCTCGGGAGCGCCGCTGCCCTTGAGGATGATGGTCGAGGCGATGCTCTCCAGGCGGCTTTCCTCCACCTTGGTCAGTTCGAGGCCGGTATAGACGATGACCGGCAGCTCTTCCCCACCCCGGATGCTGCGGATGCGCTCGATGAGCTCCGCCCCCGGCATGTCGGGAAGGCCGAGGTCGATGATGGCGCAATCGAACCGCTTCGCCTCGATGGCCTCCAGGGCTGCCTCGCCCGTGCCCATATCCGTGACCTCGACGTCGCCGTCCTGCAGGAGCGCGACCATGCTCTTGCGCTGATTGGCGTCGTCCTCCACCAGGAGAAGGCTCTTCACGGGATGGTCGATGAACTCCCTGGTCCGGGCTAGGGCCTTCATCAGGGCATCCCGGTCGACCGGCTTCTCGAGGAAGCCGAAGGCTCCGGCCCTCAGGCCCCGCTTCTTCTGATCGTCCACCGAAATGACGTGGATCGGCACGTGGCGGGTGCGCGGATCGTGCTTGAGCAGATCGAGCAGCGCCCATCCGTCCATGTCGGGAAGACCGATGTCGAGGGTAATCGCGTGCGGCTTGTAGCGGTGGGCCAAGGCCAGGGCCGTGGCGCCGTCGTTGGCGATCAGACCCTTGATGCCCTGTTCGCGGGCGAGCTCCAGCAGGACCGATGCGAACATGGCATCGTCCTCGATGATGAGCACCACGTGGTCACCCTGCGAAATTGCATGGCGATCGTCCGAGAAGGCGGTCAGGGCACTCGGCATCGCAGGCCGGTTGAAGGTGCCGTCCGCGCTGCTCGTCCGAGGATCGGCGTCCGCGCCGACGGGCGCCTGGAGCGGCAGGAACAGGGTGAAGGTCGAGCCTCTTCCGGGCTCGCTCGACAGCACGATCTCGCCGCCCAGCAGCCTGGCGATTTCGCGGCTGATGGCGAGGCCGAGACCCGTTCCGCCATAGCGCCGGCTCGTGGTTCCGTCCGCCTGCTGGAAGGCCTCGAAGATGATGCGCTGTTTGTCCTCGGGAATCCCGATGCCGGTATCGACGACCGAAAGCGCAATCCAGTCGCTGCCGGCCCGCAGCGGCGAGCCCTCGGCGGAGCCGATCTTGAGGGTCACGCCCCCCTGCTCCGTGAACTTGAATGCGTTCGAGAGCAGATTCCGCAGGACCTGCTGCAACCGCTTCGTATCCGTGCGGATCGTGGCAGGCAGCTCGGGATCGAGGACGATGCTGAAATCGATCTCGTTCTCGATGGCCACCTGCCGGAAGGTTCGCTCCATATTGTCCGCAAGTTCCTGGAAGTTCACGTTGGTGAGTTCCAGGCTGACCGTGCCCGACTCGATCTTCGACAGGTCGAGGATGTCGTTGATGAGCGCGAGCAGATCCGAACCCGCCGCATGGATCGTCTTGGCGAATTCGCGCTGCTTCTCGGTGAGGTTCCCGTCCGGGTTCTCGGTGAGAAGCTTCGACAGGATGAGAAGGCTGTTCAGGGGCGTGCGCAGCTCGTGGCTCATGTTGGCCAGGAACTGGGACTTGTAGCGGGAGGTCAGCGAGAGCTGCTCCGCCTTGTCCTCCAGAGCCGACTTCGCATGCGAGACCTCGAGGTTCTTGTTCTCGACCTCCTTCTTCTGGATTTCGAGCAGGCGCGCCTTTTCTTCCAGCTCCTCGTTCGTCTGGCGCAGGGCATCCTGCTGCTGGCGCAGAAGCTCTTCCGACTGGCGCAGGGTCGCAGCCTGCTGCTCCAGTCGGTCGTTCGTCTTCTTGAGTTCTTCCTGCTGGCTCTGGAGCTCGCTGGTGAGGAGCTGCGACTGCTTGAGCAGGCCTTCCGTGCGCATGTTGGCCGCGATCGTGTTGAGCACGATGCCGATGGACTCGGTGAGCTGATCGAGGAAGGACTGGTGCGTTTCGCTGAAGCGGCTGAAGGAGGCCAGCTCGATCACCGCCTTCACCTCCTGCTCGAACAGGACGGGGAGCACGATGATGTTGAGCGGCGGCGCCTCGCCGAGTGCCGAGCTGATCGTGATGTAGTCGCCGGGAACCTGCGTGAGGAGAATGCGCTTCTTCTCGTAGGCGACCTGGCCCACGATGCCTTCGCGGAGGCGGAACCGGTTGGCCAGGCTCTTGCGCTCGGTGTGAGCGTAGGATGCGGTGAGTTCGAGCACTGGCTCCCCGCCATCGGCGCTCACGGTGTAGAACACGCCACGCTGCGCATTCACCAGAGGGGCGATCTCCGACAGGATGAGGTTCGACACCATGCCGAGGTCGCGCTCGCCCTGCAGCATTCGGGTGAATTTGGCCAGGTTCGTCTTGAGCCAATCCTGCTCCGCGTTCTTCTGCGTCGTGTCGCGCAGATTGCGGATCATCTCGTTGATGTTGTCCTTTAGGGCGGCAAGCTCGCCCAGGGCTTCGGCGGTAATCGACCGGGTCAGGTCGCCGCGGGTCACCGCGGTCGCGACCTCCGCAATGGCGCGCACCTGGTTGGTGAGGTTGGCCGCGAGCTGGTTCACGTTGTCCGTCAGATCCCGCCAGAGACCCGAGACGCCTTCCACGCGCGCCTGACCGCCGAGCTTTCCTTCCGTGCCCACCTCCTTCGCGACGCGGGTCACCTCCGAGGCGAAGGAGTTGAGCTGGTCCACCATGGTGTTGATGGTGTTCTTCAGCTCCAGCATCTCGCCCTTCACGTCCACCGTGATCTTCTTGGAGAGATTGCCGTTCGCGACCGCGGTGGTCACATCCGCGATGTTGCGGACCTGGCCGGTGAGGTTCGCGGCCATCATGTTCACGTTGTCGGTGAGATCCTTCCAGGTGCCGGCGACGCCTTGCACCTGGGCCTGCCCGCCGAGCTTTCCTTCCGTGCCCACTTCGCGGGCCACGCGGGTCACCTCGGACGCGAAGGAGTTGAGCTGATCCACCATGGTGTTGATGGTGTTCTTCAGCTCCAGCATCTCGCCCTTCACGTCCACCGTGATCTTCTTGGAGAGATTGCCGTTCGCCACTGCCGTGGTCACGTCCGCGATGTTGCGGACCTGGCCGGTGAGGTTCGCGGCCATCATGTTCACGTTGTCGGTCAGGTCCTTCCAGGTGCCGCCGACGCCCTTCACCTGAGCCTGACCGCCGAGCTTTCCTTCGGAGCCCACTTCGCGGGCCACGCGGGTCACCTCGGACGCGAAGGAGTTGAGCTGGTCCACCATGGTGTTGATGGTCGATTTCAGCTCCAGCATCTCGCCTTCGACCACGACGGTGATCTTCTTCGACAGGTCGCCCGTGGCGACGGCCGTCACGACCTCGGCGATGCCGCGCACTTGGCCGGTCAGGTTCGCGGCCATGAGGTTCACGTTGTCGGTGAGGTCCTTCCAGGTACCGCCGACGCCCTTCACCTGCGCCTGACCGCCGAGCTTTCCTTCGGAGCCCACCTCCTTCGCGACGCGGGTCACCTCCGAGGCGAAGGAGTTGAGCTGGTCCACCATGGTGTTGATGGTGTTCTTCAGCTCGAGAAGCTCGCCCTTCACGTCCACCGTGATCTTCTTGGACAGGTCGCCGTTCGCGACCGCGGTGGTCACGTCCGCGATGTTACGGACCTGGCCGGTGAGGTTGGCCGCCATGAGGTTCACGTTGTCGGTCAAGCCCTTCCAGACGCCGCCGACGCCCTTCACCTGGGCCTGCCCGCCGAGCTTTCCTTCCGTGCCCACTTCGCGCGCCACGCGGGTCACCTCGGACGCGAAGGAGTTGAGCTGGTCCACCATGGTGTTGATGGTCGATTTCAGCTCCAGCAGCTCGCCCTTCACATCCACCGTGATCTTTTTCGACAGATCGCCGTTCGCGACGGCCGTGGTGACATCCGCGATGTTACGGACCTGGCCGGTCAGGTTGGCGGCCATCATGTTCACGTTGTCGGTCAGGTCCTTCCAGGTGCCGCCGACGCCTTCCACGCGTGCCTGACCGCCGAGTTTGCCCTCCGAGCCCACCTCCTTCGCGACGCGGGTCACTTCCGAGGCGAAGGAGTTGAGCTGGTCCACCATGGTGTTGATGGTGTTCTTCAGCTCCAGCATCTCACCTTTCACGTCCACGGTGATCTTCTTCGACAGGTCGCCCGTGGCGACGGCCGTGGTCACCTCGGCGATGTTGCGGACCTGGCCGGTGAGGTTGGCCGCCATCATGTTCACGTTGTCGGTGAGGTCGCGCCAAAGACCGGCGGCTCCCGGCACGCGGGCCTGACCGCCGAGCTTGCCCTCGATTCCCACCTCGCGGGCGACGTTCGTCACCTGATCGGCGAAGGTCGCGAGCGTCTCGATCATGCTGTTGATCGTATCGGCCAGAGCGGCGATTTCGCCCTTCGCTTCCACGGTCAGCTTGCGGGTCAGGTTGCCCTCGGCGACCCCTGTCACGACCTCGGCGATGCCGCGCACCTGACCGGTGAGGTTCGCGGCCATCATGTTCACGTTGTCGGTGAGATCCTTCCAGACACCGGCGACGCCCTTCACCTGGGCCTGCCCGCCGAGCTTGCCCTCCGAGCCCACCTCGCGCGCCACACGGGTCACCTCGGAGGAGAAGGAGTTGAGCTGGTCCACCATGGTGTTGATGGTGTTTTTCAGCTCCAGCATCTCGCCCTTCACGTCGACGGTGATCTTCTTGGACAGGTCGCCGTTCGCCACTGCCGTGGTCACGTCCGCGATGTTGCGGACCTGGCCGGTGAGGTTCGCGGCCATCATGTTCACGTTGTCGGTCAGGTCCTTCCAGGTGCCGGCGACGCCCTTCACCTGCGCCTGCCCCCCGAGCTTGCCCTCGGTACCGACCTCGCGGGCCACGCGGGTCACCTCGGAGGCGAACGAGTTGAGCTGGCCGACCATGGTGTTGACCACCTTGCCGATGCGCAGGAACTCGCCGCGCAGGGGCCGCCCTTGGATTTCGAGCTGCATGGCCTGGGTGAGGTCGCCCTTGGCCACGGCTCCGATGACGCGAGCCACCTCCGTCGTCGGCTGGACCAGATCGCCGATCATCGAGTTGACGGATTCGATGCAGTCGCTCCAGCAGCCCCGGGCCGCCGGAAGCTTGCCGCGCTCGCCGATCTGCCCCTCCTTACCCACGACCTTGGACATCCGGTCCAGTTCCTGGGTCAGCCCCTGGTTCAGCTCCACGACGTCGTTGAAGGCCTCGGCGATTTCGCCGTCGACCCCGGTGAGGTCGAGCGGAAGCCGGACGGAGAAATCTCCTTTTCGGAAGGATCTCAGAGCCTTGAGAAGCACCTTACGGTCAAGCTGGGAAGCGGTGGTCTCGGTCTGTGGCATGGTCCCCCCGTACGAGCACTCGTATCTGAACAATAAAGAGGCAGGATTTCTTCTTCCCACTGGTCATGGAAAAGACCTGTCATGGCAAGCGATAACAGAAATGCCGCCTCCAGCACTCATTTGGCTTGGTAAATAATAGTGCCGTTTTCGGAGTCTAGGAGAGGCACCGAAATACCGCACGATACGTTATTTTATACAATTCGATGACTTGAAATCGCCCAAGCATGACCTAGCGGACCTGAACGCAGCCTGACCCCCGCCATAGAAGCCGAAGGGCCGTCAGCGCGAGCGGCAAACGAGATCGACGATTTTCATGGAGGGATGGCGCACCCGACACGATTCGAACGTGTGACCTTTGCCTTCGGAGGGCAACGCTCTATCCAGCTGAGCTACGGGTGCTTGAGGCAATAACCTGACGACTCCACTACCCGATTAGCGCCCCAAGAGCAACCTCTGACCGCGGCATGAAATGAGGAATGGCGGAACGGCAGCCGTGCCGGAGCCTGTCCGTTCGCAGGCAGCGCGCCGACCTTCGTCAATCGCCGTGCATATGCACGTGTCTCATGAAAGAAATTTACGTATTCCAGCCGCTCATGAATAGGAATACTGACTTATACGTTCGTAAATATCCGTATCTTGTAAAGCTTTTGGGGTGAATATAGGATTTCCCCATCGACATTTGGCGGGACGACTGGGCTACTCGCTTTGGCACTGCCGGGCGCACGTTGCTTCTCTCTACCAATATCGACTAACGGGCGGACGCCGCCCACGTGCAAACGACAGTGAAAGGGACGCCCATGGCTACCGGAACCGTGAAGTGGTACAATGAAACCAAGGGCTACGGCTTCATCCAGCCGGACAACGGCGGCAAGGACGTGTTCGTCCATGCGACCGCTCTCGAGCGGGCTGGCATGCGTGGCCTGCGCGAGGGTCAGAAGCTCTCCTACGAGCTTCAGGCAGACCAGCGCACCGGCAGGGAATCCGCCGTCAACCTGAAGACCGACTGATCCCGAGAACGGAACCGGCGCAAGGCATGCCTTGCGCCGATCGTGAGAGCCGCCCCGCCGGGCGGCTTTTTGCTGGGCCGCGCACCCTCGGCCGGGTCAGCGGCGGCTCGTGCGCGAGGGCTTCCGCGTCCGCGGCGGAAGGACCGTGACCGTGATCTTCTTGGAGCGCAGCAGCGGCTTGAAGGGCCTGTGCTCCGCATCGCCCAGGACGAGTTGCAGCGTGTGCTTGCCCGGAGGAAGCTCGAGACGGGTCTCCGTCTGCCCGGAGCCGAAATGGAGATGCTGCTTGTCGGTCGGAAGCGGCTCCGTCGGATCGATCTCGTCGGTCACGTCCACGAGGAGATGGTGGTGTCCCATGTTGGGTGTCGTGTCACCGGCGCGGGTCACCCCCATGTTGCGCAGCCCGAACCTGACCGGAAAGGCGCCCCGGATGCGCTGCCCGTCGGCGGGATAGATGATGTAGAGGTGGGCATCGGGCGGAGCCGGCGTCTGTGCCGGCGCGGGCTGCGGAATCCAGCAGGCCCCCGTCAGGACGGCGACGGCTGTGCAAAGCCGGAGGGTGATGCCCATGGTCCTCTCCTCTCATAGGGAGCGCGCGACCCGGAAGCCGTGGGTGGGATATCGCACGCCGCTGTCGTAATAGGCCCGGCTCGCCGACCGGACATAGCTGGCATCGTTGCGCCACGAGCCGCCGCGCAGGACATGCTCACGGCAGTGAGGCTCGCTCCACGCCGAACCGTCCGTGGGAGCGCCCTGATAGTTCGGGTGCCAGCAATCGGCGACCCACTGGGCCACGCTCCCGACCAGGTCGTGAAGTCCGAATTCGTTTGCCGGGAAACTGCCCACGTTGACCGGCTGCCGGGTGTCGTGGGGCTCGCCGCAGCCCTTGCAGTTCGCCATTTTCGGCGCGAGCTTCTCACCCCACCAGTAGCGGCTGGTCGTTCCCGCGCGGGCCGCATATTCCCATTCCGCCTCGCTCGGCAACCGATAGTCCTGGCCCGTGCTCTTGGAGAGCCATGCCACGTATTGCTGCGCATCGTTCCAGCTCAGATTGCGGGCGGGAGCCCTGCTCTCGCCGTCCAGGCTGCGCGAGCAGGCCTTCGCGGCTGCGCAATGATTCCACTCGCCTACCGTGACCGGATAGCGGCCCAGGGCGAAAGGCTCGATCCGAACCGGGTGAACCGGCTTCTCCGACGGATCCTCGTCACTCCCCATACGGAAGCTTCCGCCGGGCAGGCGGACCATTTCGGGACAGCCCTGACAGTCCCGGAAGACCGGCCCGCTGTCAGCAGGCGGGTTCAGAGGCTGCGGCGGGACGATGGCGGCGGTCTGCGTGCCCTCGGCCGGAGCCGCCTCGGGGGGCGTCGGAGGAATGGGGATCGGAAGCGTTCCGCTCAAGGCGGCAGGCGGAGCCGGCAGGCCCGGCAGCGATCCTGCGGCCTGCGGCGGACTGGACGAAGCGGCGGCGAGATCCGTCTGCGCCGCGGCGGCCACGGGGGGCCCCACCGGAGCGGGCCTCGCACCCTCGGCTTCCCGCAGGACCAGCACGGACCAACCCGCGCCGACGGCTCCCAGCAGAGCCATGGCGCCCGCGGCAGTCCATTTCCACCGGCTTCGGGTGGCGCGGGACACGGCTGCCGGATCCGGCAGCACCCGATAGATCCGCACCGGGTCGGTGATGTTCTTGAGCTTCTCGTCGCCGAGGGACTGGTAGCCGCAGACGAGCTTGTTCTTGATCTGCTCGTAGACGCCGCCCGAGATGTAGACACCGCCGGGATCCGCCAGGTTCTCCAGGCGGGCTGCGATGTTGACGCCGTCGCCGTAGATATCGTCCGGATCGACGATGACGTCGCCGAGATTCACCCCGATGCGGTAGCGGATCCACTGCTCCGGCGGAAGCGACATGTTGCGCGCCGCCATGGATTGCTGGATCACGATGGCGCAGCGGACCGCCTCGAGCGGACTGTCGAACATGGCCAGAAAGCCATCTCCGGTGGTCTTGATCACGCGGCCGAAATGCTCGTGGATCGTGGGCTCGATCAGCTCGCGGCGATGCCGCTTGAGGCGGGCGAGGGTACCCTCCTCGTCGAAGCCCATGAGCCGGCTGTAGCCTGCGATGTCGGCGGCGAGGATCGCCGCCAATCGACGTGGGCTGCCGACCACATGCGATGTGCTCTCTCCGGGCATGACAGCTCCCGACGGCACAGTGAAGGCTTGATAAGGTACACCCGTTCGCCCCTCCGGCGCAATCTGCGATCGCAGTCCCGCTTATCCGGACGACACTCGGCCGAGGCCCGGCATCATATTCCTACGAGGCTGCGCCATGGCCCTGCTCCGCGCGCTTGCGCTCGAGGGCCCTGACGCGCTCGCGGTAGGCGGTGTAGAGACCGCTCGCCGCGATGATGCTGGCGCCGAGCGCGGTCCACATGTCCGGCAGGGTGCTGAAGACGAGGTAGCCGAGGGCGCTGGCCCAAAGGAGCTGGACATAGGAGAACGGCGCGATGACGGACGCGTTGGCGTGCCGGTAGGCAAGGATGACCAGCCAGTGCCCGGCGGTGGACAGGATGCCGATGCACAGACCGAAGGCGACCTGCTCCCAGCTCGGAGCAACCCAGGTGAACGGCAGGGCGATGCTCAGCACGACGAGGCCGACGAAGGCGGAATAGGCCAGCGTCGTCAGCGGATGGTCGCGGCCGCTCATCTTGCGCGTCACGACCGCGGACGCGGCCCAGCTCGTGGCGCCGAGGAGCGGCAGGAACGCGGCCGCCTCGAAGGCGCTCGTTCCGGGGCGGATGACGATGACCACGCCCAGGAGGCCGACCGCGGCCGCACTCCACCGCCGCCATCCGACGTCCTCCCCGAGGAACAGGACGGAGAGGGCCATGATCAGGATCGGCGAGATGAAATAGATCGCCGTTGCATCGGCAACCGGCAGGAACGGCAGCCCCGCGGTGAACAGGAGGGAGGACCCCACCATGCCGAGGCCGCGAAGCACCTGGAGGCCAGGACGCTGCGAGCGCAGAATCGTACCGCCGCCGTTCATCAGAAGAGCCGGGATGACCAGGAGCGCAAAGGTGGCATAGCGCAGCCATGCGATCTCGACGGGCGGAAGCGCGGATGCCAGCTCCTTGGTGATCACGTCGGACACCGAAAAGAACACGGTGGAGCCCACCATCAGCAGCGTTCCGCGAAGCTGCGACTCCACGGGCCTGTGGTGAGGCTGCGCCCCTGCTGACGGGGCAGGCGCGGCAAGCTTCGATGCAATGGAGCTGGTCATTGAGGGATGTTTCGAAAAAGGAAGGGGCCCTCGGAGCCCGACAGCGCGACGGCACGCAATTCTCAACTTGCAGTAAGCAGATCTTCGCCCCTGAGGAGAAGCGCAAAGGCGACACCTGCTCCATGTTCTCAGCGAATGGATCAGTTGGCCGCCTGTGCTAGATCTGCGTTGCAGGCGGGAGAACCTGCCCTAACGGCACGGTTGCGGCGAAGGTCATCAGAGGACGATCCGATTCCATGCAGGAAGCCCCCAAGCGCCTTGAGAGCGGAACCCCTGCCTTTCGCCGCCTGAATCTCGCCCTGTTCGCCGCCGGCTTCGCGACCTTCGCCATTCTCTACTGCGTGCAGCCGCTTCTCCCGGTCTTTTCGGAGGAGTTCCACGTCAGTCCGGCGGTCAGCAGCCTGTCCCTGTCGCTCACGACGGGCCTGCTCGCGGTCGCCATGCTTGTCACGGGCACCCTGTCGGAGGTGTGGGGGCGCAAGCCGGTCATGGTCGCCTCGCTTCTTTCCTCGGCGGCGCTGACGATCCTTTCGGCGGCGGCGCCCAACTGGCAGATCCTGCTCCTCGCACGGGTGCTCATGGGCATCACGCTCAGCGGGCTTCCTGCCGTCGCCATGGCGTATGTCAGCGAGGAGGTGCACCCGAAATCCATCGGCCTCGCCATGGGCCTGTTCATCGGCGGAAACGCGATCGGCGGCATGGCCGGCCGGCTGGTCAGCGGCGCCCTGACCGATCTGGGATCCTGGCGCCTCGCCATCGGCACCATCGGCGGGCTCGGGCTGATCGCCGCCATTCTGGCGTGGCGCAGCCTGCCGAACTCCGTCCATTTCCTCCCGCGCCGGGCGCGGCCCGTGGAGCTGCTGCGCTCGTTCGCGGATCATCTTCGGGATTCGGGCCTGCGCTATCTCTATGCCGAGGCATTCCTTCTCATGGGCGCCTTCGTGACGCTCTACAACTATCTCGGCTACCGGCTGATGGCCGCGCCCTACGGCCTGAGCCAGACCGCCATCGGCGCCATCTTCGTCATCTATCTCATCGGAACGGCGAGCTCGACCTGGGTCGGAGACCTCGCAGGCCGCCTCGGGCGGGAACGGGTCTTCTGGGTGATGATTGCCGTCACCCTCGGCGGGGCGCTGCTCACTCTCTTCGACCCGCTCCTCATGATCCTCGCCGGGATGGTGACGGTGACCTTCGGCTTCTTCGGCGCCCATTCCATTGCCAGCAGCTGGGTCGGGCGCCGCGCCGCCCACTCCAGGGCTCAGGCCTCGGCACTTTATCTCTTCTGCTATTACTTCGGCTCGAGCGCCGTCGGCACCCTGGGCGGCGTCTTCTGGGCGCGGACCGGCTGGTGGGGCGTGGTCGGACTGGTGGCCGTGCTGCTGTCGCTGGGCTTGGCCCTGGCCTTCCGGCTCATGAGACTTCCGCCCGTCGAGGCGGAGGACGGCGCTGGAACCTGATCCCCGCATACGGGAGCCGGACCTTCCACCAGAAGACGATACCCTCGATAAGCTGAAGCATAGTAAAGTCTTGGAGCCGAGGCTAAAATGAAGCCGTCCAAGATGGTTCCATAATCTATTTTTCGAGCTGCATCGGTCCTTCCATAATTTTTGCGAATATATGGAACTTTCTCGAAGGACTTATTCTCGCCCCATTAGCCTACGATTAAGCTGCCTCCGCACAAGAACAAGGGAATGCAACGTGATTCAACGTAAGGCAACGCTTGCGCTTGCGAGCCTCATCGTATCGGCCGCCGCAGTTCTGTCTCCGGCCACTGTCAGCGCAGAGCCGAAGAAGGCTTCCACGCGGCACGTCCAGAGCGGCAAGGCCTCCTGGTATGGCCCGGGCTTCCACGGAAAGCGTACGGCGAGCGGCGAAACCTTCAACACGCACGCCATGACGGCGGCGCACCGCACCCTGCCCTTCGGCACCAAGGTCCGCGTCGTAAACAAGAAGACCGGCAAGTCGGTCGTGGTCCGCATCAACGATCGCGGTCCTTATGCCCATGGCCGCGTGATCGATCTGTCTCGCGCCTCTGCACAAGCCATCGGAATCTCCGGCGTCGGTTCGGTCGAGGTGGTGCAGCTTTAAGCCTCAGCTTGGAACCCGGAGCGCGCCCAGCCGCGTTTCTCTCGTCTCCTCCCCTCCATCAGGGGAGGAGTTCGGGAGGGTGAGATGCGGTTCGACGAAGCCTTGGGACGAAGCAGCATTCTGCTTGTGACGCTGTTGTTCGGCGGGGGAGGAGCCCTCGCCCAGACGAACAGGCCCTGGACCGATCCTCCGGCCGATCTCAACGTTCCCCAGCCGGTCGAGCCCCAGGCCCCGGCTGCGCCGCCTCCACTTCCGGTCCAGCCGAATCCGCCGCAGGCCGCGCCCTCCCCTGAACCCGCGCCGCCCGTGCAGTCGGCCCAGCCGGAGAGGCCCAGCCCGGCTCCGGTCACGCCTCCGAGCCAATCCGCAGAAACGCCCCCCGCACCTCCCGCCGCAGCGCCTCCTGCACCGGCCGTGGCCGAGAGCCCACGCCGGGACGAGCCCCAGGACCGGATCGCGATTCGCAGCGAAGCCGCACGGGACCTTGCGGTCGAGTACCTGAGATCCTGGTCCGCGCCGAATGATGAAACACTGGAGATGACGGGCGATTTCTACGGGGATCGCGTCGTGTTCCATGGACGTGCGATGAGCGTGAAGAACCTCGTCCGGGAGAAGCGTCGCTTCGTTCGACGCTGGCCGGAACGCGACTATCGTCCCCAACCCGATACGGTAAAGGTCTCCTGCGAACCGGCGGGCATGCTCTGCACGGTTCATGCGATGTTCGATTTCAAGGCGGCCAATCCGAGGCGCGGCAGAAAGGCCGAGGGCGTCGGCGCGCTTCAGCTCGTCGTCAGCTTCGTGGGCGAGCGGCCCGTGATCACCGCCGAGAACAGCCTGGTCATGGGCCGAAACGCCGCTCGCCGAAATCTTGCTCTGGAGAAACGGTCCGATGATTGATGTCGAACGCTCCGCGCGGTCAGGAAAAACCGTCCAGGTTCACGATGCGGCGCCCGAATCGCGGTGGCGGAGCACGCGGGAGCGGGTTCGCGAGGCCATTCGCACCGAGGTCGACCGGTTCAACCCGACGGAGGATGCCCGCCGTCCGCTGGAACTGATCGTCGAATCCTCCATCCGCTACGGCGATGCCGATGGCGAACCCGCCATCACGGTCGTGGACGATGCCGGACAGCCGCGGACCGTCACCCGCGACGGACAGACCGCCGCCTTCACGATCCGCGATCTTCTCGAAGAACTGCGTGCCACGCGCCCGATGCTTTTCAAGCCGGCGCAATCCACCGCCGCCCCGGCGGACGAGCAGCCGCAGCCTGCCCCGATCCGCGAGCGCGACTGGCTCGATCTCGGTGCCGGGGAAGGCGCCTCCGAGAGCGATCCGGCGGAACCCGCCCGCGAGAGCGGGCTCGTTCACCTCAAGGGCGGCGGGGCTCGCCTTCACCTGTGGACGCGGACGGCACATAGGAGGTGGGTCGCGCCGATGCTGGCGGCAGGCGCATCGCGCCTCCATGCCGCCCGCAGCGACATGCCCCAGACCCTGGACCGGGCCCGGAGCGCATGGGACGGGATCCGCACGCCCGCAGGCGGTCGCGGCCTTGCGGCCGGAGCGGTCGCGCTCCTGGCTCTTCTGGGCGCAGGGAGCTATCTCCTCTCCGACTGGAACCGGCCTGCCGCCGAGAGTGTCCGACCGGTTGCGGAAGCCCCAAAGGCGGTGGTTCCTGTTGCGGACGAGGCCGACCCTGCCACCGAGACCGCCGGCACCCAGGGTGCCTTCGAAGAACCGGACACCACCGGCTCGGTGTCGAACGAAGGCACGGATACGGCCTCCGCGCCCAGGACGAGCGGGCGCTCCCTGCGCGGGGTGCCGGATGTGCTCGACACGGCGACGCTCTCGCTACAGGGCGAGGTCGTGCGTCTGTTCGGGGTGGAATGGGCGCCCGGCGCCGGAAAGCCGGAAGATCTCACCCGCTATCTGCGGGGGCGGGAAATCGTCTGTGAGCCCGCGGGCGCGAACGACACCTACCGCTGCCAGGTCGGCAATCAGGATCTGTCGAAGGTGGTGCTGTTCAATGGCGGCGGGAAGGCGACGGCCGATGCGACGCCCGAGCTGAAGGCGGCCGAGGAGAAGGCGCGCACGTCCCAGATCGGCGTCTGGCGCAACTGACGGCCGGCTAGGGGTTGCGTCCGAGTCGGCGTACCGGAAGCGGGGCGCCGACTCGGACCTTGTCGTCCATCTCAGGCTCGGGCGAGGTCGGGGCCCGGAAGCTCGACCTCGATCTCAAGCGTCGAGAGATCGGCACCGCGATTCATCTTCACCTGAACCCTGTCGCGCTCGATCGTCACGTGCCGGCCGACGACGGCGAGGATCTCTTCCCGCAGGAGCGCGACGAGGTCGGTCTTGCCGCCGACGATGCCGCGCTCGTGGGCCAGGAGGATCTGGAGCCGCTCGCGTGCCACCGGCGCAGAGGTGCGCCGGTTGAAGAAGCTCATCAAGCTCATGCTGCCCTCCGGCCGAACAGCTTTCCGAGCAAGCCCTTCCTGTCGGAGGGGATCATCATCTCGACCGTCTCGCCCTTGAGTCGGCGCGCCGCGTCGAAGTATGCGCGTCCCGGTGCGCTGCTCGGATTGTTGAGAGTGACCGGCGTGCCGACGTTGGAGGCGCGCAACACCTCCTCGCTCTCGGGAATGATGCCGAGGAGCGGGATCGAAAGGATCTCCAGCACGTCCTCCTTCTTCAGCATCTCGCCGCGCTCGGCCCGACCCTGGTCGTAGCGGGTGAGCAGCAGGTGCTTTTCCACCCGCTCGCCCTTCTCGGCCTTCTCGGTCTTGGAGTCGAGCAGGCCGATGATGCGGTCCGAGTCACGCACCGAGGAGACCTCGGGGTTGGTGACGACGACCGCGACATCCGCGTGGCGCATGGCCAGGGTCGCGCCGCGCTCGATGCCGGCCGGGCTGTCGCAGACGATCCAGTCGAACTTCTCGCGAAGCTCCGCGAGCACGCGGGCCACGCCCTCCTCCGTCAGCGCATCCTTGTCCCGGGTCTGGGAGGCGGGAAGCAGCGAGAGGTTCTCGAGGCGCTTGTCGCGGATCAGGGCCTGGCTGAGCTTGGCATCCCCTTGCACCACGTTGATGAGATCGAAGACGACCCGGCGCTCGGCTCCCATCACGAGGTCCAGGTTACGCAGGCCGACATCGAAATCGATGACGACCACTTTCTCACCGCCCTGAGCGAGCGCGCCGCCCAAGGCTGCCGTCGATGTCGTTTTTCCGACGCCGCCCTTGCCAGATGTTACGACCAAGACTTTGGCCATTGTCGTCTCTCTTTCTTATCTCAATCCAGGGTTTTCAGGATGATGGAGTCGCCGTCCAGGCTCACCTGGATCGGTTGACCGCGGTATTTGGAACCGAGGTCGTCGGCCGTTTTGTACAGCCCATCGACGGCGATGAGCTCGGCTTCGAATTTTCTGCAGAAGATGCGGGCATTGGCGTGGCCCGTGCATCCGGCGATCGCGCGGCCGCGCAGGGCGCCGTAGATGTGGATCGAGCCGCCTGCCACGATCTCGGCGCCCGATGCCACGTGGCCGAGAACGGTCACGTCGCCTTCCGTATGGATGATGGATTGGCCGGAACGGACGGATCCCTCGATGAGGAGGGCCGTCGTCGGCGCGGATTGCGCCGGAGCGGCCGCAGGCAGCGGCACGGCGTCGAGATCGGGCGTCTCGATGTCGCCCGCGGGGCGTCCGCCGTTGATCTGCGGCGGCATGTCGACGTCGAGAACGGCCGCCGCGGCTCCTTCGAGCCCGATGATGTGGATGTCCCGCATCTTGAGCGCGGCCAGGAAGAATTTCAGCTCCGACTTCGAGGGCTTGAGGGCGGAGACATCGGCAATGATGGGGCGGTCGGTAAAAAATCCCGGCGAGCCCTTGGAAACGGCGTCGAGGTCCTCGAGCCAGTCGCGGAGCGGCACCGTCGGCGCGAGAACGAGCGCCAGAAACGACTTGCCGCGAAAGCGGAGAGAGGGGCGGGTGCGAACTGCAATAGTCACGGGCGATCAATTTCCTGCTGCTCTGTGATTTCGTCGTTTTATGGTTAATGGACGGTTAATTTTGCCGCCGAAGCGCGAGATTTTTAACTCTTCTCTCCGGGTGGTCCTTCCGGGTCCGGCATCCGGCTGCCCGCCGCTTCGCGTCCCCTCCTTCCTCCCTCCAGGCAGCAGGTGCGACCAAATGTAATAATCGAGGCACCACCAAGGCATGCCGGCTTCAGTGGGTGATTTGCCTTATAGGAGGAATATAAATCTAAAAACTAGCTCTTCTTGATTACTGCCTACCCCTTTTCAATTACTGCACTGCATTCTGCCGATTATTGACCGATAAAATGATCGGCCTACGATGACCCTCCCCGTATCTCCAACTTCCGCGATGTTTACACAACGACATCATGGCAGATCGTTTAGATACGAAAGTAATCATGAGGCTCAAGACAGCCCAGGGAGGACAGGATGTCCGGACGGTTCGGCGATTTCTGCGCAACTGCTTTCCGTGGCGACGGCACCCGAGCGGGCACGCTGCGACGAGGCCTTCTCGGCGCCCTTGCCGCCGCTGCCGTCATGCTCTCCGGAGCGGCCCCGGCCTCCGCCCAGAATGGGTCGGCATCCAACTTCGCGCGCGTCAATGCGGGAACGGTCGGCATCATTTCGGGCGGTGCGGACGGAACCTACATCCGCATCGCCGCCGATCTCGCGAACGTCCTCGACGGCGAGAACCTGCGGATCCTGCCCATCATCGGGCGCGGATCCCTCCAGAACCTGCGCGACGTCATGTTCCTGCGCGGCGTCGATATCGGCATCGTGCAGATGGACGCCCGAGAGGAGCTCAAGGCCGAGAACCTGCGCAACGACGCCGTGCGCCGGCTGCGCTACATCTCGCGCCTCTACAATGAAGAGGTCCATATCATCGCAAGCCGCGACATCACCGACATCCGGCAGCTCGAAGGCAAGAAGGTCAACATCGACAAGGCGGGCAGCGGCACCAACCTGACCTCCCGCCTCATCTTCGAGAAGCTCGGAATCAAGCCCGACATGACGACCTTCGACCAGAGCTCATCCTATGAGCGCCTGCGCTCGGGCGAGATCCAGGCGGCCGTCTACGTGGCCGGGCGGCCGGTGCGCGCCATCGCGGAGTTCCAGAGCGAAGGGCGCTTCCACCTTCTGCCCATCCCGTTCGAGGGCGAGATCGCCGAAACCTATTTCCCGGCGCGCTTCTCGAACTCCGACTATCCGCGCCTGGTGGCCGACGCGCCCGTCGACACCCTGGCGGTGGGGAGCCTTCTCGCCGTCTTCAACTGGCCCGAGAACTCCGACCGCTACAACCGGGTGAAACGGTTCGTGGATTCCTTCTTCTCCCGCTTCGACGAGTTCCTGCAGCCGGGCCGCCATCCGAAGTGGAAGGAGGTCAATCTGGCCGCGGAGGTTCCCGGATGGGAGCGCATGAAGCCCGCGCAGGAATGGCTCGACCGCGCAGCCGCCGCCAAGGCCACCCCGGAACAGTCGAAGAGCTTCGAAGCCTTCATCCAGAGCACCGGCAACACGATCTCGGCTGCACAGCGGGAGCTTCTCTTCCGCGAGTTCCTCACCTGGCAGAACGAACGGCAGAAAACGAACCGGGGAGCGGCCCGGCAGAACTGAAGCCACGGCAGGACCGCAGCTCCCGGTCGGCGCCGCCAGCCCGTGAGAGAACCACAAGGAGGTCCGACATGACTGGACGTGACCATCCCCTTTCGTCCGCCGCACGATCCCGCATGCAGCCGCCGGGCAGGCGCAGAACAGGCCTCGTTCACGGCGTATCCGCAGCGGCCTTGATCGTCCTGATGGGACTGCCGGCGGGTTCTCCGCCGAGAGCCCAGGACGCGGCCGTCACGGCTCCCGATCCGGCCCCGAGCCAAGCCGTGGCTCCTGCCGGTGCGGCCGACGCCAATCCCGACGACGTGGCGGCTCTCCTGCCGCTGCTCATGACCTCTCCCGAGCGCAAGCGCTTCGCGTCCGACCTCGAGTCGTCCATCCGCCTGGGAAATCTGGAGGCCGCCGAACATCGGCTCAAGGCGGCCATCGAGACGGGCACCCTGGCCATCGTGCTCGCGGACAAGCTGCGCGATCCCGGGCTGCTCACGGCCCTCCAGGCTCTGGGCATCAAGGGAGCGGACGACCCGCCCGCGGCGCCCGATACGGACGCCGCCGGCAACCCGGCGGTCTGCACCATGGCCGCGGCGTCGGCGCCCAACGCAGCCGATCTGCAGGAGGCCCTGGAACGTGAGCAGGCCCGTGGCGACGCGATGGCCTGGGAGCTTGCCACCCTCACCGAGGAGTTCCGCAATCTCCAGAAGCTCGGGGAAACAGGTTCCGCCTCGAGCGACGCCCAGATGGGCGAGCTGCAGCAGGCCCTGCAGCGTGAGCGCGAGCGGGGAGACAGGGCCGAGCGCGAGCTTGCAAGCGCGCGAGAGGAGTATGGCGCCCTTCAGGCTCTCCACGAACGGGACGCGACTTCCCAGGCCGGCGCTTCCGCGCAGATCAAGGAGGCGCTGGCGCAGGAGCGGGAACGGAGCGAGAGCACGGCACGCGAGCTGGCGGCGATGCAGGAGGAGCTGAGCCGCCTGAAGAACGACCGCGAGGCCGAAGCGACCTCGATGAACGCCCAGGTGGCCGAGCTGCGGGAGGCCCTGAAGCGAGAAGGCGAGCGGAGCGACACGGCAGCGCATGAGCTCGCTGCGGCCAGAAAGGCGGCGGACGACCTTCGGGCGCTCCGGGAGCAGGAGGCGGCGGCGGAAGCGGCAAGGCTGACCGAGCTGACGGAAGCGCTGGCGCGGGAGAGGCAGCGCCGCGATGCCGTGACCCAGGAGCTGGCCAGCGCCATCGACGAGCTGCGCACCTTCCAGGAGGCCCATGGCAGCGGGCCGGCTCCGCTGCTGGTCCGTTTGGCCTCGACGGGAGTTCCGAGCCCTCAGGCAGCGCCGCCCGAGGAGGCTCTTCCGCCTCCCGACAAGCCGGTCTTCGTTGCTGCGGCCATTGCAGCGCCTCCTCCCGCACCGGCACCGAATGCCGCCTCTGACGCCACCGGCACGACCCAGGCGATGCTCACGCCGCCTCCGGCCGTCCAGCCGCCCAGGACCGAAGCGGCTCCGCCGCCGGCTGTCGCGGACGACCGTCTCCTGAAGCGAGCCAACTCCCTTCTTCGCAGCGGCGACGTCAGCGCCGCCCGGCTCCTGCTCGAACGGTCCGCGGAGGAGGGAAACGCCCAGGCGGTCTACCTTCTCGCGGAAACGTTCGATCCCCACGTCCTCGCGGTCATCGGGGCGCTGGGAATCCGCAGCGATGCCGCCAAGGCGCAGGAACTCTATGCCCGCGCGCTGGCGCTGGGCATCCGGCAGGCGGAAGCGCGCATGAGGGCCTTGAAGTGAGGTCCGGGCCGGGCGCCGGGTGAAGGCTGGGCGGGGCGGCAGGGGTTCAGAACGGAACCCATTCCCCGCCTTCGGTCAGGGCCTCGGTCGCGCATTCCAGCGCCGTTGCGGCATCCAGGAGATGCTGAGCGGTCTGTTCGACCTGAAGCCCAGGCCCCGGAAGGGCCACGACGCGCTCCGTCAGCTCCCTGACCCGGTCGATCATCTCGATCAGATCGGCGGCCAGCGCA
Source organism: Microvirga sp. GCM10011540 (assembly GCF_042650665.1). Taxonomy (NCBI): domain Bacteria; kingdom Pseudomonadati; phylum Pseudomonadota; class Alphaproteobacteria; order Hyphomicrobiales; family Methylobacteriaceae; genus Microvirga; species Microvirga sp. GCM10011540. The sequence continues at coordinate 120,492 of NZ_JBHSBQ010000145.1, read as the reverse complement.
GCCCTCTCCTCTTCGGCAGGCGTCGCCGCCGGCGTCTGCTGCCTGGAGCGCGAGGAGAATGGGATCACGTTCGACATTGCTCTAAAGGTCCGCCTTTGGCCGGACCAAGGCAATAATAGAGTCACGCGATCCACAGCAATCAGCGTTTCACGCGTACGAGCAGTTTTCCGAAGTTGTTGCCCTTGAGCAACCCGATCAGAGCTTCGGGCGCATTCTCCAGCCCCTCGACCACATCTTCGCGATACTTGATCCGCCCCTCCCGCAGCCAGGGGGAAACCTCGCGATAGAACTCCTCTGCCTGGGACGCGAAGTCGCCCACGATGAAGCCCCGCAGGGTCAGGCGGCGCGCCAGAACGGCGCTCATGAGCTGGGGCAGGCGGTCGGGACCCTGCGGGAGGCCCGTATCGTTGTAGTGGGCCACCAGGCCGCAGACGGGAATTCGCGCGAAATCGTTCAAGAGCGGGAAAACGGCGTCCCAGACGGCGCCGCCCACATTCTCGAAATAGACATCGATTCCGTTAGGGCAGGCCTCCTTGAGCCTGGCGGCCATGTCGGAAGAGCGGTGGTCGATGGCCGCGTCGAAGCCGAGCTCCTCGACGAGGTAGCGGCACTTCTCCGGCCCGCCTGCGATGCCGATGGCCCGGCAGCCTTTCAGCTTGGCGATCTGTCCGACCATGGATCCGACGGGTCCGGTCGCGGCCGCCACCGCGACCGTTTCTCCAGGCTTGGGCTGGCCGATATTCATCAGGCCCGTATAGGCGGTCAGTCCCGGCATCCCGAGTACGCCGAGGGCCGTCGAGACCGGCGCCAGCGACGGATCGAGCTTGCGCAGGCCGGCGCCGTCCGAGAGGGCATAATCCTGCCACCCCGCATAGGACTGGACGATGTCGCCCTCCGCGAACCCCGGATGCCGGGAGGCGACGACCTCGTTCACCGTGCCGCCGACCATCACCTCGCCCACCTCCACCGGTTTGGCGTAGGATCTGGCGGCGCTCATGCGTCCGCGCATATACGGATCGAGCGACAGCCAGAGAGTCCGAAGGAGGATCTGGCCGTCGCCCGGCTCCGGAACGGCGGCATTCTCCAGCCTGAAATCGGCGGGTGTCGGCTCGCCTGTCGGACGCGACGCCAGGACGATCCGACGGTTGGTTGCCTCTCGCATGGGGTTCTCCTGAATGAGGGCCTGTTAGATTGAGCATCCCGCCCGGCGGGCAAGGGTGCCGCCCCGGCACGGAAATCTCTAGACATTCGCCTAATGGGCTTCGAGAACCGCCCCATGCTATCCCGCAGGGGCCTCGCCTCTGGTCCCAACCACAAGAACAGACCGACCATCATGGATTTTCCCACCGTGCTTCTTCTTGCCGCGTCCGGCCTTGCGGCAGGGCTCGTGAATGCCATTGCGGGAGGAGGCACGTTCTTCACCTTTTCCGCGCTCCTCGCCGCAGGTCTCCCGCCCATCGTCGCCAACGCCACCAGTGCGGTGGCGGTCACGCCGGCCAACTTCGCGAGCGCCTGGGCCTACCGGAAGGAACTCGTCGCCAATCTCCGGCGATTCGCCGCGCTCGGCATCGTCAGCCTGTTCGGCGGACTTCTGGGCGCCTACATCCTGACGGTGACGAACAATGCTGCATTCCGGCAGCTGGTGCCGTGGCTTCTCCTGTTCGCGACCCTTCTGTTCGCGGCAAGTCCGCGCATCGTGGCGCTCGCGCGCACCATCGGCCGCCACGAAGGCCACCATCCCTCGACAAAGGCCTGGGCGGCGGGACTGGCCTTCCAGTTCCTCGTGGCCATCTATGGCGGCTTTTTCGGTGCCGGGATGGGAATCGTCATGCTCGCGGCTCTCGCCATCACCGAAGGCGACGACTTTCACCTGATCAATTCCGCCAAGCATCTGTGCTCGACCGTGATTCAGCTGGTCGCCGTCGTGCTCTTCATCGTCGCCGGGCTCGTGAGCTGGCGCGAGACCGCCATCGTGGGCGGCGCGTCGGTGATCGGCGGCTATCTCGGCGTCGTCTTCGGGCGTCGCCTGCCTCCGGCCGCGATCCGCTGGCTGGTGATCGCGGTGGGCGCGGTGCTGACGCTCTACTTCTTCATTCGTTAACTCTGGCCATCGATTTTGCTGGCGCTTTTTCCGGAGCTTGCCTGATTCACGCCACACCCGTGACTCTAGCTGTGACGGTGTGATTCTCATCTCTCATGAAAAGGACAACGCCGTGGCCGAACCCAAGAATATGGCAGGACTCGAAGGATCCCAATCGGTAAGCGCCCTCGGCCTGCGCTGGGCCGCCCTGCGCGGCATGCTGACCTCACCGCTCATCATGGTCGAGGAGCAGCGTGGCCTGCGCGAAGAACTCCTGCGGGAGCTGGGAACGATCGAGCAGGAATTCGTGTCCCTGCAATCCCGTAACACCATGGAGATTTCCGCCAAGATCGACATCGCGAAATCCGCCCTTCGCGACGGATTGCAGGCCGGGCACAACTGGCTCGTCGATCTTCTGGACAGCATCCAGACGGACCTTCACCTGACGAACGCGAAGCCGGCTGCACCGGCACGCCCCACGACGAACCTCGTGCGCGCCCAGCAGCAGCGTCCCGACGGCGGGCCCGCGCCCACTCCCGAAGCCGAGCAATCGCCGGCAGCGTAATCCTGTTCGCATCGCGCGCCGCGTCGGAACGAAACGCGGCGCGCGATGCGCCCCTCGGCTTCAGACCAGCCCCGGATCGATGGCGCTCCTGCGCTCCAGCCATGCGGGCACCGGCAGGTTCTTCGAGCGCAGGAATTCCGGGTTGAAGAGCTTCGACTGATAGCGCGTGCCGTAGTCGCACAGCACCGTCACGACGGTATGGCCCGGCCCGAGGTGCCGGGCCAGACGGATCGCCCCGGCCACGTTGATGCCCGAGGAGCCGCCGAGGCAGAGCCCTTCGTGCTCCAGCAGCTCGAAGATCACCGGCAGCGCCTCCTCGTCGGGGATCTGGAACGCCACGTCGACGGGCGCGTCGTTGAGATTGGCGGTGATCCGTCCCTGCCCGATGCCCTCGGTGATGGACGAGCCGGTCGCCTTGAGTTCACCGGTCGTGTAGTAGCTGTGAAGCGCCGCTCCCATGGGATCGGCCAGTCCGATGACGATCTTCGGATTTCGCTCCTTCAGCGCCATGCCGACGCCGGCCAGCGTGCCGCCCGTACCGACGGCGCAGACGAAGCCGTCGGCCCTGCCGTCCGTCTGCTCCCAGATCTCGGGCCCGGTCGTCTCGATATGGGCCTGCCGGTTCGCCACGTTGTCGAATTGGTTGGCCCAGATCGCTCCGTTGGGCTCCGTAGCGGCGAGCCGCTCGGCAAGGCGCCCTGAGACCTTCACGTAATTGTTCGGGTTGGCATAGGGCACCGCCGGCACCTCGATCAGCTCCGCCCCCGCGAGCCGGAGCATGTCCTTCTTCTCCTGGCTCTGCGTTTCCGGGATGACGATGATCGTGCGGAACCCGAGCGCATTGCCGACGAGCGCGAGGCCGATGCCCGTATTGCCCGCCGTTCCTTCGACGATGACGCCGCCGGGACGCAAGGCTCCGCGCCGGATAGCATCCTGGACGATGAAGAGGGCTGCCCTGTCCTTCACCGACTGACCGGGGTTCATGAACTCGGCCTTGCCGAGAATGGTGCAGCCGGTCAGCTCCGAGGCGCGGCGGAGCTTGATCAGCGGCGTGCCGCCGATCGCGGCGAGGACGTCAGGCTTTATCGTCATGGGGGTCTCGTATGGGGTGGGTGGCGCGGCGGCTGGCGCCGCAGAGCAGGAGATGAAGGGCCCTGCCCGCGCAATCAATAGCAGGATAATTCACAAATTAAATTAGGTGAATTATTTTAATTTGCAATTCTTGACGTATATTATATGAAAGCACATCCTAAAGACGGATCCGGGATGCGCTCAGCTCTGCGGCAGAGGTCCCGGCCCGCAGGTAAGGAAAACCCCCATGTCTAGCTCTGCATTGGCCTCGCCCGTCTCCGTCGGGAGCCGGACCGGTCTCGGCATCAATGTCTCGACGTCCTTTGTCGCCGCGGCCGGCATCCTGGGCGGTGCGGCCTTCATCGGCTCGATCGTCAATCCCCGGCAGGCCGCCCTCTACGTGCTGGGCGCCGTGCTCGGTCTCGTGCTCTATCACGCGGCTTTCGGCTTCACCTCCGCCTGGAGGGTCTTCATCGCGGATCGCCGCGGCGAAGGTCTGCGGGCTCAGATGGTGATGCTGGCCGTCGCATCCGCCCTGTTCTTCCCGGTCCTGGCCTCCGGCTCCCTGTTCGGCCAGCCGGTGACGGGCCTCGTCTCTCCGGCCGGTCTGTCGGTGGTCGTCGGTGCCTTCATCTTCGGCATCGGCATGCAGCTGGGCGGCGGCTGCGCCTCGGGCGTTCTCTACACCGCGGGCGGCGGCTCGACCCGCATGCTGATCACGCTTGCCGGCTTCATCGCCGGTTCGGCCATCGGCGCAGCCCATCTGCACTGGTGGGCGGCGCTGCCGAGCCTGCCGAAGATCTCCCTGGTCGAGGCCTGGGGTCCGTGGACCGCCCTTGCGGCGCAGCTCGCAGTCTTCGCCGCGATCGCCGCCGTGACCGTGGTGCTGGAAAAGCGCCGCCACGGCCGCCTGATCGAAGCGAATCCCTCGCCCCGTCAGGGCCTTGCCCGCTTCCTGCGCGGTCCGTGGCCGCTGGTCGCCGGTGCCGTGGCGCTGGCATTCCTGAACTTCGCGACCCTCTATCTGGCCGGACGCCCCTGGGGCATCACCTCGGCCTTCGCGCTCTGGGGCTCCAAGATCGCTGCCGTGATCGGCTTTGAACCGGCGAGCTGGCCCTACTGGTCGTCTCCCGCCCGGCAGGCCGAGCTGACCGGAAGCATCTTCAACGACATCACGTCCGTGATGGATATCGGCCTCGTGCTCGGCGCCCTGCTGGCCGCCGCGCTCGCCGGACGCTTCTCGCCGGTCTGGCGGATTCCGCTGCGCTCGGCCGCAGCGGCCGTCGTCGGCGGCCTGCTGCTCGGCTACGGCGCCCGCCTGGCCTATGGCTGCAACATCGGCGCGTATTTCTCGGGCATCGCCTCGGGCAGCCTGCACGGCTGGGTCTGGCTGGTGGCCGCCTTCCTCGGAAACGTGCTCGGCACCAAGGTGCGCCCCCTCTTCGGGCTCGAAGTCGAGCGCGTCAAGCTGACGAGCTGCTGAGCGGAAAGGGGCTCTCCTCGAGCCTCCGTCACGATCAGGTCGGCGGAGCCACGGCTCCGCCGGCACTGCCGAGCGCCCGCTCGATCACCTCCCTGACCGTCTCGTACGGCTGCGCGCCGCTGAGGAGGTAAGCCTGCTCCCCCGCGCTGACGACGAGCGCCGGGACGCCGGAGATGCCGATCTCCTGGGCGAGACGCTGATCCTCCAGGACGCCCCGGGCGTAGCGGCCATCGTCGAGCGCTTCGCGCAGGGCATCCGCATCGAGACCGACCGATCGGGCGATGTCGAGCAGGACATCGGGATCGGCAAGGTCGCGTCCCTCCTCGAAGAAGGCCTTGAACAGGGCCGCGTTCATCGCATCGAGCCTGCCGGCCTCGCGGGCGAACTCCGCGGCCTCGTGAGCCTTGCGGCTGTAGGGCTGCACGGGCGGCAGACGCAGGCTCATCCCGCGCGCCTGCGCCATGGGATAGACCGACTGGTTCCAGACCCGGTGAAGATACTCGCCATCGGGATCGAGCGTGGGCGTCGGCTCCGGCCGCAGCTCGAAGGCGCGCCAATCGATCTCCACCTTCTCACCCAGCTCGCTTCTGACCTGATCGAGAACCGGCCGCTCGAGATAGCAGAACGGGCAGACATAGTCGCTCCAGACCAGGATTCGGAGGGTGGCGTCCGCCGGCATTCGTGTTCTCCGTCGTCGGCCGGCCGATGCCGGCAGCTTTCAGTCAACGTCTGCGGGCTTCGCGGGTTTGGCACCGGCCGCATCTTTCGTGCGGATCGCCCTGATGAGTTCGCCGAGCGCCGCGAAATCCGCCTTGCGCCCGGAGGTGCGCCGCCAGGCAAGCCCGATGGTGCGCTTGGGCGGCTCGTCGGGAAACTGGATCAGGGCGATCCGCTGCCGGTCGACCTCGGCCTCCGCGCAGAGTTCGGGGAGAAGCGTGATTCCATGGCCGGCGGCGACCATCTGCATGATGGTGGTGAGCGAGGCCGCCCCCAGCGCCTTGCGCGCCTGGACGTTCGCGACCTGGCAGAACTGCAGCGCCTGATCGCGCAGGCAATGTCCCTCCTCCAGCAGCAGCAGACGCTCGCGCATCATGCGCGCATGCAGGTTGTCCGGCGTCCAGCCCCGCGCAGCCTGCGCCTGCACCGCGATCAGGAACCGGTCGTCGAACAGCTCCAGGGTGTCGAGCTGGGAGGGCGACACGGGCAGGGCCAGCAGGGCCGCATCGAGATCGCCGCGGATGAGCTCCTCGATGAGCGTGTCGGTCTGCGTCTCGCGGACGAGAAGATCGAGGGACGGGTAGCTCGCCTCGACTCCGCCGAGGAGGCTCGGAAGCAGATAGGGCGCCACGGACGGGATGATGCCGAGCCGCAGGGTCCCGGTGAGCACGCCGCATTGCTGGCGCGCATAATCGGTGAGCTCTCGAACCTGGTTCAGGATCGCCTCCGCCCGGGCGGCGATCTCCTGCCCTGCGACGGTGAGCGCCACGGCGTTGCCCCGGCGCTCGACGAGCTTGATGCCGAGCTCCTGTTCGAGCTCCTTCACCTGCATGGACAGAGCGGGCTGCGTGACGGCGCATTGACTCGCCGCCATGCCGAAATGGCGGGTGCGGGACAAGGTTTCGAAATAGCGGAGCTGCCGGAACGTGACCATGCCGATAAGAATAACTTATCTCTCCTCACATGCAAAGCGATTGGACCTGATCGGCCAGTTTAGGCATGTTCCAGACAAGCTTTGGAGAGGACCATGACCAAAAGCACGACAATGACGACCACGGCCGGAGCGCCGATCCCCGACAACCAGAACAGCCTTTCGGCCGGCCCGCGCGGTCCGCTGCTCCTCCAGGACTACCAGCTCATCGAGAAGCTCGCGCACCAGAACCGCGAGCGCATTCCGGAGCGCGTGGTGCACGCCAAGGGCTCTGCGGCCTATGGCACGCTCACCATCACCAACGACATCACCCGCTATTCCAAGGCGAAGGTGTTCTCCGAGATCAGCAAGCAGACGGAAGTGTTCCTGCGCTTCTCGACCGTGGCCGGCGAGCGCGGCGCGGCCGACGCCGAGCGCGACGTGCGCGGCTTCGCCCTCAAGGTCTACACGGAAGAAGGCAACTGGGACATCGTCGGCAACAACACGCCCGTGTTCTTCGTGCGCGACCCGGTGAAGTTCCCCGACTTCATCCGCACGCAGAAGCGCCACCCCGCGACGAACCTGCGCTCGGCCACCGCCATGTGGGACTTCTGGTCGCTCAGCCCGGAGACGCTGCACCAGGTGACGATCCTGTTCTCGGACCGTGGCCTGCCGCAGGGCTACCGTTACATGCACGGCTTCGGCTCGCACACCTACTCGTTCATCAACGAGGCCGGCGAGCGTTTCTGGGTCAAGTTCCACTTCAAGTCGATGCAGGGCATCAAGACCTGGTCGAACCGCGAGGCCGAGGCGGTGATCGCCAAGGACCGCGAGAGCGCCCAGCGGGACCTCTACGAGGCGATCGAGAACGGGGACTTCCCGCGCTGGAAGTTCTGCGTCCAGATCATGCCCGAGACCGACGCGGAAAAGACCCCCTACAACCCGTTCGACGTGACAAAGGTGTGGCCGCACGCGGACTACCCGCTGATCGAGGTCGGGGTTCTCGAGCTGAACCGCAACGCCGCGCACTACTTCGCCGAGGTGGAGCAGTCCTCGTTCTCACCGTCCAACATCGTGCCGGGCATCGGCTTCTCGCCCGACAGGATGCTGCAGGGCCGCCTCTTCGCCTATGCGGACGCCCACCGCTACCGCGTCGGCACCCATTACGAGGCCCTGCCGGTGAACCGTCCGCGCTGCCCCGTGCACCATTACCATGCCGACGGCGCCATGCTGTTCGACGTGCCCAACCGGGGTGACGCCTATTACGAGCCGAACTCCTTCAACGGCCCGGTGCAGAGCCAGCGCGCCGTGGAGCCGCCGCTCAAGATCTCGGGCGACGCGGACCGCTACGACCATCGCGCCGGCAACGACGACTACAAGCAGCCGGGCGACCTGTTCCGCCTGATGACGCCCGAGGAGCAGGGCCGTCTGATGGACAACATCGCCGAGGCGATGCAGGGCGTGCCGGTGGAGATCGTGAAGCGCCAGATCGTGCACTTCTACCTGGCCGACAAGGCCTACGGCCTTGGCGTCGCCGACCGGATGGGCCTGAAGGGCGCCGTCATGATCCAGGCGGCCGAGTAAGCCCCGACGACATCGAGGCAACGACGAAGGCGGTCCAGGGCAACCCTGGGCCGCTTTTCGTTGCGGGCCGCGGCGCCCCGGCGATCATGTCCCGGGCCGAGGCGAGCGACAAAAGCTACAGGCGCCGGTGGGATGTCCTACACCCAGCCGCCGTCCACCAGATAGGTCTGGGCCGACATGGCGGTGGAATCGTCCGAGCCGAGGAACAGGGCGAAATTGGCGATGTCCTGCGGCACGAGACGGCGCTTCACGCATTGGCGCTTCATGAGCTCCTCCTCCCCCTCCGGCGTGAGCCACATGTCGATCTGGCGCTGGGTCATGATCCAGCCCGGCACGATGCAGTTCACGCGGATGTTGCGGTCGCCCAGCTCCCGAGCCAGGGCGCGGGTGAGACCCACCACGGCGGATTTGGCGGTCTTGTACGCGGCGAACGAGTCGTTGCTCACCATGTAGCTGGTCGAGCCCATGTTGATGATCGAGCCGCCGCCGGCCTTCTCCATGTCGGGCAGCACCGCCTGGGACGCGAAGAACTGGTGGTCGAGATTGGTGGCGAAGCGTTCGCGCCAGTATTCGGGCGTGACCTGGTCGATGGTGTGCCGGTCGTCGCGCGCGACGTTGTTGACGAGAATGGTGACCGGCCCCAGCGCCTCGCTGGCACGGCGGATGGCGGCCTGCAGGGCCGGGATGTCGCGCACGTCGTTGTGCTCGAAATGCACACGCTCGCCCAGACGCTTTGCGAGGTCCTGACCGGCCTCCGCGTTGTAGTCGAGAATGGCGACCTTGCTTCCCTGGGCGTGGAAGGCCTGGGCGATGCTCTCGCCGATGCCGCTGGCGCCGCCGGTGATGAGGACGGTCTTGCCCTTCAGGGAGCCGTAAACAGTCTGGGTCATGAAGTCTCGCTTCCTTGATTGTTCGTCGTCAGCTTGCGCCGGGGCCGGGAACGGCGCCGGGCGGACATTTCCCGAGGATGATCATGCCCAGCACCTCGTCCTGGGTCACGTCCGAAACGTTCGCCGAACCGACGAGCCTGCCGTTCTTCATCACGCTCACCCGGTCCGCGAGGCCGAATACGTCGTGAATATCGTGGCTGATGAGGAAGATGCCGATGCCTTCCTTCTTGAGCTGCAGCACGAGATCGGCCACCTGCTGCGTCTCTGCGGGCCCGAGGGCCGCGGTCGGCTCGTCCATGATCAGCACGCGGGCGTTGAAGTAGATCGCGCGGGCGATCGCCACCGACTGGCGCTGGCCGCCGGACAGGGCCTTCACGGGCTCCTTGAAGCGGCGGAAATGCGGGTTGAGGCGCGCCATCACCTTGCGGGTCTCCGCCTCCATGGTGGCGTCGTCGAGGGTGCCGTAGGGCGTCAGCACCTCGCGGCCGAGGAAGATGTTGCCGGCCGCATCGATGTTGTCCGCGAGCGCGAGGGTCTGGTAGATCGTCTCGATGCCGTAGCGCTTGGCGTCGCGCGGGGTTCCGATATCGGCCTTCTCGCCGTTCACGTAGATCTCGCCCGCATCCGGCCGGTAGGCGCCGGACAGGATCTTGATGAGGGTCGATTTGCCGGCGCCGTTGTGGCCGAGGAGCCCCACCACCTCGCCGGGGCGCAGATCGACGGAGACGCCGTCGACCGCCTTGATTCCCCCGAAGGCGATGGAGATGTCGCGCATCTCGACCAGGGGCGTTGTGCCGTTCGCTTGCATGGCGCTCTCCCTTACTTGATGCGGCGGCGGTAGAGGCCGTCGACGAAGACCGCCAGCACCAGCACGGCGCCGACGACGATGTTCTGAAGGGGCGTATCGACCCCGAGCAGCACCATGCCCGATTGCAGGGACTGCATGACGAGGGCGCCCAGCATGGCGCCCGCGATGGTGCCGACGCCGCCTGCGAGCGACGTGCCGCCGATGACAGCCGAAGCGATGACGTAGAGCTCGTCCAGCGAGCCTGCGGCGTTGGTCGCGGCGTTCAGGCGGGCGGTCGAGATGCAGGCGGAGATGCCGCACAGCAGGCCCATGAGGCCGAACACCTTCATGAGGGTCCAGCGGGTGTTGATGCCAGACAGTTCCGCCGCCTCGGGGTTGCCGCCGATGGCGAAGACATAGCGGCCGAAGCGCAGGCGCCGGGCCAGGAAGGTCATCCCCAAGCCGACGATGATGGCGATCAGCACCGGCAGGGCGATGCCGTGCGGAATGGACAACCCGCCCTCCGGCCAGGCGATGCCGTTCGCCTCGGCCCAGCGGCGCGCGATTCCCACCGGCAGCGGATAGGCATTGGCGATGGCCGCCGCGATCAGAACCGCCCCGCACGCGAAGGCGGCGATCGCCGCGTCGCCCCAGGCGGGACGGACGGGGAAGCCGAAACGCACGCGCCGGCGGCGGGAGAGGCCGAGCGCCACGACGATGAGACCGCAGGCCACGGCGGCGATGATCCAGGTGGCGGTGGCGCCGAGCGCCCCTTCCACGCCGCCGCCGAGGGCCTTGAAGCGGGTGTCCATCGGCGCCACGGTCTGGCCCGTGGTGACCCACCAGGCGGCGCCGCGCCAGATGAGCAGGCCGCCGAGGGTAACGATGAAGGACGGGATGGCCAGATAGGCGATGAGCCAGCCCTGGAACAGGCCGATGGCGCCGCCCACGAGAACGGCGGCGACCACGGCGATGGGCGCCGTGAGCCAGTGCTCGAAGCCGAGCCAGGCGGGCAGCCATTGCACCTGCAGCACGCCGACGATCATGCCGACGACGCCGAGAATGGCGCCCACCGACAGGTCGATGTTGCGGGTGACGATGACCAGCACCATGCCGGTCGACATGACGGCGATGGACGCGGTCTGAACCGAGAGGTTCCAGAGGTTGCGCGGGGTCAGGAACAGGCCGCCGGACAGGATGTCGAACCCGATCCAGATCACGCCGAGCGCCGCCAGCATGCCGAGCATGCGAACGTCGATCTCGAGCTTCGACAGGAACGAGGCGGATGTGGCGCCGTGGGACGGCGCGGCCGTCGCGCTGGGAGCAGTCATGGCAGGCCCTCGGATCGTTGGAAGTCATTCCGGGCCCGCATGGCGGGCCCGGAAGCTATCGGCACGACAAGGAGAGATCGGCTCGTCATGGGAGGTCGTGTTGCCGGACCTGCCGTGCCTCCAGCCCTTCGGGAGACGACCCTTTCGGACCGCCTCCGGATGACGGGAAAGGTCAGTCGCAGACCTTCGCGGTGCCCGGCTTCACGCCCTGGCAGACCACGTCCTTCGTGACCCAGCCCGCGTCGATGACCACGTTGAGATTGTCTTTCGTGATCGCGACCGGCTTGAGGAACAGGGCGGTCATGTTCTGCTTCTTGGGACCCTGGTTCCAGGTCGTGGCGCCCTGGATCTCGTTCAGCTTCTTGCCGTTGGCGAGCTGGACGGCGATTTCCGCCGCGTTGCGGCCGAGCTCGCGGGCGTCCTTGAACACGGAGACGGTCTGGGTGCCGAGCGCCACCCGGTTGAGGGCCGCCTTGTCGGCATCCTGGCCGGAGACCGGCACGGAGCCGGCCAGACCCTGAGCCGCGAGCGCCGCGATAGCGCCGCCGGCGGTGCCGTCATTGGCGGCGACCACCGCGTCGACCTTGTTGTTGTTCTTGGTCAGGAACTGCTCCATGTTCCGCTGCGCGTTGGCGGGAAGCCAGCCGTCGGTATAGGCCTCGCCCACGTTCTTGATCTTGCCGGCATCCATGGCGGGCTTGAGCACTTCCATCGAGCCCTGGAACAGGAAGTTGGCGTTCGGATCCGAGCCCGAGCCCTTGATGAAGACGTAGTTGCCCTCGGGCTTCACCTTCATGACCTCGCGGGCCTGGAGACGGCCGACCTCGACGTTGTCGAAGGTGAGATAGAAGGCCTGCGGGATCTCGATGAGGCGGTCGTAGCCCACCACCGGAATGCCTTCGGCCACCGCCTTCTCGACGGCCGGACGGACCGCATCCGCGTCCTGCGCCAGGACGATCAGGGCCTGGGCGCCGCGGGCGATGAGGCTCTCGATATCGGTGAGCTGCTTGGCGGGCGAGGATTGCGCATCGGCGGACACGTAGGTGCCGCCGGCCTTCTCGACCGCGGCCTTGATGGCGGCCTCGTCGGTCTTCCAGCGCTCTTCCTGGAAGTTGGACCAGCTGACGCCGACGACCGGGCCCTTCCCCTGCGCGAAGACGGCAGTCGTGGACAGGGCGAGGGCGGCAAGGCTGATCAGGGCGTGCTTCTTGAACAACATGAATTCCTCCTGGGCGGCATTCCTCGAAAGCCGTTTGCCATGGCGGGTCATCACCCTGAGGGCGAACGCGCTCGGTCGCACCGCCATGCTTTCTTATTTTCGAGCCCGGAAATAATTATCCCGAACCGAAGCCTCATCAAGCGGCCCTTTCCTCATCCATTGGTCTGATACCCTTTTTACGAAGAGGTGTTTTATTCGCTAGATGAACAAATAAGGGACCATGTCGATGAACCCGCTCACCCCCCGCGAAGCCGCCCGGCGTCGTCTGCTCGACACGCTGCGCCGGGAAGGGCCCATGGCGCGGGTCGAGATCGGCCAGCAGCTCGGGATGAGCCCGGCGAGCGTCTCCGAGCTCACGGCGAGCCTCGTCGAGGAAGGCATCCTGGTGACGGAAGAGACCGGCGAATCGGCGGGCCTCATCCGCGGGCGCCCGAAGGTGCGCCTCTATTTCGCCGACACCCTCGGCTCGGTGATCGGCGTCTGGACCGGCTTCAACCGGATCGAGCTGCGCCTGGTGGACAGCGCGGGCCGCAACCGCGCCAGCCGCCATATCGAGCACCCTCTTCGCAACCTCGAAGCCGAGGAGCTCATGGACGCGCTGGCGGAGGCCATCGCGGCCTTCGCGCGGGACACGAACGCGCCGAACCTGAAGGCCGTGGGCCTTGCCTGCCAGGGCTATGTGGACACCCGCGACGGCATCGTGGCCTGGAGCCCGGTGCTCGGCGCCCGGGACCTGCCGCTGGCCTCGGGCCTGAACCGGCGCCTCGGGAAGCCGGTGCTGATCGAGAACGATGCCAGCGCCATGGCCTTCGCCATCGCCCAGCGCCATTCGGAGCTGCGCTCGGGGCGCACGGCCTGCCTCATGGTCGGCGACGGCGTGGGCTTAGGGTTTCTCATCCAGGGCGAGCTCTATCGCGGAGCCCGCTTCGGCGGCAGCGAGTTCGGCCATGTGCGCCTGCGCCGGAGCGGCCCGCAATGCCGCTGCGGCGGGCGCGGCTGCATCGAGGCGTTCCTGGCCGACTATGCCCTGCACCGGGACGCGCAGCTCATCGACCACCGCCCGGCCCCGACCGTGCTGATCCCCGGCGAGGACGCCATGGACGCCATCGTGGCTCAGGCCCGTGCGGGCCACCCCGCCCTCGCCAACCTCTTCCGCGAGGCCGGCGAGGTCCTCGGGGACGCGGTCGGGATCCTGATCCAGACCCTGGAGCCGGATCACATCGTGATCTGCGGCCCCGGCACCCGCGCCATGGACCTCCTGCGCCCCTCCTTCGAGGCCGCCCTCGAATCGCAGACGATCCCCGAATTGCGGGCGCTCGCCACGATCCAGGTGGTGGAATCCTCCATGGATCTCCTGACGGAAGGCGTGGTCATGCAGGCCCTGCGGGAGCTCGATCTGGATCTCGCGCGCTTGAGGGCTGCATAAGCCGGCCGTAGCCATAGCCATCGGGGCCCGAAACCACTATCTCTTGCGGGATCATTTCCGCACGAACGAGACCCATGGCTTCCTCCCGTCCCGTCCAAGCCGGCGACCACGTTTTCCTCGTCGACGGCTCGTCCTTCATCTACCGGGCCTACTTCCAGTCCATGAACCAGGACTCGAAGTACAATTCCCGCATCTCGGACGGGATGCCGACCGGCGCCGTGCGCCTCTTCGTGTCCAAGCTCCTGCAATTCGTCCGCGACGGCGCCGCCGGCCTGATGCCGACCCACCTCGCCATCGTGCTCGACAAGTCGGAGGGCTCGTTCCGCAAGGAGCTCTACGAGGACTACAAGGGCCACCGCCCGGATGCGCCCGACGACCTCAAGGTGCAGATGCCCCTGATGCGCGAGGCGATTCGCGCCTTCGGCCTGGAGCCCATCGAGCAGGAGCGCTACGAGGCCGACGATCTCATCGCCACCTATACGCAGGAGGCCAAAGCCCGCGGCGCCAACGTGCTGATCGTCTCCTCCGACAAGGACCTGATGCAGTTGGTCGGGCCGCTGGTCTGCTTCTACGATTTCGAATCGGGCTCGAAGGGCAAGCCCGGCTACCGGCCCGAGCGGAACCTGGACGAGGCCGCCGTCACGGAGCGCTGGGAGGGCATTCCCCCGGAAAAGATCGGCGACGTGCTGGCTCTCATGGGCGACACCTCCGACAACGTGCCGGGCGTGCCCGGCATCGGCCTGAAGACCGCCGCCCAGCTCATCAAGGAGTTCGGCGACCTCGAAACTCTTCTGGAGCGGGCGCCGGAGATCAAGCAGCCCAAGCGCCGCGAAACGCTGATCAACAACGCCGAGTCGGCCCGGCTCTCCAAGAAGCTCGTGACCCTCGACTGCGCCGCGCCGCTCCCCGTTTCGCTCGACGAACTGCGCCTGCCCGAGCCCGACCCGAAAACCCTGATCGGCTTCCTGAAGGCGATGGAATTCAACACGCTCACGCGACGGGTGGCCGAGATCTACGACGCCGATCCGACCGCCGTGGAGCCCGACCCGCGCCTGATGCCCGGCGGCGAGGCCATCCGCTGGGAGCGCCTCGGCGGCCCTGGCCCCGCCGAGACCGAGGTTCCTTTCGAGGGCGGCGCCGTCGCGGGAGACGTCGATCCCTTCGCCGGACTCGACCTGCCGGAGACCGCGCGGCGCAAGCCCGTGGAAGGGCTCGGCACGCCCTCGCAGCTGGCCGCGAAGCGCGCGACGGAAGCCTCCTCGCAGGCTGTCGACGTGCAGGCCTACGAGACCGTCACGAGCCTCGAGCGCCTGAAGGAATGGGTCGTGGAGGCCCGCGAGAAGGGGTTTGTGGCGGTCGACACGGAAACGAGCGCGCTCGACGCCAATCTTGCCGAACTCGTCGGCTTCTCGCTCGCGGTCGAGGCGGGCCGGGCCTGCTATGTGCCGCTCCAGCACCGGGGCGATTCGGACCTGTTCGGCGGCGGGCTCGTGCCGGGCCAGATTCCGGTCACCGATGCCCTCGACGCCATCCGTCCGCTCCTGGAGGATCCGTCCGTTCTCAAGATCGGGCAGAACCTGAAATACGACTGGATCGTCTTCAAGCGCCACGGCATCGACGTGCGGCCCTACGACGACACGATGCTGATCTCCTACGTGCTCGATGCGGGCAAGGGCCCGCACGGGATGGACGAGCTCTCGCGCCGCCATCTCGGCCATTCCCCCATCAGCTTCTCCGACGTGGCCGGCACGGGCCGCAGCAAGGTGAGCTTCGACAGGGTCGAGATCGCCAAGGCCACCGCCTACGCGGCCGAGGACGCTGACATCACGCTGCGCCTGTGGCAGATGCTGAAGCCGCGCCTCGCCGCCGAGCACCGCGCGACGGTCTACGAGACCCTGGAGCGCCCCATGATCGACGTGGTGGCGCGCATGGAGATGCGCGGCATCCTGGTCGACCGGCAGATCCTGAGCCGCCTCTCGGGCGACTTCTCCCAGACGCTCGCGCGGCTCGAGGATGAGATCCACGAGATGGCGGGCGAAAAGTTCGCCCTCGGCTCGCCGAAGCAGATCGGCGACATCCTCTTCGGCAAGATGGGCCTGCCCGGCGCGAAGAAGACCCCGTCCGGCCAATGGGCCACGCCCGCGACGCTCCTCGACGAGCTGGCCCAGGCCGGCCACGAGCTGCCCGCGAAGATCCTCGAATGGCGCCAGCTCGCCAAGCTCAAATCGACCTACACCGACACCCTGCAGGAGCACATGCACCCGGACACCAAGCGGGTGCACACCTCGTTCTCGCTGGCCGCGACGACCACGGGACGCCTGTCCTCGTCCGACCCGAACCTCCAGAACATCCCGATCCGCACGGAAGCCGGCCGCAAGATCCGTCAGGCCTTCGTGGCGCCGCCCGGACACAAGATCATCTCGGCCGACTACAGCCAGATCGAGCTGCGGCTCCTCGCGCATATCGCCGACATCCCGCAATTGCAGGAGGCGTTCGCGCAGGGCATCGACATTCACGCGGCGACCGCGTCCGCCATGTTCGGGGTGCCCCTCGACCGGATGAACCCGGATCTGCGCCGTCAGGCCAAGACCATCAATTTCGGCATCATCTACGGCATCTCGGCCTTCGGCCTCGCGGTCCGCCTCGGCATTCCGAACAACGAGGCCGCCGCCTTCATCAAGCAGTATTTCGAGCGCTTCCCGGGCATCCGCACCTATATCGACGAGACCAAGAAGTTCTGCCGCGACAAGGGCTACGTGACGACGCTGTTCGGCCGCGTCTGCCATTACCCCCAGATCAAGTCGGGCAATCCGTCCGAGCGTGCGGGCGTGGAGCGCCAGGCGATCAACGCCCCGATCCAGGGCACCGCCGCCGACATCATCCGCCGCGCCATGGTGCGGATGGAAGACGCGCTGCGGGCCGAGCGCCTCTCCGCCCGGATGCTGCTGCAGGTGCACGACGAACTGGTCTTCGAGGCCCCCGACGAGGAGGTGGAGGCCACGCTGCCCGTGATCTCCCGCGTCATGACGGAAGCCCCGTTCCCGGCCGTATCCCTCAAGGTGCCGCTCGCCGTGGAAGCCCGCGCCGCACAGAACTGGGACGAGGCGCATTGAGGGGCAGCATTCTGCCAAGCACGCCGTCGCGCCTGATCCAGTGGTGGTAGAGCGCGCCTGCGATGTGCAGGACGAGAAGAGCGAGCAGGAGGCGCGCCATGAAGCCGTGCGCAAGTCGGGGCGGCTGTCGCATCAGATCGGACATGGACGACAGATCCCCCGCGGCCAGCATGGGTGCCAGACCGCTCCTCGCGATCAAGCCGATGCCGCTGACCGTCAGCGCGAGGACCACCCCGTAGAACCCGGCATGAACCAAACGCGCCAGGCGGTGCTGAACGGAAGCATCGGCCTGCCCTGGCCGCGACATGAGGTCGAAGGCTCGCCACCACACGAGCCGGACAAGGGTCAGAAGGCCGACCATGATTCCAGAAGCCACGTGGACCCGGTACAACCCGGGACGCAACCCGTCGGGGACCGCCTGCATGGCGAAGCCTAAGGGGATGAGAATGAGGATCAGAACGGCGCTTGCCCAGTGGAGAGCCAGGGCGACGGTCCCGTATCGATCCGATGTGCTCTTGAGAGTCATGCCTGCGCTCCTCGATCAGCGGGCAGAACCCAGCGTCCGCTCGGCCTGATAGAGGCGGCGGAACCCGGTCTGTCTCATCGACGCGGCGGCCGCCTTGAAGTCGGGTGAGGCCAAAGCGGCCATGAAGGCGGAGACACTTTCCCATACGGCATGATTCACCCAGAGACGGGAGCCGCCCACCGGCCGATGAAGCGTCGTCGAGACGAACCCGGGCTGGCGCCGCAGGACCTCGGCCGCCCTGGCCCAGCCCTGCCGGAAAGCCTCGGCCTCCCCTTCCGGCACCAGGAACGTGTTGAGCAGCACGATCTGTCCAGTCGGTGCGGAGCGAAGCTGCTCCGCGAAACTCGTCCCGTCGCTTTTCTGCGCATCGGAAAGGCTGAGAATCTGCTCTGCCCGGCCGGCGCCGGGAAGTGCTGCCGCGAGCATGGCCGGAACGATGATTTGTCTCAGACCCATGGAAGCCTCCTATGTATATAGCATGCTATATATCATTGAATAGCTTGCTATACAAGATAAGAAGCATCGACTCTGCAGGATACGGAATGAGTTTCGACAAAGACCAATCGGCCGGGTACGTGGTCAATCACATGGCCCGCCTGTTCGCGGCGGCGCTGACCGAACGCATCAGGCCGCTCGGGCTGAGCACAGGGCAGTTTCCCATTCTGCTCCAGCTATGGAGCGAGGAGGGGTTGACTCAAAAGCAGTTGGTGGAGCGTCTCGACTTGGAGCAGGCGACCATCGCCAACACCCTGACCCGCATGGAGCGTGACGGCCTGATCGAGCGGAAAGCCCATCCGCAGGACGGGCGGGCCCAGTGCATCTATCTCACGAAGAAGGCGCGTGCTCTGGAGGCTCCTGCAACGGAGGCGGCCAAAGCCGTGAACGAAGTCGCCCTGGCGGACCTGCCGCCCGTCGCACGCAAGGCTTTCTTGCGCGTGATGGAGCAGATCATCGGAGCCCTGCAAAAGGATCTCGCAGGATAGGTGGCCATCGCCGCTGTGCCTCCTAAGTCTTAGGCCTGTACCGCTGAACGACGGGAGCCCCCTATGCCTTACGAACTCTACTACTGGCCCACGATCCAGGGACGCGGCGAGTTCGTGCGGCTGGCGCTGGAGGAGGCGGGTGCGGATTACGTCGATGTGGCGCGGGGGCCGGACGGCGTCCCGGCCATGATGCGGATGCTGGAGGAGGCGGCGCACCCGCCCTTCGCGCCGCCTTTTCTCAAGGACGGCGATCTCGTCATCGGCCAGACGGCCGCGATCCTGCTCTATCTCGGGGCGCGGCACGGGCTCGCCCCGAAGGATCCGGCCGGGGGCCTGTGGACGCAGCAGATCCAGCTCACCCTGTCGGATCTCGTGGCGGAGGCGCACGACACCCACCATCCGGTGAGCGTCAACCTCTACTATGAGGACCAGAAGGAGGAGGCCCTGCGCCGGGCGGCCGATTTCCGCGACAGCCGCATCCCGAAATTCCTCGGTTGGTTCGAGGGCATCCTCGCGCGCAACCTGGCCGGCGACCGGCACCTCGTGGGCGCGTCCCTCACCTATGCGGACCTGTCCCTGTTCCAGGTGGTGGAGGGATTGTCCTACGCCTTCCCGAAGGCCATGGAGCGCGCGCTCGCGGATGCGCCACGCGTCACGGCGCTTCGTCATGCGGTCGCCGAGAGACCGCGCATCAAGGCCTATCTGAGGAGCTCGCGCCGCATCCCGTTCAACGAGGACGGCATCTTCCGGCGCTATCCGGAGCTCGACGGGTAGGGCGGCCTCAGGCTGCCAGGCGTCCCATGGCCTCGTTCAGGCACTGAACGCCGACGCCGCCACCGGCGCGGGCCACGAGAGTGCAGCCTTTCGGCACCTCCCGCCAGCCCTTCTCCTTGCTGTCGATGGGCTCGGACACGACCAGAAGGCCGCCGTTCTCCTCGCGGTAATAGAGGGTCGGGGGCTTGCCGTCGCAGGCCCAGCGGAAGGCCCACAGGCTCTCGCCGTCGGTGAGGGCGGCGGTGAAGCGCAGGGGCTCCTCGATCTCCGCCTCCTCCATGAGGCCCCGCACCTGCTTGAGCGTGCGGGCCATGGCGGCGATGGGATCGTCCTTCAGGCCGTTGGCGAGGGCGGCGAGGAAGATCGCCTCCGAATCCGTGGTGCCGAGGCGTCCGTCGTAGAGCTCGTCCGGGATCAGGGCCTCGAGGCGGCGCTTGATCCGGCCATAGCCGCCGATCTGGCCGTTGTGCATGAACAGATGGCGCCCATGCGCGAAGGGATGGCAGTTGGCCCGGGTGGTCGAGGTGCCGGTGGAGGCCCGCACATGGGCGAAGAAGAGGCTCGAACGAACCTGCTCGCACAGGCTCCGCAGGTTCTCGTCCGACCAGGCGGGGCGGACCTCCCGATAGACCCCCGGTTCCGGGCGCTCCCCATACCAGCCGATGCCGAAGCCGTCGCCGTTGGTGCCGGTCTTGGCCTCGACCGCGTGCAGGGATTGATGAACCAGGGAGTGGGCCGGAGCGCAGACGAGATCGGCGAGGAAGATCGGCTCTCCCCGATAGGCAAGAAAGCGGCACATCGATGTTCGTCCCCCCGGCGTCTCGGGCGCCCTGTGCAACCTTGTTTTACTATCCTTCCCTCATGGTGAACAGCCGGTTAACGAACCTGCTGTTGCGGCCCCGCCCGCCTGCCCGTAAAGCTTGGCAAAACACGTCCAACCGGACGACGGGGGTTTCACCGCATGTCTCGCGCTCTCCGCCTGGCGCTCGGCGCCGCTCTGCTGCTGCTGCCAGAGGCCGCGTCGGCCGCCGAGCTCGACGGGCGGTCCTTAAGCCTCCTCTGGTCCCTGCCCTTCGCGGGCATTCTTCTCTCCATCGCGCTCTTCCCGCTTCTGGCGCCTCATGCCTGGGAGCATCACCACGGCAAGATCGCGGCCCTGTGGGGCGTGCTCGTCCTCGCGCCGATGGCCCTGATCCTGGGCCCGGCGACGGCGCTCCACGCCCTCGTCCACACGGCGCTCCTCGAATACATCCCCTTCATCCTGCTGCTCCTCGCCCTGTTCACCGTGGCCGGCGGCATCCTGGTGCGCGGCAACATCCACGGGGCGCCGGGCACCAACACGATGCTGCTCGGGATCGGCACGGTGCTGGCCAGCTTCATCGGCACCACGGGCGCCTCCATGGTGATGATCCGCCCCGTCATGCGCGCGAACGACGACCGCCTGCACAACGTGCACGTGATCGTGTTCTTCATCTTCCTGGTCTCGAACATCGGCGGCTCGCTCACGCCGCTGGGCGACCCGCCCCTCTTCCTGGGCTTCCTGCGCGGCGTCGACTTCTTCTGGACGACCACGCATCTCCTGCTGGAGACGCTCTTCGCCGCCGCCCTCCTGCTCGGCCTCTTCTTCCTGTTCGATACGTACCTCTACCGGAAGGAGGGCCGCATCAAGCCGGACCCGACGCCGGACACGCCGGTGAGGATCACGGGCGGGATCAATTTCTTCCTGATCTTCGTCATCATCAGCGCCATCCTCATGAGCGCGACGGTCGATCTCGGCCGGGCGACGGTGCTCGGCACCGAGGTCGAACTCGCCAATGTCCTGCGCGATCTCGTCATGGTGGCCGTCACCGTCATCTCCCTCAAGCTCACGCCGAAGGGCAACCGCATCGACAACGGCTTCTCCTGGGGCCCGATCGAGGAGGTGGCGAAACTCTTCGCCGGGATCTTCGTCACCATCATCCCGGTGCTCGCCATGCTCAAGGCCGGCAGCGAGGGCGCGTTCGCGCCTCTCGTCGCCCTGGTATCGAACCCGGACGGCAGCGCCAACCATGCGGCCTATTTCTGGCTCACGGGCGGCCTGTCCTCGTTCCTGGACAATGCGCCCACCTACCTCGTCTTCTTCGAACTCGCGGGCGGCGACCCTCAGGTGCTGATGACGCAGGCGGCGGTGACGCTGGCCGCCATCTCGGCGGGCGCCGTGTTCATGGGCGCCAATTCCTATATCGGCAACGCCCCGAACTTCATGGTCTATGCCATCGCCCGGCAGGGCGGCGTGAAGATGCCGAGCTTCTTCGGCTACATCGTGTGGTCGGGCCTGATCCTGGTCCCGACCTTCGTGCTGGTGACGCTGATCTTCTTCCAGGGGTAAGACCCGGCGGCGGGAGGCGCTAGGCCTCCAGCCTGTCCGCCACGTCCTCGGCGAGCGACAGGCTCGACGTCAGGCCAGGGCTCTCGATGCCGAACATCTGGACGAGACCGGGCAGTCCGTGCTCGGCCGGTCCGTCGATCATGAAATCGGCGGCCTTCTCGCCCGGGTTGGTGAGCTTGGGCCGGATGCCGGAATAATCCGGCACGAGGGCCCCGTCGGGCAGGCCGGGCCAGTAGCGGCGGATCGAGGCGTAGAAGCTTTCCGCCCGCTGCGGGTCCACCTCGTAGACCTCCCGCTCGACCCATTCCACATCGGGGCCGAAGCGCATGCGCCCGTTGAGATCGAGCGTGACGTGGGTGCCCAGTCCCCCGTCCACGGGCGCCGGATAGATCAGCCGCGAGAAGGCGGGCTTGCCGAGGCAGCCGAAGTAATTGCCCTTGGCGAGCACGAGCGGCGGCACCCGTTCCTGCGGGTAGCCCTCGGTGGCACGGGCGAGGGCCTGGGCGCCCAGCCCCGCCGCGTTGACCACGGCGTCGAAGGTCAGCGTGTCGGCCTCAGCGCCCCCGATCCGCACATCCCACCCGGAGGCCGTGCGCGCGATGTGCTCCACCGGCGTGTTGAAGGCGATGGCGCCGCCCTCCGCCTCCAGATCGCCCTGGAGCGCCAGCATGAGGGAATGGCTGTCGACGATGCCGGTCTCGGCCGAGAGAACGGCGCCGGTGCAGGACAGATTGGGCTCGAGGGCCCGCGCCTCGGCGGCGGTCAGGAACGACAGGCCCTCCACGCCGTTGGCGATGCCCTGCTCGTAGATGCCCTCGATCTTCGCCTGTTCGAGATCGTTCGTCGCCACGATGAGCTTGCCGCATCTGGCATGGGGCACGCCGTGGCTCTCGCAGAAGGCGTAGAGCAGGCGCCGGCCGTTGACGCAGTGGCGGGCGCGCAGGGAGTCGGTCGGATAGTACATGCCGGCATGGATCACCTCGCTGTTGCGAGAGGACACGCCGTTGCCGATCCCGCCCGTGGCCTCCGCCACGATCACCCCATGGCCGCGCTGGGCCAGGGCGCGCGCAACGGCCAATCCGACGACCCCGGCTCCGACGACAAGAGCATCCATGTCCAGTCCCCCATGCAAAACGGCGGCCCGAAGGCCGCCGTTTGTTAGGACAGATCGAAAAGGATGTCAGGCCGCAATCGACGTCTGCGGCGCCGCGGAACGCACGTCGGAATCCACGTGCCCCTCGAAGCGCTTGAAGTTCTCGTTGAACATGTCGATGAGGCGCTTGGCCGTCTCGGCGAACTCCGCCTTGTTCTGCCAGGTCTTGACCGGATACAGGATGTGCGGCTCGACGCCCGGCACCGAGGTGGGCACCGCGAAGCCGAAATAGGGATCGCGGCGGAAATCGGCGCGGGAGAGCGAGCCGTCGAGGGCCGCCGTCAGCAGGCGGCGCGTGACGCGGATCGGCATGCGCCGGCCGACGCCGTACTTGCCGCCGGTCCAGCCGGTGTTGACGAGCCAGCAATCCACCGAATGCTTGGCGATGAGGTCGCGCAGCAGGTTGCCGTAGACCGAGGGGTGGCGCGGCATGAAGGGCGCACCGAAGCAGGTGGAGAAGGTGGCTTCCGGATCCTTCACGCCCTTCTCCGTTCCGGCGACCTTCGCCGTATAGCCGGAGAGGAAGTGGTACATGGCTTCCGCCGGCGTGAGCTTGGCGATGGGAGGCAGCACGCCGAAGGCGTCGCAGGTCAGCATCACGATGTTCTTCGGGATGCCGGCCCGGCCGGTCGCGCTCGCATTGGGGATGAAGTCGAGCGGATAGGCGCAGCGCGTGTTCTCCGTCTTCGACGCATCGTCGAAATCGGGAATGCGCGTGATCGGATCGATCGCCACGTTCTCCAGCACCGTGCCGAAGCGCTCGGTGGTGGCGAAGATTTCCGGCTCCGCCTCGCGGGACAAGCGGATGGTCTTGGCGTAGCAGCCGCCCTCGAAGTTGAAGACGCCGTTCGGGCCCCAGCCGTGCTCGTCGTCGCCGAGCAGGATGCGGTTCGGATCGGCCGAGAGGGTGGTCTTGCCCGTGCCGGAGAGGCCGAAGAACACGGCCACGTCATTGGCATTGCCCACATTGGCGGAGCAGTGCATCGGCATCACGTTCTGCGGCGGCAGCACGAAGTTCAGGTAGGTGAAGACCGACTTCTTCATCTCGCCGGCATAGGAGGTGCCGCCGATGAGGACGATCTTGCGGGTGAAGTCGCAGGCGATCACCGTCTCGGTGCGGCAGCCGTGCCGGGCCGGGTCGGCCTTGAAGGACGGCAGGTCGATGATGGTGAGATCCGGCGCGAAGCTCTTCAGATCGCCCCGGTCGGGACGGATCAGAAGGTTGCGGATGAACAGGGAGTGCCACGCGAACTCGGTGAACACCCGCGCCCGGACCCGGTAGCTCGGATCGGCGCCGCCGTAGAGATCCTGCGCGAAAAGCTCCTTGCCCTCGGCATGGGCCATGAAGTCCTTGTACAGGGTCTCGAATTGCTCGGGGGTGATCGAGCCGTTGTTCTCCCACCAGACCGTTCCTTCCGTCGTGGCGTCGCGCACCACGAACTTGTCCTTGGGGGAGCGGCCGGTATGAACGCCGGTCTCGGCCAACAGCGCTCCGCCCTGGACCACCTTGGTCTCGCCGCGGGTCAGGGACTGCTCGTAGAGCGCGGGCGCCTCGAGGTTCCAAAAGACCCGCTTGAGGTTTCGGAAGCCGGAGGTCTCGGCCCCCTGCGCGCTGTTGAAGACGCCGATAGTTTCCACTGAAGACTTCTCCTGATGGTCGGCCATTGGACGGCCCTGTTTCCTGCCCAGAAATGGCGCTATACTGTTCTTGTTCAAGCGTCGCCGTTGCAACCCTTTCGCCGTACCGCCTGTCGCAGCGATGGTGAGGTTAGCCGGCGTCACCGTCAACTAACCACGTTCCATCGCATTCTATTTTGTCTCAGGCTAGGCCGTTTTCGCGCCGTCCAGACGAAATTCGCCCGCTTTTGCGGGGTATTGGCGGCTCTCCGGCCCGCCTTGGGAAGAGAAACCCAGCTTCCGGCGGCGTTCATCTCCGGTTGTGGGAGGGCGCCTAAACTTGCCCTCGGGACCGGGGCCCCTGGCACTCCCACGAGGGGACCTTATTTATGCCATGAGAAAGACGCAGTTGGGCACGTTTTGGTGCCTCCTGCGTTGTCAGGCGGGAGGCCCACCGGAGTGAGCGTGCCGGCAACGGCCATTCGCGTATAACAAGGAAGAGTTCATGCCAACGATCGCCCTTGTCGATGACGATCGCAACATCCTGACATCCGTCTCCATCGCCCTGGAGGCGGAAGGCTATCGCATTCAGACCTATACCGACGGCGCATCCGCCCTCGACGGCTTGAAGCATGCCCCGCCGGATCTCGCGATCTTCGACATCAAGATGCCGCGCATGGACGGAATGGAGCTCCTGCGCCGCCTGCGCCAGAAGTCCGATCTGCCGGTGATCTTCCTGACCTCGAAGGACGAGGAGATCGACGAGCTGTTCGGCCTCAAGATGGGCGCCGACGACTTCATCCGCAAACCATTCTCGCAGCGTCTCCTGGTGGAGCGGGTCAAAGCCGTGCTGCGACGCTTCGCCCCCAAGGATCAAGCCGCCCCGCGGGAAACCGACGCCAAGGCGCTGGAGCGCGGGCAGTTGAAGATGGACCCGGAGCGCCATGCCTGCACCTGGAAGGGCGAGCCGGTGACCCTGACGGTGACCGAATTCCTGATCCTGCAGGCGCTCGCCACCCGCCCGGGCGTCGTGAAGAGCCGCAACGCCCTCATGGACGCGGCCTATGACGACCAGGTCTACGTGGACGACCGCACCATCGACAGCCACATCAAGCGCCTGCGCAAGAAGTTCAAGATGGTTGACCAGAATTTCGAAATGATCGAGACCCTCTACGGCGTCGGCTACCGCTTCAAGGAAGCCTGACGCCGAGGCGTCCTGAATGAGTGGCATGAAGGCTGATCCCATCCACGCCGAGGCTGCGGCCGAAGACCCGCCAGCCCCCCGTGGTGCCCTGGCACAGCTTCGGCAGTTCGGCCGGATGCTCGTGCAGCGCGCGTCGTCGAGCCTGACGCGACGGATCGTCGTGCTCAATCTCGCCGGCCTCGTCGCGCTGCTCGTCGGCTTTCTCTACCTCAACCAGTTCCGCGAGGGCCTCATCGAGGCGCGGGTGCAGAGCCTGCTCATCCAGGGCGAGATCATCGCGGGCGCCATCGCCAGCTCGGCGACGGTGGACACGAACACCATCGCGATCGACCCCGACCGGCTGCTGCAGATGCAGGCGGGCGAGACCGAGCGCTTCAGCGACGAATATCTCTCCTCGCTCGAGTTCTCCATCAATCCCGAGCGGGTGGCGCCCCTGCTGCGCCGGCTCGTCACGCCGACCCAGACCCGCGCGCGCATCTTCGACCGGGAGGGCTTCCTCCTCCTCGACTCCCGCACCTTCTATTCCCGCGGCGACATCCTGCGCCGGGACCTGCCGCCGGTGGCGGCCACCGAGGACACCACGAGCTTCATCGAGCGCACCTGGAACTCGCTGCGCAATCTGTTCCGGCGCAAGCGGCGCCCGGTCCAGGAGGAGCCCGGCCCCGCCAACGGCAAGACCCTGCCCGAGGTGCAGCAGGCCTTCGCCGGCAAGCAGGCCAACGACGTGCGCGTGAACGCCCGGGGCGAGACCATCGTTTCGGTGGCGGTGCCGATCCAGCGCTTCCGCACGGTCCAGGGAGTGCTGCTGCTCTCGACCCAGGAAGGGGACATCGACGCCATCATCGCCTCCGAGCGTTTCGCCCTGCTCCAGGTCTTCCTGGTGGCGGCGGTGGTGATGATCGTCCTCTCGCTCTTCCTCGCGGGTGCCATCGCCGGGCCGGTCCGGCGGCTGGCCGAAGCGGCGGAGCGGGTGAGATGGGGCACCAAGTCCCGCCAGGAGATCCCGGATTTCACCGCCCGCTCCGACGAGATCGGCCACCTCTCGGGGGCGCTGCGCGACATGACGAAGGCGCTCTACAACCGCATCGACGCCATCGAGAGCTTCGCCGCCGACGTGGCGCACGAGCTCAAGAACCCCCTCACCTCCCTGCGCAGCGCCGTGGAAACCCTGCCGCTCGCCCGCAACGACGAGTCCCGCCTGCGCCTCATGTCGATCATCCAGCACGACGTGAAACGCCTGGACCGGCTCATCAGCGACATCTCGGACGCCTCCCGCCTCGATGCGGAGCTGGCGCGCGCCGACGCCGAACCCGTCGACATGGCCCGGCTTCTCGACGCGGTGGTGTCGGTCGCCAATGAGCGCAAGCGCGAGAACGATCCGATCATCGATCTGAGGATCGAGAAGCACCCCAAGGGCCGTGACGCCTTTCTCGTTCTCGGTCACGACAGCCGCCTGGGGCAGGTCTTCAACAACCTCATCGACAATGCCCGCTCCTTCTCGCCCCCGGACCAGCCGGTGCGGGTGTCCCTGCGGCGGCGAAAGGCGGATGTGGAGATCGTGGTGGAGGACAGCGGCCCGGGCATCGAGCCCCACGCCCTCGACCGGATCTTCGAGCGCTTCTACACGGACCGGCCCGAACAGGGCTTCGGCCAGAATTCGGGGCTGGGCCTGTCCATCTCGCGCCAGATCGTGGAGGCTCACCGCGGGACGATCCGGGCGGAGAACCGCCCCGGCCCGCTCGACGAGGAAACGGGGGAGCCGCGCCGCCTCGGCGCCCGCTTCATCATCCGCCTCCCGATCGCCAGCCAGAAAGGATGACGGCTCCTTGACCGGCAGCGAGACGATCCATGCCTGCTGCGTCGTCGTGGGTGAGGCCGGGCTCCTGATCCGGGGCGCCTCCGGCGCCGGCAAGTCCTCGTTCGCCCGCGAGATCCTGTTTCATGGCGGCCGGGCGGGACGGTTCTGCCGCCTCGTCAGCGACGACCGGACCCGCCTCGAGGCGCGGCACGGGCGCCTCCTCGCCTTTCCCGTGGCGCCCATCGCCGGATGCATCGAGATCCGCGGGGTCGGGATCGTCCGGCAGTCCTTCGAGCCCGCCGCCGTCATCCGCCTCGTCGCCGATCTTTCGGATGATCCGCCGCGTCATCCCGAAGAGCAGGATGGACAGGTCCGGCTCTGCGGCGTCATGGTGCCTCGTGTTCACATGCGAACCAGGGCATTTTCGACCGACATTGCTCTCGCCCGGCTGAGTGGTGTTTGCGACACGGTCGTGACACTGTGATGAACTTTTCCTCTCATTGCTCTTGCGCTTGGCTTCGCAGTGCACAAAATAGCGGCTCCGCTCAGGGGAGCGTTCGGACCTGTAACAATATGATTGGAATGGTGCTCGTCACCCACGGGCAGCTCGCGACGGAATTCAAAGCGGCGCTAGAGCATGTGGTGGGGCCTCAAGAGCAGCTCGAAACGATCACGATCGGCCCCGACGACGACATGGAGACACGGCGCAAGGACATCATGGCCGCCGTGTGTCGGGTCAACTCGGGCCAGGGGGTGGTGGTTCTGACGGACATGTTCGGGGGCACGCCCTCGAACCTGGCCCTGTCCTGCATGAACGGCAACTCGGTCGAGGTGGTCGCCGGGATTAACCTGCCCATGCTGATCAAGCTCGCCAGCGTCCGGGACGAGGAGTCCCTGGCGGATGCCGTCTCCCATGCGCAGGAGGCCGGCCGGAAATACATCAACGTCGCCTCGCGCGTCCTGTCGGGGAAGTGACCGCATGGACCGCGTCGACGACGAGGACTGCCCTCCAGTCATCCTGCCGGACGGGGTGCTTGCCCGCGAGATCCGGATCATCAACCGCCGCGGTCTCCACGCCCGCGCTTCGGCCAAGTTCGTCCAGACCGTGGAGCGCTTCGACGCCGACGTGACCGTGACCCGGTGCGGCGAGACGGTCGGCGGCCGCTCGATCATGGGCCTTCTGACCCTGGCGGCCGCCCAGGGCACCTCGATCACCGTCACGGCCAAGGGCGAGGACGCGGAGGCCTGCCTGCAGGCCATCGACGATCTTCTGGCCAACAGGTTCGGCGAGGACGAGTAGCTTCGCCGACATATAAAGACATCTTTATATCTTGATTGCCTCTCTGTCCGGTCTCTGATAGACACGGCGCCAATTCACCAAAGGCGCAAGAGAGACATCATGAGCCAAGCCGCTTTGAAGAGCGCGAACGACGCGCAGGACTACATCGTCAAGGACATCGGCCTCGCCGATTTCGGCCGCAAGGAGATCTCGATCGCCGAGACCGAGATGCCGGGCCTCATGGCCGTCCGCGAGGAATACGGCCCGAAGCAGCCCTTGAAGGGCGCCCGGATCGCCGGCTCGCTCCACATGACCATCCAGACCGCGGTCCTGATCGAGACCCTCAAGGCGCTCGGCGCCGATATCCGCTGGGTGTCGTGCAACATCTATTCCACCCAGGACCACGCCGCCGCGGCGATTGCGGCCGCCGGCATCCCGGTCTTCGCCTATAAGGGCGAAACCCTCACCGAGTACTGGGACTACACCGCCAAGCTCTTCGACTGGCATGGCGGCGGCGTGCCCAACATGATCCTCGACGACGGCGGCGACGCCACCATGCTGGTGCATCTCGGCCTGCGCGCCGAGCGGGGCGACGTGGCCTTCCTGGACAAGCCGGGCGCGGAAGAGGAAGAGGTCCTGTTCGCCCTCATCAAGCGCCTCCTCAAGGAGAAGCCGAAGGGCTGGTTCGCCGAGCTCGCCGCCTCGATCAAAGGCGTCTCGGAGGAGACCACCACGGGCGTGCACCGCCTCTACATCATGGCCAAGGAGGGCAAGCTCCTCTTCCCGGCCATCAACGTCAACGACTCGGTCACCAAGTCGAAGTTCGACAACCTCTACGGCTGCCGCGAGTCGCTGGTCGATGGCATCCGCCGCGGCACGGACGTGATGATGGCCGGCAAGGTCGCCATGGTCGCCGGCTTCGGCGACGTGGGCAAGGGCTCCGCCGCCTCGCTCCGCCAGGCCGGCTGCCGCGTTCTGGTGTCGGAGGTCGACCCGATCTGCGCGCTCCAGGCCGCCATGGAAGGCTATGAGGTCACGACCATGGAGGACGCAGCTCCCCGCGCCGACATCTTCGTCACCGCCACCGGCAACAAGGACGTGATCACCATCGACCACATGCGGGCGATGAAGGACCGGGCCATCGTCTGCAACATCGGCCACTTCGACAACGAGATCCAGGTCGCGGGCCTCAAGAACCTAAAGTGGAACAACATCAAGCCGCAGGTCGACGAGATCGAGTTCCCCGACGGTCACCGCATCATCCTGCTGTCGGAAGGCCGCCTCGTGAACCTCGGCAACGCCATGGGTCACCCGTCCTTCGTGATGTCGGCCTCGTTCACCAACCAGACGCTGGCCCAGATCGAGCTCTGGACCAACCCGGGCAAGTACGAGCGCAAGGTCTACACCCTGCCCAAGCACCTGGACGAGAAGGTCGCCTCGCTGCACCTCGAGAAGATCGGCGTGAAGCTCACCAAGCTCTCGAAGGAGCAGGCGGACTACATCGGCGTGGCCGAGAAGGGTCCCTTCAAGCCGGACCACTACCGCTACTGAGCCGCCTGTCCGAAGGCCGCAAACGAGAAAAGCCCGGCATTGCCGGGCTTTTTTCATGGTGCGGAGGCCGCCTCGATTCGGTGTGCGCCCGCCGACGAAAAAGAGGGTTACGCAAGGAGAGTGGCCAATTGTCCACAGGTTCTCCAAAGGAAGCTTAAGCGGACCTTAACCCCCTTTCTGGCTGACTCGGCACTGGTCTATTGTGAACGCGATTCGTCCGGTTGTGTCGGGTTTTACGTACCATGCCGGCAGTTCCGTTCATGCGTCTGCAAGACCGTCTGCGGCGTCGCATGCTGCGCCGCCGCGTGGATCATTTTGGCTCCGTTCCGGAGCCGCAACCGATTGGGAAGGACCGCACGGCATGGCCGCGCAGTGGGGATGGGAGCGTCATGAGCGCGAGGAGGAACTGACGGGGAAACCCGTCGCCGCCGCTCGCGGACCCTTGGCCTTCGCGTTCCTCGCCGGGATCTCCTGGCCCGCCCTGGCCTCCGACCTGACCTTGTCCCTCTCGGACGAGGCCACCGACCTCATCGGCGTCCTGAACAGCTTCGACCTCCACAATGCCGGCTATCTCGGCCTCTTCATGGGCCTCGTGGCGTTTTCCACCACCACCTCGGTGATGCTGCTGCGCGAGCGGCGGCGCTTCGCGCAGCGGGAGGAGGCCATGCGCACGGAGCTGGCGAGCCTGCGCGGCGCCGACGACCTCGTGACCCTGCTCATGGGATCGGAGCGCCAGCTCCTCGTGAGCTGGCAGGGGCGCGACGGCGAGCCCCGGTTCGAGGGCGACCCGTCCATCGTCTCCGACGGAGCCAACGCCAAACGGGCTCTCGCCTTCGGCGCCTGGCTCGCGCCCAGCGACGCCGCCGCCGTGGAGACCTCCCTGGAGCAGCTGCGGCAGCGGGGCGAAAGCTTCCGCCTGACCGTGCGCACGCTCACCGGCCGCTTCATCGACGCGGAAGGCCGCACCATCGGCGGGCGCGCCATTCTGCGCCTGCGCGACATCACCGGCGACCGGGCCGAGCTCCTGATGGCGCGGTCCGACCTGCTGGCGGCCCGCAGCGACCTGCGCTCCATGACGACCCTTCTCGACGCGGTCGCCTATCCGCTCTGGATCCGCGACGCGGAGGACGGGCTCATCTGGGCCAACCAGGCCTATCTGAAGGCCGTCGAGGCGACCGACATCGACGACGCGGCGGCGCGCTCCCTCGAACTGCTCGACCGGCAGACCCGGGAGGAGGCGAGCCGTCAGCGCAAGTCCGGCGCGACCTTCGCGGCCCGCGTCACGGCGGTCATGGCCGGCCAGCGTTCCGTGCTCGACGTGATCGAGCGCCCGACCGCCGGCGGCAGCGCCGGCATCGCCGTGGACGTGTCGGAGCTGGAAGCGGTCCGGACGGACCTGCAGCGCCAGATGGCCGCCCATGTGCGCACCCTCGACCAGCTCCCCACCGCGGTGGCGATCTTCGACGGGTCGCAGCATCTCATCTTCAGCAACGCCGCCTATCAGCAGCTCTGGGGCCTCGACCAGGCCTTCCTGGCCTCGCGGCCGCAGGACAGCGAGGTGCTCGACCGCCTCCGCGCCGCCCGCAAGCTGCCCGAGCAGGCGGATTTCCGCGCCTGGAAGGCGGACTTCCTCTCCGGCTACCGCTCCGTGGAGCCGCAGGAGATCTGGTGGCACCTGCCCGACCGCCGGACCCTGCGCGTCGTCATCAATCCGAACCCGCAAGGGGGCGTGACCTATCTCTTCGACGACGTGAGCGAGCGCTTCCAGCTGGAGAGCCAGGTCACCGCCCTCACCCGCGTGCAGAGCGAGACCCTCGACACCCTCAAGGAAGGCGTCGCCGTGTTCGGCTCGGACGGGCGCCTCAAGCTGCACAACCGCGCCTTCGCCGACATGTGGAACCTGTCGCCGGACATGCCGGCCGAGCACCCGCATATCGACACCGTCATCAAGACCTGCCGCCTGCTGGCGCCTCAGGAGGAGCCGTGGATCGAGATCCGCGGCGCGGTCGCGGGGCTGGCCGACATGCGCATGGGCCTGACCTGCCGCATGGAGCGGCGCGACGGCTCGGCGCTGGACTGCACGGCGCAGCCCCTGCCGGACGGCGCGACGCTTCTGACCTTCATCGACGTCACCGCGAGCGTGAGCGTGGAGCGGGCGCTCACCGAGCGCAACGATGCGCTGGAGCGCGCCTCGCGCCTGCGCGACGAGTTCGTGCACCACGTGTCCTACGAGCTGCGCTCGCCGCTCACCACCATCATCGGGTTCACGCATCTCCTCAGCGACGAGACGGCGGGCTCGCTCAACCCGCGCCAGCGCGACTACGCCGACCACATCGAGCGGTCGTCCAAGTCCCTGCTGGCGATCCTGAACGACATTCTCGATCTCGCCTCCATCGATACGGGCTCCCTCGAACTGGTGCCCGAGATCGTCGACATCCGCTCGACCATCGAGGCCGCCATGCGCGGCCTCGAGGACCGGCTCAGCGAATCCTCGCTCAACGTGGTGATCGACGCGCCGGACGACATCGGCTCCTTCGTGGCCGACGGCAAACGCATCCGGCAGATCCTGTTCAACCTGCTCTCCAACGCGGTCGGATTCTCGCCGCCGGGGCAGACGATCACGGTGCGGGCCCGCAAGTCCGGCGGCGAGGTGATCTTCGAGGTGAGGGACCAGGGCCGCGGCATGCCGCCCGAGGTCAAGGCCCGCATCTTCGAGCGCTTCGAGAGCCACACGCTCGGAACACGCCATCGCGGCGTGGGCCTCGGCCTCTCGATCGTGCGCTCCTTCGTCGAGCTGCATGGCGGGCGCATCGACGTGTCGTCCGCCCCCGGCGTCGGAACCACCGTCACGTGCATCTTCCCCAACGAGCGGCAGGAATCGCCATCGGACGGCCGTTCGGGGCATAATGCGGTGCCCAAGATCGCTGCCGAGTAGGTGCGGCGATGGTGAATGGATTCTCCCGCATGACCGAGGACGACGTCTCGCAACCTCTCTGGATCGTGGCCCTGCCCGATCACGAAGCGACGGAGCAGCTGGCCCGCAGCCTTGCCGACGAACTGCGTCCCGGAGACCTCGTCACGCTCTCGGGCGGCCTCGGCGCCGGCAAGACGACCTTCGCGCGCGCCCTCATCCGCGCCGTGGCGGGCGAGCCGGATCTGGAGGTTCCGAGTCCCACCTTCACCCTCATGCAGGTCTACGAGGGTCCGAAACATCCCATCGTCCATGCGGATTTCTACCGGCTTTCCGGCGGAGACGAACTCGTGGAGCTCGGCTGGGACGAGATGACGGAGAATGCCGTCACCCTGGTCGAGTGGCCGGAGCGGGCGGACGACGCCCTCAAGTCGGAGCGGCTCGACATCCGCCTCGATCTCGCCCCGGACGGCGGGCGCATCGCCACCCTGTCGGGCTTCGGCCTTTTCGAATCCCGGCTCATGCGGCTCAGGGCCTTCCGCGAGCTCGTGGAGCGCTGCGGCTGGACGGACGCCCTGCGCATGCCGATGCCGAGCGACGCATCGGTGATCCGCTCCTACGAGCGCCTGATGAAGCCCTCCGGCGAAACCGCGCTCCTCATGATCTCGCCGCCGCGCCCGCCAGGCCCGCCGGTTCGCCGCGGCAAGCCCTACACCACCATCGCGAAGCTGGCCGAGACCATCCACGCCTTCGTGGCCATGGACAAGGGCCTGCGCTCCTTGGGCTTCAGCGCGCCGCGCATCTACGGCGAGGCCCTCGATGCCGGCCTGCTCCTCATCGAGGATCTCGGCTCCGAACCCTTCGTCGACGTCAACGGACCGATTCCCGAGCGCTATGCGGAGGCGACGCGGCTTCTCGTGAAGCTGCACGGCATGACACTGCCGCAGGTCCTGCCGGTCACCGAGGGGCAGGAGCACGCCATCCCGCCCTACGATCTCGAGGCGCTGCTGATCGAGCTGGAGCTTCTGGCCGACTGGTACGTGCCGCACATCATCGGCAACCTGCTGTCCGGCTCGGCGAGGGCGGAATTCGTCAATCTGTGGACCGAGACCCTGTCCGAGGTGCTGTCGGGGCCCACCACCTGGGTTCTGCGCGACTACCATTCGCCGAACCTGATCTGGCTGCCGGAGCGCGAGGGCCTCGCCCGCGTCGGAATCATCGACTTCCAGGACGCGGTCCTGGGCTCTCCCGCCTACGACGTCGCCTCCCTGCTGCAGGATGCGCGCGTGACCGTGTCGCCCGACATGGAACTGCGGCTGATCGGCCTCTACGCCCGCGAGCGCAAGGCCGCCGATCCGACCTTCGACGTCGCCTCCTTCGCGCGGGCCTACGCCATCATGGGCGCGCAGCGCGCCACGAAGATCCTCGGCATCTTCGCCCGGCTCGACCGTCGCGATGGCAAGCCGCACTACCTGCGGCACCTGCCGCGGATCGAGACCTATCTCATGCGCAACCTCGCCCATCCCTCCTTGAGCAGGCTGAAGGTCTGGTACGAGAACTACCTGCCGCGGCTCATTCCGCCCGTGGACGACACGCCACCCTCCCCTTGAGCCGAAAGCGCCAGCCCTTGCCCTCGCGTTCGCCCAAAACCGCCATCGTCCTCGCCGCCGGGCTGGGCAAGCGCATGCTGCCGATCACCGCGACCATGCCCAAGCCCCTGGTCAAGGTCGGCGGCCGCAGCCTGATCGATTTCGCCCTCGACCGGCTCGCCGAAGCGGGCATCGAGACGGTCGTGGTGAACGTCCATCACTTCGCGGACATGCTCGAGGACCACTTACGCACACGCAAAATGCCGCACATCGTGGTCTCCGACGAGCGCGCGGAAGTGCTCGAAACGGGCGGCGGCGTGCGGAAGGCGCTGCCGCTCCTGGGCGATGGCCCGTTCATCACCTTCAACTCCGATTCCATGTGGATCGAGGGCCGCGAGCCGAATCTGAGACGCCTCGTGTCGGCCTGGGATCCCGACCGCATGGACATCCTGATGCTCGTGGCGCCTTTGTCCACAAGCGTCGGCTACGAGGGGCGGGGCGATTTCAGCATGGACCCGGACGGGCGCCTGCGCCGCCGCAGAGGCGACGAGGAAAGGGTGCCTTTCGTCTATGCGGGCGTCGCGATCGTGAAGCCGGAACTCGTCGCCGACACGCCGGAAGGACCGTTCTCGGCCAACCTGTTCTACGACCGGGCCATCGCGAAGGACCGACTCTACGGCTTGCAGCTTGACGGTCAGTGGCTGCATGTTGGTGAACCGCAGGCGATCCCTGTGGCGGAAGAGTGCCTTGCCGCCAGCCTGCGGTGAGGTTTTTCGGTGTCGCGTCACACGGCCAACGTCTTCTCCATTCCTCCGGGTTGCGCCTTCCTGCCGACCCTGGCGGATGCGCTGATCGACGGCCGCCTCGTCGGCTCCCTTCCCGACGACCCCGCGGCGCTGGCCGACGTCACGATCTATGTTCCGACCCGCCGCGCCGCCCGCGCCCTGATCGCGCTCCTCGCCGAACGCGGCGGGGGCAAGGCGCAGCTCCTGCCGCGCATCGTGCCGCTGGGCGAGACCGACGAGGCCGAGTTCGAGATGACGGGGCTCGAGGGCACGCCCCTCGAAGAGGCCGCCTCCCTCAAGCCTCCGATCCCGCCCCTGGAGCGCCGCCTCATCCTCACCCGGCTCGTGCAGCGCTGGTCGGCGGAGGTGGACCGGAGCCTGCTGCAGCTCGGCCCCGGCGTGCCCTTCATGGTGCCCGCCTCGCCGGCCGATGCGGTGGGTCTCGCGGGGGATTTGGAGACCCTGATGGATGCCTTCACCACCGAAGGCATCGACTGGCACGCCCTGGAGCTCGCGGTCGACGCGGATTATTCCGAATATTTCCGGATCACCCGGCATTTCGTGCAGATCGCCAGCGAGAACTGGCCCAGGATCCTGGCCGAACGCCAGGCCAGCGACCCGGCGCAAAGGCGCGGGGCCTTGATCGAAGCCGAGGCGCGGCGGCTGACGCGCGAGCGTCCGGCGAACCCGATCATCGTCGCGGGATCCACCGGCTCTGTGCCGGCCACCGCCAATCTCATGGCGGCCATCGCGCGCCTTCCCAGAGGCGCCGTGGTGCTGCCGGGGCTCGACACCGATCTCGACGAGGAGAGCTGGGCCACCATCGGGGGCACCGGCGACGACGAAACCGATCCGGTGCACGGCCATCCGCAGGCGAGCCTGCGCCGTCTCGTGGACCGGCATCTGCGCGTGAAACGCTCCGAGGTGACGGTCATCGGCGAGGTGCCGGATCTCGCCAGGGCCCGCAACCACCTGCTGTCGGAGGCCCTGCGGCCCGCGGACACGACGGACCGCTGGTCCCTGATCGCTCCCGAGGACCGGGTGGCCCTGAGCGAGGCCGGCTGCGCGGGCCTCGCCATCGTGGAGGCCATGGACGAGCGCGAGGAGGCCCTGTCCATCGCAGTGGCCCTGCGCGAGACCATTGCCCATCCCGGCCGCACGGCCGCCCTCGTCACGCCGGACCGGGCCCTGGCCGCCCGCGTGACGGCGGAACTCGCCCGCTGGGGACTGGCGGTGGAGGATTCCGCCGGCATCCCGCTTCCCGACACGCCCGCCGGCCGCCTCGCGCGCCTGGCCGCGGAGGCGGCGGCCGACGACCTGCGCCCGATCCGGCTGCTCGCCCTCCTCGCCCATCCCCTGGTGCGGCTCGGAATGCCGCGCGCAAGCGTGGAGCGGGGGGCAAGCGTGCTCGAAATCGGCGTGCTGCGCGGCCCGGCGCCCGCGCAGGGCATCGAGGGCATCCGCACCGCGCTGGCCTCCCGCCGCTCGGGGAAGGACCACCGCACGCCCCGTCCCGAAGCACGCCTGGCCGAGGCCGACTGGGACCTCGCCGACGAGCTGCTGCAGCGCCTCGGGCTCGCCTTCGACGGCTTCACGCCCGCCACCCATGGCGAGGGAAGGCTCGACCTGATGGCGCTGACCGAAGAGCACCGCCGCACCTTCGATCTGCTGATCGCGCTCCCGGACGGGGAAGGCGAGATCGTCGATCCGGATTCCTCCCTGGAGGCGGTGGCGGCCCTGTTCGACGATCTGGCCCATTCCGACATCCGCCAGGAGGAAGGGCACCCGCTCGAAGGCCGCTTCGTCGACTACCCGACCTTCTTCGCCGCGCTCGCCAAGCAGCGGACCATCAGTCCCTCCCCGCGCTCGACCCATCGCCGCCTGAAGATCCTGGGCCTGCTGGAGGCCCGCCTTCTGTCGGTGGACCGGGTGGTGCTGGGGGGCCTCGACGAGGGCACCTGGCCCCCGCGCACGGTGACGGACGCCTTCCTCAACCGGCCCATGCGCGCCCGCGTGGGGCTGGCGCCGCCCGAGCGCCGCATCGGCCAGACCGCGCACGATTTCGTGCAGGCGCTCGGCACCCACGACGTGGTGATCACCCGCGCGCAGAAGCGCGACGGCTCGCCCATGGTGCCCTCGCGCTTCCTGCAGCGCCTGAAGGCCTTCACCGGCAAGGACGTATGGGCGGAGATGACGAAGGCGGGCGAGCGCTACCGCCGCCTCGCCCGCCATCTCGACACGCCGCAGCCCGCGCCGCCCCTGGCCCGGCCGCGGCCGAAGCCCGACCCTGCCCTGTTCCCGCGCAGCCTGAGCGTCACGGAAATCGAGACGCTGGTGCGCGACCCCTATTCGATCTTCGCGCGCCACATCCTCAAGCTCGACGCCCTCGACGCCATCGCCGTGGCCCCCAGCGCCGCCGATCGCGGCACGATCATCCACGACGTTCTCGGCGGCTTCGCGGAGGCCTATCCGAAGGCCCTGCCCGCCCACGCGCTGGAGGACCTGCTGTCGCGCGGCACGGAAGCCTTCGCGGACATCGCCGACGCCTATCCCGAGCTCTACGCGGAATGGTGGCCGCGCTTCACGCGGCTCGCCACCGCATTCGTGGTCTGGGAGCAGGGTCGGCGGCCGGATCTCGTGGAGGTCCATGCCGAGCGTTCCGGCAAGCTGCCGATCCCGCTCGGCGACGGCAGCGTGTTCACCCTTCGCGCCCGCGCGGACCGGATCGAACAGAGGCGCGACGGGGGCTTCACCATCATCGACTTCAAGACCGGGCAGCCGCCGGGCCTGCGCGAGGTCTATGCCGGCTTCTCGCCGCAGCTCACCCTGGAGGCCGTGATGCTGATGAAGGGCGCCTTCAAGGGCATGCCTGCCGCGAAGGAGACGCCGGACCTCGTCTACATCCACACCACGGGCGGGCGCGAGCCGATCAGGCCGCGGGAGATCAAGCCGGGACGCGACGAGGAGCGCTCGGTGCCGGAGATCGTGGAAGAACATCGCCGTCGCTTCGAGGGCATGATCGCCCGCTATGCCAAGGGCGAGGCGGCTTACGTGTCGCGGCCCTTCCCGAAATATGCGCGCCGCTTCTCCGAATACGACCACCTGGCGCGGGTGAAGGAATGGTCGCTCGCGAGCGCGGGCGGCGGCGAGGGCTTCGAATGAGCGACGATCTCGTCATTCCGGACTACACGCGCGAAGCGCAGCGCCGCGCCGCCAATCCACGCGCCTCGGCCTGGGTGTCGGCCAATGCGGGCGCGGGCAAGACGAAGGTGCTCA
The DNA here is from genome assembly GCF_042650665.1 of Microvirga sp. GCM10011540. Classification (NCBI taxonomy): domain Bacteria; kingdom Pseudomonadati; phylum Pseudomonadota; class Alphaproteobacteria; order Hyphomicrobiales; family Methylobacteriaceae; genus Microvirga; species Microvirga sp. GCM10011540. The sequence goes on along the minus strand of NZ_JBHSBQ010000145.1, from coordinate 81,502 downwards.
CGGACCGGGTCGTGCGCCTGCTGCTCGCAGGCTCCCCGCCCGGCCGGATCCTGTGCCTCACCTTCACCAAGGCCGCCGCCGCCAACATGGCGATCCGCGTCTTCGAGCGCCTGGGCAAATGGGTGACGCTGGACGAGGAGAGCCTCGTCAAGGAGCTGACGGAGCTCGAAGGCGAGCGCCCGACCCGCCAGCAGGTCAGGCTCGCCCGCACCCTCTTCGCCCGCGCGGTGGAAACGCCGGGCGGCCTGAAGATCGACACCATCCACGCCTTCTGCGAGCGGCTTCTGCATCTCGTGCCCTTCGAGGCCAACGTGCCCGCCCGCTTCGCGGTGCTCGACGAGAGCCAGACCGACGAGATGCTGGCAGCCGCCATGGCGAACGTGCTGGCGGACGCGTCGAGCGGCAACTATCCGGAGCTCGCCGAGGCGCTCGACATCGTGAGCGTGGAGGCGGCGGGCGATGCGCTGACATCGGCGCTGAACGCCGCCATGCGCTGCAAGACGTTTCTCCATCGCGTCGACGGTCCGGCGCTTCTGCGAAAAGAGCTGGGGCTGGCCCCCGACGAGACGATCGAGAGCGTCGAGCAGGCGATGCTCGACGGCGGGATCGGCCCCGACAGCTGGCCTTCCATCGCCCGGGAGCTTCTGGCCGGCAAGACGACCGACCAGGAACGCGCCGCCGCCTTCATCGCCGCGTCCGAGGCGAGCAATCCGGACGAGAAGCTCACTCACTACCTGACGATCTTCCTCAAGGAATCGGATTGGACACCCCGCGCGGAGTCCCGTCTCGTCACGAAATCCGTCGATCCGGCGCTGAAGGAGAAGCTGCTCGCGGAGCAGCAGCGCATCTGGCGCCTCATCGAGAAGCGCAAGGCCGCGCGCGCCTTCGCGCGCACCACGGCCCTGTTCACCCTCGCGGCCGAGATCAGCCTGCGGGTCGATCAGGCGAAGGCGCGCCTCGGCGCCCTCGATTTCCAGGACCTCATCGACAAGACCCTGCAGCTCCTGAACCGGGGCGACGCGGCCTGGGTGCTCTACAAGCTCGACCGCGGCATCGACCACGTGCTCGTCGACGAGGCGCAGGACACGAACCCGGAGCAATGGGAAATCCTGCGCCGCATCACCGAGGATTTCACCGCAGGCTTCGGCGCCCAAGGGAAGCGCGTGCGCACGCTGTTCGCGGTCGGCGACCCCAAGCAGTCGATCTACGGCTTCCAGGGCGCCGCCCCGCAGGAATTCGAATCGAGCCGCCAGACCTGGTCGCGCAAGGTGAGCGCGGCGGAGCTGCCCTTCGAGGATGTGCGCCTCACGGTCTCCTTCCGCTCCGCCAAGGCGGTGCTGTCCGCCGTGGACGCCACCTTCGCGGTGGACCGGCACTTCAAGGGCCTGTCCTTCGAGGACAAGGCGGTCGGCACGGTGCACGAGAGCGCGCGTCCCCATGCGCCGGGCCTCGTGGAATTGTGGCCGACCGAGACCCCCGCCGAGGAGGAGGAGCCGGAGGCCTGGGTGCTGCCGGTCGACCAGCCCGAGCAGCAATCCCCGCCCGTGGTCGTGGCCCGGCGGGTCGCGCAGGCCGTGAAATGCTGGACCACCAAGGGCGACGAGATGGGCCGCGTCTGGAGCGCGGGCGACGTGCTCGTGCTGGTGAGAAAACGCGGCGCCGCCTTCGAGGCGGTGATCCGGGCGCTGAAGGAAGCGGGCGTGCCGGTGGCGGGCGCGGACCGGCTCAATATCGGCGAGCACATCGCGGTGCTCGACCTCGTCGCGGCAGGCCGCGCGGCGCTGCTGCCGGAGGACGACCTGACGCTGGCGACCGCCCTCAAGTCGCCCCTCGTGGGCCTGACCGACGACGACCTGATCCGCATCGCGGCCTACCGGGCGGACGAGGAATCCCTGCTGGCCGCCCTGGAGCGGCACGCGGAGGCGGGCGACAAGGCCGCCGGGGCCGGTCTCGAAGCCCTGCACGCCTGGCAGGAGCTTGCCCGCACGCACGGGCCCTTCGGCTTCTTCGCCACCCTGCTCGGGCCCCGGGGCGGGCGCTCGAAGCTGGTGGCGCGGCTGGGCAGCGAGGCGGGCGACGCCATCGACGCCTTCCTGTGCTTCGCCCACCAATCCGAGACGACGGAGACGCCCTCGCTCACCGTGTTCCTCAACCGGTTCGAATCCGCCTCCCACACCATCAAGCGCGACCTCGACGCGGTGAACAACGAGGTGCGGGTGATGACCGTGCACGGCGCCAAGGGCCTGGAGGCGCCGATCGTCATCCTCATCGACGGCTGCGAGGTTCTGGGCCGCGACCCGCCGCTCCTGCAGCTGCCGACCCGGTTCGGCGAGACGGTTCCGGTCTGGTCGCCGGGCAAGTCCTACGATTCGGACGTGATGGCCCAGGCGCGCGAGACCCTGCACGCCAAGGGCCACGAGGAGCACAACCGCCTCCTCTACGTGGCCATGACCCGGGCCAAGGACCGGCTGGTCATCGCCCCCTACCTGACGGGCCGCAAGGATTCGCCGCAGGAAGCCTGGTGCGAGATGATCCGGCACGGGCTCATCGAGAAGGCCGGGGGCCTGGAGCTGAGCGAGGCACCTTACGGCCCCATCGAGGTCTGGCGCGACGGCGCGCCCCTGGCCCGACCCGCGGCCAGCGCGGAAATCGTGCCCCTCGAACCCGTCGAGGTGCCGGATTGGCTGAGCCTGCCGGCCCATCCCGAGCCCGAGCCCCTGCCGCCGATCAGGCCTTCCAGCGCCTTGGGCGCGGCCGAGCGTCTGGCCCGCCCCGGCGACGGACCCTACGCCCCGGACGCGCGCCTGCGCGGCACCCTGGTCCATGCCCTGCTGGAACGTCTCCCGAGCCTGCCTCTGGAGCGCCGGGAGGCCATGGCGGGGGCCTATGTGAAGGCCCGCGCGCCGCGCCTGCGCGAGGATGTGCGCGCGGCCGTGGTCGCCAGCGCCCTCGGCGTCCTGGACCATCCCGACCTGAAGCCGCTTTTCGGCCCGGCCTCACGGGCCGAGGCGCCCATCGCGGGCCGGGTCGGGACGGCGGCGGGCGACCTCATGGTCTCGGGCCAGATCGACCGGCTGGCGGTGCTCGACGACGAGGTTCTGGTGGCGGATTTCAAGACCACGGCCCGCCCGCCCCGGCCGGGCCAGCCGCCGCCACGCTCCTACGTGGCCCAGCTTGCCCTCTACCGGACGCTTCTCCAGGAGATCTATCCGGGCAGACGGGTGCGGGCTTTCCTGGTCTGGACCTCGGGGCCGGTGATCCACGAATTGCGGGAACCGGATCTGGAATCGGCTCTTACCCTCATCAAAGCGGCGTGAGGGAAAGGCCCCTTGCTTGATTCCCGAAAAGGCCGTTCTTAACTAGGCCTTATCGTTGAGCGACTCGGGACATGAGTCGCGGTAACAGAACAAAGGTGATGCAATGGCGACCGTTAAGGTGACCGATGCGAGCTTCTCGCAGGACGTCCTGAACTCCTCCGAGCCCGTCGTGGTCGATTTCTGGGCCGAGTGGTGCGGTCCCTGCCGCATGATCGGCCCGGCCCTGGAAGAGATCTCCAACGAGATGGCCGGCAAGGTGAAGATCGCGAAGATCAACGTGGACGAGAACCCGCAGGTCGCGTCGCAGTTCGGCATCCGCTCGATCCCGGCCCTGATGATGTTCAAGGGCGGCCAGGTGGTGGCCCAGAAGATCGGCGCCGCCCCCAAGGGCGACCTCGCCAAGTGGATCCAGGCCTCGGCCTGAGCTCTGCCATAACGGAATTTGGAAAGGGGCCGAAAGGCCCCTTTTTCGTGTCGTCGCCTATTGCGGCAGCGTTCCGTTCGCGGCCAGCACCTCGCCCGCGAGGTAGAGCGAGCCGCAGATGAGGATGCGGGGCGGGTGCTCCCAGACGTAGTCGTGGAGCGAGGCGAGGGCCGATTCGACGCTGGCCTTGGTCGAGGTGGTCAGGCCCACGCTCGCCGCGATGGCCGCGACCTCGTCAGCCGGGCGCGCGGCGATCTGGCCCGGAATGGGAACCGCGATCACCTCCCGGGCCAGTCCCAGGAAATTCTTGAAGAAGGCTTCCGAATCCTTGGTGCCGAGCATGCCGGCGATCAGCACCAGGGGCGCATCGCTGCGCTCGCTCCGGTCGGCCATGGCGGCGGCGAGAACGCGCCCGCCATCGGCGTTGTGGCCGCCGTCGAGCCAGAGTTCGCAGCCCCGGGGCGCGATCTCGGGCAGGCGACCCTTGGACAGGCGCTGCAATCGGCCCGGCCATTCGGCGCGGGTGATCCCGGCCTCGAAGGCCGAGGTCTCGAATTGCTCGAAGCCGGCCGCCCGCAGGGCCGCGATGGCGGTGCCCGCATTGATGTATTGGTGGCGCCCGACGAGCCTGGGCCGCGGCAGGTCGAGGAGGCCCTTCTCGTCCTGATAGACGAGGCGCCCTCCTTCCTCGTGAACGGAGAAATCCTGCTGGCCCACCAGGAGCGGCGAGGCGCCGATCCGCTCCGCCTCGTCGCGCAGGGTCTCGTCGGCCTCCGTGTAATCCTGCGGCGCGATCACCGCCGGGCAGCCGCGCTTGAAGATGCCGGCCTTCTCCTTGGCGATGGCCTTCAGGGTGGTGCCGAGATACTCCGCGTGGTCGTGCCCGATGGAGGTGACGACGGCGGCGGCCGGATGGTCGATCACGTTGGTGGCGTCGAAGCGTCCCCCGAGACCCACCTCCAGCAGGAGCACGTCGGCGGGCTCCTCCGAGAACAGCAGGATGGCGGCGGCGGTCGTGATCTCGAACACGGTGATGGGCTGGCCCGCATTGACCTTCTCGCAGCGGCGCAGGGCCTCGACGAGGCGATCCTCGCCCACATACTGCCCGCCGCCGATGCGCCCGAGGCGGATGCGCTCGTGGAAGCGGACCAGATGGGGCGAGGTATAGACGTGGACGGCGAGGCCCGCGCTTTCCAGGATCGCCCGCATGAACGCGATGGTCGAGCCCTTGCCGTTGGTGCCGGCCACATGGATCGTGGGCGGCAGGCGGCGCTCGGGATGGCCGAGCTCCCCGAGGAGACGCTGGATCCGCCCGAGGGACAGATCGATGGTCTTCGGGTGCAGGGCGAGAAAGCGCGCGATCAGCGCATCCGACGAATCCATCGCCCTGTCTCCGAAAACGTCTTACTCGGCGGCCTCGGCCACCGGCGCACCGGCGACTGGCGTCTTGGTGAAGAGGCGCGACAGGCGGGCTATGGTGGGCTTCAGGTCGTGGCGGTGCACGACCATGTCCACCATGCCGTGGTCCTTGAGGTACTCGGAGCGCTGGAAGCCGTCGGGCAGCTTCTCGCGGATGGTCTGCTCGATCACGCGCGGACCGGCGAAGCCGATGAGCGCGCCGGGCTCGGCCAGGTGCACGTCGCCCAGCATGGCGTAGGACGCCGTGACGCCGCCGGTGGTCGGGTTGGTGAGCACCACGATATAGGGCAGCTTCGCCTCGCGCAGGCGGCGGATGGCCACCGTCGTGCGCGGCATCTGCATGAGCGAGAGAATGCCCTCCTGCATGCGCGCGCCGCCGGAACCGGCGAAGAGCACGTAGGGCGTCTGCTTCTCGAGGGCCGTTTCCGCGCCCTTGATGAAGGCCTCGCCCGCGGCCATGCCGAGCGATCCGCCCATGAAGCCGAAATCCTGCACCGCGATGGTCATCGGGGTCTCTTCGACCCGGCCGAAGCCGACCTTGAAGGCGTCCTGCTGGCCCGTCTTGGCGCGGGCGTCCTTCAGGCGGTCCACGTAGCGTTTCTCGTCGCGGAACTTGAGCGGATCCACCGCCACCTCGGGAAGCGCCACGTCGAGCCAGGTGCCTCCGTCGAACATGAGCTGCAGGCGCTGGGTGGCCGAAATGCGCATGTGGTGGTTGGAACCGGGGATGACCCACTGGTTCGCCTCCACATCCTTGTGGAACACGACCTGTCCGGTCTCCGGGCACTTGATCCAGAGATTGTCCGGGGTCTCGCGCTTGAAGAGCGTCTTGATCTTCGGACGGACGACTTCGGAGATCCAGTTCATCTTTCTACCTTCTCTTTCAGAGGCACTCCGCAGCCCTCATGCCGAGGAGGTCACTCGGTGACCGTCTCGAAGCACGAGGGCGTCTCCGGAGCCTGCTGGAACCGGCCTCCGACCCTTCGAGACGCTGCTGGCGCAGCTCCTCAGGACGAGGCCTTCCGTTGCTCTATGCGGCCGCCGCCTTCTTCGCGACCGACCGCACGCCTTCGCTCAGTTCCTTCACCAATGTGGTGACGGCCTCGACCGTGCGCGAGGTGGCGCGGTCTTCCCCGTCGAGGGTGCCCTTCATGGCGTCGATGAGCGCCGAGCCCACCACGACGCCGTCGGCCCCTTGCGCCACCGCCGCCGCATGGGCACCGCTCTTCACGCCGAAGCCGACCACCACGGGCAGCGGGGTATGACGCTTGATGCGCTCCACCGCCGTGGCGACCTTGCCGAAATCCGGGGTCGCCGCGCCGGTGATGCCGGTGATCGAGACGTAATAGACGAAGCCCGCCGTGTTCTTCAGCACCGCCGGCAGGCGATGGTCGTCGGTGGTGGGCGTGGCGAGGCGGATGAAGGCCAGGCCCGCCTCGAGCGCCGGCAGGCAGAGCTCGTCGTCCTCCTCCGGCGGAAGATCCACCACGATCAGGCCGTCGACGCCGGCCTCCTTGGCATCGGCCAGGAAGCGGTCGACGCCATAGACGTAGATCGGGTTGAAATAGCCCATGAGGATCACGGGCGTCTCCGCATCCTCGGCCCGGAAGCGCCGGATGAGGTCCAGGGTCTTGACCGTGTCCTGCCCGACCTTGAGGGCGCGAAGCCCCGCCGCCTGGATCGCCGGGCCGTCGGCCATGGGATCCGTGAAGGGCAGGCCGAACTCGACGATGTCGGCGCCGGCCTTGGGCAGGCTCCTCAGGATCTCGAGGGAGGTCTCGGGATCCGGGTCCCCCGCCATGACGTAGGTCACGAGGGCGGCGCGGCCCTCCTGGCGGCATTTTTCGAAACGGGCTTCGATGCGCTGTGTCATGGGCGGGTCTTTAGCACGGGATTTACGGGATGTGGACAGGGATCTCACATCTCTCCATGGCCGCGTGTAACGTCGTCCGAACTCGAATCGGGCGCAGGCCCATCGGCCCGACCGTCAGGATGCTGCCATGGCGAAGACCTCTCAGATGACCCGATTGCGCGCGCCCTATCTGAGGCGCCTGTGGCTCGACGGGGAGCGCCTGGGGGACCCCTCGACCTATCCGTTTTGCCTGCCGATCTTCCGGGATGCGGACTTCGCGATGGAGTTCGACCGATCGGTCACGATCATCGTCGGCGAGAACGGGGTCGGGAAATCAACCATCCTGGAAGGGATCGCAGCCCTCGCCGGCTATGACGAGGCGGGCGGCGGCAAGGGCTATCGGCCCGTCGATCATTCCCGGGCCGTGGAGGCGATGGGCGGGGTTCTCGGGCAGGCTCTCCGGGCCAGCTGGCTGCCGCGGGTCACCAATGGCTGGTTCTTCAGGGCGGAGAGCTTTTTCTCGGTGTCCCGCTACCTGGATACGGCAGCCCTCGACGCCAACGAGGCTCCTCCGGACTTCCTCTCCCATTCCCATGGGGAAGGATTCCTGCGCTTCTTCGAGGAGCGTTGCGCCAAGCAGGGCCTGTACATCTTCGACGAGCCCGAATCGGCCCTCTCGCCGTCGCGCCAGATCGAGTTCCTCAAGCTGCTGCAGAGGATGGACCGTTCCGGGTACTGCCAGGTCATCATGGCGACCCACTCGCCGATGCTGATGGCCTATCCGGGAGCGCGGCTTCTCGGGCTGACGAAACATGGCCTCGCGCCGGTCAGGCTGGAGGATACGCAGCATTTCCGCCTGCTGCGGGAGTTCTGCCTGGATCCCGAGCTTTTCCTCGAAGCGATGCTGAACGACTGAAGGAGAGACCTCCTCCAGCCTGTTCGTCAGACGATGTCCTGCTTCAGGTGCTCGGCGATGGTGAAGAGGTCCTTGTCGCCGCGACCGCTGATATTGACCACCATCAGGTGATCCTTGGGCTTCTGCGGCGCGAGTTCCATCACCTTGGCCAGCGCGTGGCTGGGCTCCAGTGCGGGCAGAATGCCCTCGAGCTTGGAGCAGAGCTGGAAGGCTTCCAGCGCCTCGTCGTCCGTGGCCGAGATGTAGTTGACCCGTCTCACATCGTGCAGCCAGGCATGTTCCGGGCCGATGCCCGGATAGTCGAGGCCGGCGGAGATGGAGTGAGCGTCCTGGATCTGGCCGTCGCGGTCCATCAGCAGATAGGTGCGATTGCCGTGCAGCACGCCGGGGCGGCCACCCGACAGGGACGCCGCGTGGAGCTGGGTCAGGCCGTGGCCCGCCGCCTCGACCCCGTAGATCTCCACCCCCCGGTCGTCGAGGAAGGGATGGAACAGGCCGATGGCGTTGGAACCGCCGCCGATGCAGGCGACGAGGGAATCCGGCAGGCGGCCTTCGGCCTGCATCATCTGCTCGCGGGTCTCCTGGCCGATCACAGCCTGGAAATCGCGCACCATGGCCGGATAGGGATGCGGGCCCGCCACGGTGCCGATGCAGTAGAACGTGTCGGCGACGTTGGTGACCCAGTCGCGCAGCGCCTCGTTCATGGCGTCCTTGAGGGTCTTCGTGCCGGACTGCACGGGCACCACCTTGGCGCCCAGCATGTTCATGCGGAAGACGTTGGGCTTCTGCCGCTCCACGTCCACCGCGCCCATGTAGACGATGCATTCCAGGCCGAAGCGCGCGCAGAGCGTCGCGGTGGCGACGCCGTGCTGGCCCGCGCCGGTCTCGGCGATGATGCGCTTCTTGCCCATGCGGCGGGCGAGAAGGATCTGACCCAGCACGTTGTTCACCTTGTGGGCGCCCGTGTGGTTCAGCTCCTCGCGCTTGAAGTAGATTTTTGCTCCGCCGAGATGCTCGGTCATGCGCTCGGCGAAATAGAGCGGGCTCGGGCGGCCGATGTAATGGGTCATGTACCCGTCCATCTCGGCCTTGAAGGCGGGATCCGCCTTGGCCTCGCCGTAGGCCTTCTCCAGATCGAGGATCAGCGGCATCAGGGTCTCGGCCACGAAGCGGCCGCCGAAGATGCCGAAATGCCCGCGCTCGTCGGGTCCGGTGCGGAAGGAGTTCGGTTGGGGCTGAGCTGACACGCCTGTCCTGCCTTAACGGTTCTGGGCGGCGAATGCCGCCCGGGCTGCCTTGACGAAGGCCTCGATCTTGCTGGGGTCCTTGATGCCGGGCCCGGCCTCCACCCCCGACGACACGTCGACGGCCCTGGAGCCGGTCAGCCGGATCGCCTCCGCCACGTTGTCGGGGTTGAGCCCTCCTGACAGCATGAAGGAGACGCCGGGGTCAAGCCCGACAAGAAGCCGCCAGTCGAAGGACAACCCGTTGCCGCCGGGCAGCGAGCCCGGGATCCGGGGCGGCTTGGCGTCCAGGAGAAGATGATCCGCGGCCTCGCCGTAGGCTGCGAGCGCCGCGAGATCGGACGAGTCCGCGATGCCCAGCGCCTTCACGACCGGACGGCCGAACCTCTCACGGATCGCGGCGACCCGCTCGGGCGTCTCGTGGCCGTGAAGCTGGAGCAGATCGGGATCGAGCGCCTCGACCGCGTCGGCGATGTCCGCATCCTCCGCATCGACCAGGAGAACCACGCGCAGGGCGCGGCCCTTCGCCTGGCCCGAGAGATCGCGGCCGAGATCCAGGCCCACATGGCGGGGGCTCCTGGCGAAGCGCACGAACCCGACCCAGTCCGCGCCGGCCGAGAGGGCAGCGTCCAGGGTTTCGGGCGTGGAGAGCCCGCAGATCTTGACCAGGTTGTCCATGGACGGATGTTACGACGCTTTCGCCACGGAGCGCCACACCAGCATCGCCGCAGCCAGGTCCTCCAGGGCGGTTCCGACCGACTTGAACAGGGTGATCGCCTCGTTCTCGCGCCGGATCGGGTTCCGGCACAGGTCGAACAGGTCGCCGCGCACGTGGCTCTCGGCGATGGCGCCGCCCTTGAGCGCCAGCGCCACGTCGCCGCCCTCGTGCTTGGCGGCCTGCGTATCGACATAGACCTGCGCCCGGCGGATCGCCTCGTCGTCGGCCTCGCGCATCCTGAGATTGAAGGCGCCGACCAGGTCGAGATGGGCGCCCGGCTTCAGCCACGCGCCCTCGACGATGGGAGCGCTGGAGAGCGTCGCGCAGGAGACGAGGTCGGCCTCGCGCACCGCGCCTTCGAGGTCGGCGACGGCGGTGACCGGAAGGCCCTGCGCCTTGAGCTCGGCGGCGAGGCTCTCGGCCTTCTCGGGCCTGTGGTTCCACAGCGCCACCTCTCGGATCGGGCGCTGGCTCATATGGGCCCGGATGAGGAAGGGCGCGAGCGATCCGGCGCCGACCATCACCATGCGGCTCGCATCCTCGCGGGCAAGATAGCGCGCCGCGAGCGCCGAGGCGGCGGCCGTGCGCCACACGGTCAGGCGCGTGCCGTCGAGGGCGGCGCGCGGCTGGCCGGTCGCACCGTCCATCAGCATGTAGGTGCCGAGCACGCTGGGAAGGTTCTTCGCCCCGTTTTCCGGGAACACCGAGACGATCTTCACGCCCACATAGCCGTCCTGCGTGGCGGGGCCGGTCCAGGCCGGCATGAGCAGGAGCGTGCCGTGGGCGCCGGAGCGCTCGACCTCGTGGTGGTGGCGGACCGGGGTGACGATGTCGCCGCGAAAGGCCTCGGCCAGGGCATCGATCAGGGCGGGAAAGGTGAGAACCCGGTCGATCTCGGCGGCTGTGATGACGTGCATGGTCTCTTCCAGGGCGTCGCGCGAAGAAGGCGGGAGCCGTTCTCGCGCGACACGATGCGTCGCAAGGGGTGAAGCGGGTCTTCCGAGGGGCCGGAAGGCCGGTCTAGTAGGCGGAGGCCTGCGGACGCGGCAGGGCTGCCGGGCCGGTGGTGGTGGTCTGGTTCTGCGTGCGCAGGCGCTCGGTCTCGTGGCGCAGGGTGCGGGCCTCGCGGCGGAAGCGGCGGCGCTCCTTGCGGTTGCGTCCTTGAGCGAGCCAGGAGGCCGTGCCGCCGATCACCACGCCCAGCGCGACGGCGGCGAAGATCACGGCGAACAGGGGCAGTTCGGCCGAGAATTCCGGCACGTCCGAGAACGGATCGAACGACAGGGTCACCGGCGCGCGGTTGGCGACCGCGAGCAGCACGACGAGAATCGCGACGGGCAGGAGAATCAACGCCTTCAGAAACCGAATCATGTACGGACCATCCCTCGGGTTATTGGGCTGCGGCAGCCTTCAGAACCTTGGGGGAGGCATTGAGGCGCTGACGCATTTCCTTCCCCGTCTTGAAGACGGGAACGACTTTTTCGGAGATGGAAACGGATTCACCCGTGCGCGGGTTGCGCCCGGTGCGGGCATCCCGCTTCTTCACGGAGAACGCGCCGAAGCCGCGCAGTTCAACCCGGTCACCCCTGGCAAGAGCATCGGCGATGGTATCGAGAATCGCGTTCACGATGTTCTCGACGTCGCGCTGATACAAATGCGGATTCTGCTCAGCGAGCTTGAGCACCAGTTCGGATTTGATCATGGAACGGCTATATGTTTGATGCTGCTTTATTTTTCGGAAGGGTGCCAGAGCGCCAGCAGACCGTCAAGCTGAGCGGCCTGAAGGCTGACGGCGGACCGGCGGAGAGACTCGGCGGCTCGCTCGAAGCCGAAGAGGTCGGCGCCGGTCGCGGCCAGAGCGATGATCGAGAAGTCGCGTTCGCTGCGGGGCTCCCATTCGCGCACCGGCAGGTCCCGCGCCACGCCCCTTTCCTGCTCGAGCCAGGCGACCGCATCCCGCTCGCTGCCGATCCGGTCGACCAGCTTGAGGGACACGCCCTGGCGCCCGCTGAAGACCTGGCCCGTGGACGCGGTCGCCAATTCGGCCTCGTTCAGGCGCCGGCGCTCCCGCACCAGGGTCTTGAACCAGTCGAAGGTGTCGTTGACCACCGATTGCAGGGCCGCGCGGGCCTCGGGGCTCGTGGGCTTGAACGGGCTCGGCTCGGCCTTCAGCGGAGCGGACTTCACCTCCTCGACCCGCACGCCCAGGTGGTCGAGCAGGCCGGACACATCGGGGAACTGGAACAGGACGCCGATGGAGCCGACGAGGGAGGTCTCGCGGGCGACGATGTGGTCGGCCGCGATGGCCGTGATGTAGCCGCCCGAAGCCGCGGTGCCGTCGACGAAGGTCACGACGGGCTTCTTCTCGGCGAGCTTGCGGATATTGCGGTAGAGTTCCTCGGAACCCGTGGTGGTGCCGCCCGGGCTGTTGATGGAAATCACCACGCCGGACACGGAATTGGCCTTGCCGACCCGGTCCATCAGGTCGGCCATGCGCTGCTGGTTGCTGATGATGAAGCCGTTGACGGCGATGCGGGCCACGTGGGTCCGCCCCTCCGGAATGCCGAACCGGTCGGTGGCGGCATAGCCGAAGGCGAGGACGGCGGCGATGAGAGCCAGGATGCCTGCGACGCGCCAGAAGGTCAGCTTGCGGCGCAGACGGCGGCGATCGGTGATGGCTTCGGCATCGATGGGCATGAATTTCGTCTCTTGCATGGTGCCTGCTTCAAAGGCGACACCCTATTGCGAAGGCAGATAGGGCGGCAAGGCGGTTAACCAATAAAAAACCTGCACCCCTGCCATGCGGCCCCGTAGGACGGGACAGGCTTCACGACGCCCGGTCGGGCCAGAAGGCCCAGATCAGGAAGGCGGCCGCCGCGACCCAGAGGGCCACGACGGCAAGAGCCCCGGCCCGGCTCCTCGGGCGCTCCGCCCGGGCCCGCGCCTCGACGCGCAGTTCCTCCATCACAGGGGCCGGGATCAGCCTCACCGCGAGCAGGATGCCGAGCGGCACGAGGATCACGTCGTCGAGATAGCCGAGGACCGGGATGAAATCGGGAATCAGGTCGATGGGGCTGAGCGCATAGGCCGCCACCACGGCGGCCGCGAGCTTGGCATGCCAGGGCACCCGCCGGTCGCCGACGGCGAGCGAAAGCGCCACCGCGTCGGTCCTGACCGTCCGTGCCCAGTTCCGCAGCCGGGTCCCGAGACCCGCGTCGTCTTGCCCACGCGCCATGGCCTGCCAGCCTGTTCTTCGCTCCCGAGGCTTCGCCGGAAAGCTGTGGCGCCGGGGCGGAAAGTCCATGGACGGGGCCTCGGCCCGCGCAGCAAAAAACCCGCGCGATCGCTCGCGCGGGTCTGTTCGGTGGCCCCGGGCCAGAGCCCGGGGACGGTCGAGCCGTTGCCGGCCCGATTACTTCTTGTCGGTGCGGGCCTTGAGGGCCGCGCCGAGGATGTCGCCGAGCGAAGCGCCCGAGTCGGTCGAGCCGTACTGCGCCATGGCTTCCTTCTCCTCAGCGACCTCGAGGGCCTTGACGGAGACGGTGACGCGGCGGGCCTTGCGGTCGAACTGCGTGACGCGGGCATCGAGCTTCTCGCCCACGGCGAAGCGCTCGGGGCGCTGGTCGGCGCGGTCGCGAGCGAGCTCGTTGCGCTTGATGAAGGTGTTGAGGTCGGTGTCGACGATCTTCACCTCCAGGCCGCCGTCCTTCACCTCGAGAACCTCGCAGGTGACGATCTGGCCCTTCTTGATCTCTCCGGCTTCCGCGAAGGGGTCGCCGCCGAGCTGCTTGATGCCCAGCGAGATGCGCTCCTTCTCGACGTCCACGTCGAGAACCTGGGCACGCACCATGTCGCCCTTCTTGAAGTCGTCGATGACCTGCTCGCCCGGACGGTTCCAGTCGAGGTCCGAGAGGTGGACCATGCCGTCGACGTCGTTCTCGAGACCGATGAACAGACCGAACTCGGTCTTGTTCTTGACCTCGCCCTCGACCTCGGAGCCGACAGGGTGCTTCTCGGCGAAGGCCTCCCACGGGTTCTGCAGCGTCTGCTTCAGGCCCAGCGAGATGCGGCGCTTCACCTGATCGACCTCGAGGATCACGACCTCAACCTCCTGCGAGGTGGAGATGATCTTGCCCGGATGGACGTTCTTCTTCGTCCAGGACATCTCGGAGACGTGGATCAGGCCTTCGATGCCCGGCTCGAGCTCGACGAACGCGCCGTAGTCGGTGATGTTCGTAACGCGGCCCTTGAGCTTCGCCTGGACCGGGTAGCGGGCGGCGATGCCCTCCCACGGATCGGCCAGGAGTTGCTTGATGCCGAGCGAGATGCGGTGCGTCTCGTGGTTGATCTTGATGATCTTCACCTTGACCGTCTGGCCGATGGTTACGACCTCGGACGGATGGTTCACGCGGCGCCATGCCATGTCGGTGACGTGCAGGAGGCCGTCGATGCCGCCGAGATCAACGAACGCACCGTACTCGGTGATGTTCTTGACCACGCCGTCGATGACCTGACCCTCTTCGAGGTTCGCCACGAGCTCGGAACGCTGCTCGGCGCGGCTCTCTTCGAGGACCGTGCGGCGCGACACGACGATGTTGCCGCGGCGGCGGTCCATCTTGAGGATCTGGAACGGCTGAGCCACGCCCATGAGCGGGGTGACGTCGCGGACGGGACGGATGTCGACCTGCGAGCGCGGCAGGAACGCCACGGCGCCGTCGAGATCGACCGTGTAGCCGCCCTTGACCTGGTTGAAGATGACGCCGTTGACGCGCTCCTGGGCCTCGAAGGCCTTCTCGAGCTTGACCCAGCTCTCTTCGCGGCGGGCCTTGTCACGGGAGATGACGGCCTCGCCCAGCGCATTCTCGATGCGCTCGACATAGACCTCGACCTCGTCGCCGACGTTGATCGTCTGGTCGCGGTTGGGGCCTGCGAATTCCTTGAGGGCCACGCGGCCTTCGGTCTTGGCGCCGATGTCGATGACCGCGACGTCCTTCTCGATCGCGACCACTTTACCCTTGACGACCGAGCCTTCGCTGATCTCGTTCGTGCGGAAGGATTCTTCGAGCAGGGCCGCGAAATCCTCACGGCTCGGCGCTTGTTGGTATGCTGCGGACATATGTTCTCCTGAATGGCCCTCGTTTAAGGGGCAACGCCGGCGGCTCGTGTGAACGGGCCGTTTCCAGCCGCCGCTGCCAGGGACGCCCCTTCAGGGCCAGGTCCCGGGCATGCCGCTCCATGGAGCGGGCCGGCGTATCATCGACGGATGGAAACGCTTGCTCCGTCAGGCTTTTCGGAAACGCACCAAGGGCGCGCGCACGCACCCTCACAACACGGCAACCGTCAATGTCCTGTCGGATGGGCGTTCTTTTATCGCGTTTCGTGCCGGATCACAAGCGTTTCCGGGCCGCCGGGCGAAGCCGCCGCAGCCCCGCCGGGCTCACACCGGCCACTCGGAGCGGCGTCCGTGCTCCGCCGCCCATTCCAGCGCCCGCTCCAGGCGGTCGTTGCCCCAGAACATCTCCCGGTCCTCGGCCACGAAGGCGGGGGCGCCGAAGATGCCCCGCGCCTGGGCCTCCTCGCCCATCCGGCGCAGGCGCGCCTTG
Source organism: Microvirga sp. GCM10011540 (assembly GCF_042650665.1). NCBI lineage: Bacteria > Pseudomonadati > Pseudomonadota > Alphaproteobacteria > Hyphomicrobiales > Methylobacteriaceae > Microvirga > Microvirga sp. GCM10011540. The sequence continues at coordinate 66,009 of NZ_JBHSBQ010000145.1, read as the reverse complement.
TTGGCGTCCCCTTGCGCCTCCCCGATCACCGCATCCGCGTCCAGCCCGAGATCGGCCAGGATGCCGGCGAGCAGCACCGGGTCGGAGATGTTGCGGCCCTTGCCGAACTCGATCAGGAACACCGCCTTGGTGAAGGCGGGCGTCCAGCCCGCCTCCGCTCCGACCAGGGCAACCCGGGCGGCGAGCAGGCTGTTCTGCGGGAAGGGCTCCGGACGACAGAAGGGCAGGTCGAGCCTGGCCGCCTCCCGCTCCATGTCGCGCCACATGTAGCGGCCCTTCTCCGGGTAGAGGTTGAACGGCGAGGTGGTCCAGCCCTGGGCGGCGAAGATCGGCCCCAGGAGGAAGGGCCGCCAGGCGAGCCCCACCCCCGCCTCCTCGGCGGCGGCCTCGATGCGCATGGCCGCGAGATACGAATAGGTCGAGGCGAAATCGTACCAGAACTCGAGAATCGGCCGGCGCATGGCAATCGTCTCCCCGCAAGGCGAGCCGCATCGGTGCGGAACCCATTGCCTAGCTTATCGCGCCTTTCCGCAACAGCTCCGGCTTTTCCGGTCAGGAATGACGGAGATGCATATCGCCGGCCAATTGCACGGTTGCGCCGCCCAAGCTTCCGTTCTAAGTCGCGGGCACGGTTGAAATCTCGGAACCCCTTGCTATGGCTGAAAAGCGCGTGAACAAGGTCGTGCTCGCCTATTCCGGCGGCCTCGACACCTCGATCATCCTCAAGTGGCTGCAGACCACCTATGGCTGCGAGGTGGTGACGTTTACCGCCGATCTCGGTCAGGGCGAGGAACTGGAGCCTGCCCGCAAGAAGGCCGAGCTCCTCGGCATCAAGCCGGAGAACATCTTCATCGAGGACCTGCGCGACGAGTTCGTGCGCGACTACGTGTTCCCGATGTTCCGGGCCAATGCCCAGTACGAGGGCCTGTACCTGCTCGGCACCTCCATCGCCCGTCCGCTCATCGCCAAGAAGCAGATCGAGATCGCCGAAAAGGTCGGTGCCGATGCGGTGTCCCACGGCGCCACCGGCAAGGGCAACGACCAGGTACGCTTCGAGCTCGGCTACTACGCCCTCAAGCCCGACGTGACCGTGATCGCCCCCTGGCGCGAATGGGACCTGCGCTCCCGCGAGCAGCTCATCGCCTTCGCGGAGGCGCACCAGATCCCGATCGCCAAGGACAAGCGCGGCGAGGCGCCGTTCTCCGTGGATGCCAACCTCCTGCACGCCTCCTCCGAGGGCAAGGTGCTCGAAGACCCGGCGGCTGAGGTTCCGGACTACGTCTATTCGCGCACCAACGATCCCGAATCGGCTCCCGACAAGCCGACCGTCATCTCCATCACCTTCGAGAAGGGCGACCCCGTCGCCATCGACGGCAGGAAGATGGGCCCGGCCGACCTGCTGGCGAAGCTCAACGAGCTCGGCCGCCTCAACGGCATCGGCCGCCTCGACCTCGTCGAGAACCGCTTCGTCGGCATGAAGAGCCGCGGCATGTACGAAACCCCCGGCGGCACGATCCTTCACCTCGCCCACCGGGGCATCGAGTCGATCACCCTCGACCGCGGCGCGGCTCACCTGAAGGACGAGCTCATGCCGAAATACGCCGAGCTCATCTATAACGGCTTCTGGTTCTCGCCCGAGCGCGAAATGCTCCAGGCGCTCATCGACAAGAGCCAGGAATTCGTCACCGGCGAGGTGCGCCTGAAGCTCTACAAGGGCGGCGTCCACCTCATCGGCCGCGAGAGCCCCTATTCCCTCTACGACCAGGACCTCGTCACCTTCGAGGAAGGCGCCGTGGCCTACGACCACCGGGACGCGGCCGGCTTCATCAAGCTCAACGCCCTGCGCCTGCGCACGCTGGCGCAGCGGAAGAAGAAGCTAGGCCTGTAAGGCATCGCCCCGTCATGGCCGCACGGGTGCGGCCATGACTCCCATGATCTGGACGCGCGATGCCCGGCGCCTGCCTCAAAGCCGGTCGAGCGACGGAAGCTCCGCGCCGAACCAGTTTTTCTGCAGCAGCATCCGGGCCTCCTCGGCGGCCTGGGCATTGCCCTGAGCCTCGGCCGCGCGCAACAGGCCTGCCGCCGCCCATCCGTTATTGGGCGAGCGTTCGAGCGCAGCGCGGAAGGCGGCCTGGGCGTCCTCGGTCCTGCCCTGCTCCAGCAAAGCCGCCCCCAGGGACTGGTGCACCGGATAGTACCAGAAGGGCGGCTCCATGTAGGGCAGGCGGTCCTGGATTTCCGCCGCCTCCCTGAACAGGGTGGCGGCTCTGTCCCGATCGCCTTCCGCCTGCGCGATGCGCGCGTCGATCACGCGCGTCGAGATCGCCAGCACGTCGGAGCCCGGCACGCCGGCCGCCGTCAGCGCCGCGATCTCGGGCGTTTTCTCCAGCTGCTCGATGGCCGTCATCTCGGCACGCGCCTCGTCGGTGCGCCCGAGACGCGCCAGCGCCACCCCTCGGGCATAGTGCCAGGCCGCCCGCACGAACGGAAAATCGCCGTCCGGCGCATCGAGCGCCAGCACGTCCTCCGGTTTCGTGACGAGCGCATGGGCATTGTAGGGAGCGGCCGCGATGGGCTGGGTCCAGGGAACCTCCCGCTTGGTGCGGTCGGACACGATTCCGGCGAGTTTCCCCGCCCCGTCCACCGCCGTGCGGCCATCGCCTCCCATCAGGGCCGAGACCATGACGAAATGGACGTTATGGGCGTGGTAGCCCTCGGCATAGAGCAGGCTCGCGCCGCCCTGCCCCATGAGCGCCTCGTCCGCCGCCGCGGCGCGCACATTGGCGTCGAGACTGTCGCGCCATTGCCCAAGCCGGTACCAGATATGGCTCGGCATGTGGACGAGGTGCCCGGCGCCGGGCATCAAGGCTTCGAGGCGGGCCGCATGGGGCGCGGCCCGTTCGGGACGGTCGGAAGCCTCCACCGTGTGGATGTAGAGGTGGATGGCGCCCGGATGGTCGGGCATCGCCTGCAGCGGCCCGAGCTGCCGTGCGCCGAGCACGCCTTCGAGCAGCGCCACGGTGCGGTCGGTCTTGCCCTTCGGGGTCTTTCCGCCATCGGCCCAGTAATCCCAGGGGCTGAGATTCATGAGCGCGTCCGCGGTCAGCACTGCCACATCCGGATCCTGCGGGAAGCGGGCCTGCACGGCCTCCATGGCATCCGCATAGGCCTGGTCGAGCGCCTTGCGGTCGGCGTTCGCGTCCGGCGAATGCCGCTGCAGCAGCGCCTCGATCAGCGCCCTCTGCATCTCTCCCGCGCCCGCTACGCCCCTGGCCCGTTCCAGGACCGCCAGGGCCCGGGCATTCGCGTCCGGCTCCATCGGGTAATTGATGTGGGGGCCTAACACCCATGCCTCGCCCCACAGGCACATGGTGCAGTTCGGATCGAGCTCCTGCGCCGCCCGGAAGGCGCGGGCCGCCTCGGCGTGGTTGAAGCCCCAGCCGAGGCGGTAGCCCTGGTCGAAATAGGCCTTCGCCTCGGGGTTCGCCGTATCGACGATGCTCCACGAGAGCGCACCGAGATTGTCCTGAAGGGCGGGCTTCGCCTCCGAGGTCGGCGCCGCCGCGCCGTGCGGCAGGTTCCGGCCATAGGCGCCGAGCTCCGTGCGGGAGGGTTTCGTCGGGGTCTGGGGACCGGCCTGGGATTGCAGCTGCGCCACCGTCGTCCCGTGACCATGATGCCCCTTTTGCTGCAGGGCGTGGAGCATCCGCACGCGCGGGCTGTCGTGGCTGCCGAGCGGGCAGGCCTGTGCGGCTCCGGCAAGGAGCGCGAAGGCCGCGACGGCCGACAGGAGGGTCGATCTGGAAGACAGGCAGGTTGGCCGGCTGTGGGGGATCATCATGCGCAGGCTCCTGAATGGGAGGAGTGACGGACGGCCTGCGAGAAGGTTCTGCGCCGGCCTCGTGCTCAGTACGGCGACATGCCGTGCCGGCCCGGTCTCGCCCGGCGCATGGCCTCTCCGGCCATGCGCATCACGCTCCATCGCGGAAGCCGCGTGTTTCCGGCCTCGCTCACCATGGGACCGCCCCGCCTGTGGGGCGGTTCCGGCCGGTCATGGGGACGGTGCTCCGGATCGCCAGCATGGGACACCCATCATGCTTGTCCTGACGGCGGTTCATGTCCGCGAGCGTCCGGCTCCTGCCAGGACGCCCCGGCCCCTGCGGCTGTCGGCAAGGGTCGCATCGCCAGTCGCAGGATAGACCCGGCGGAGTCGAGGGAGATGTGCGGTCGAGCACATCGGCTCGCACCCTGTCCTTGCGGGGAGCCGATGCCGGCGCCCGGCCCCGTTCAGTGCCGCAGGCCCGGAGCCTCCTGGCCGGTGCGCGCCACGTACTCGATGTAGCCGCCGCCATACTGATGGATGCCGTCAGGCGTGAGCTCCAGAACCCGGTTGGACAGCGCGCTCAGGAAGTGCCGGTCGTGCGAGACGAAGAGCATGGTGCCCTCATAGCGCGCGAGCGCCTCGATCAGCATCTCCTTCGTGGCCATGTCCAGATGGTTCGTCGGCTCGTCGAGCACCAGGAGGTTCGGCGGGTCGTAGAGCATCTTGGCCATGACCAGCCGCGCCTTCTCGCCGCCCGAGAGCACGCGGCATTTCTTTTCCGCATCGTCGCCCGAGAAGCCGAAGCATCCGGCGAGCGTGCGCAGGGAGCCCTGGCCCGCCTGCGGGAAGGAATCCTCCAGGAACTGGAACACCGTGCGGTCGCCGTCTAGCACCTCCATGGCGTGCTGGGCGAAGTAGCCCATCTTCACGCTGCTGCCGAGCGCGACCGTTCCTTGGTCGGGCGAAGTGGTGCCGGCCACCAGCTTCAGCAGCGTCGACTTGCCGGCGCCGTTCACGCCCATGACGCACCAGCGCTCCTTGCGCCGCACCGCGAAGTCCAGCCCCTCGTAGATGCTCCGGCTGCCGTAGCGCTTGTGGACGTTCTTGAGGCTGATCACGTCGTCGCCGGAGCGGGGCGCGGGCAGGAACTCGAACGCCACGGCCTGCCGGCGCCTGGGCGGCTCCACCCGCTCGATCTTCTCCAGCTTCTTGACCCGGCTCTGCACCTGGGCCGCGTGGGAAGCGCGCGCCTTGAAGCGCTCGATGAACTTGATCTCCTTGGCGAGCATCGCCTGCTGGCGCTCGAACTGCGCCTGCTGCTGCTTTTCGTTCAGCGCGCGCTGCTGCTCGTAGAACTCGTAGTCGCCGGAATAGGTGGTCAGCGTTCCGCCGTCGATCTCGATGATCTTGTTGACGATGCGGTTCATGAAGGCGCGGTCGTGCGAGGTCATGAGCAACGCGCCCTCGTAGCCCTTCAGGAACTCCTCCAGCCAGATGAGGCTCTCCAGGTCCAGGTGGTTGCTCGGCTCGTCGAGGAGCATGGCGTCCGGGCGCATCAGCAGGATGCGGGCGAGCGCGACGCGCATCTTCCAGCCGCCCGACAGGGCGCCCACGTCGCCGTCCATCATCTCCTGGCTGAAGCCCAGGCCCGCGAGAACCTCGCGCGCCCGGCCGTCGAGGGAATAGCCGTCCAGCTCCTCGTAGCGCGCCTGCACCTCGCCGTAGCGCTCGAGGATCTGGTCGAGTTCGTCCGCCCGGTCGGGATCCACCATCGCGGCTTCGAGCTCCTTCAGCTCGGCCGCCACCTCGCTCACCGGTCCCGCACCGGCCATGACCTCGGCCACGGCGCTGCGGCCCGCCATCTCGCCCACATCCTGGTTGAAATAGCCGATGGTGACGCCGCGATCGACGGAGACCTGCCCCTCGTCGGCCAGCTCCTCCCGGGTGATCATCCGGAAGAGGGTCGTCTTTCCCGCGCCGTTGGGGCCGACCAGACCGACCTTCTCTCCCTTCTGGAGGGTCGCGGAAGCCTCGATGAAGAGGATCCGGTGGCTGTTCTGCTTGCTGACGTTCTCGACGCGAATCATGGACCTTGAGCCTCAGGGAGTTGCGGCGGGCTTATGGCACGGGTCGCGCCGGGGGACGAGGGGCGCGGGCCGGACACGCGGACGCAGAGCCGGTTTTCCCCGAAATGCCCTTGCGCGCGAGCCCCTGGCGGGCGAGCCGCAATCTCTCCGTCGGCTCAGCCGAGGATCTGCCTGCCCCGCATCGGCGGGAAGCCCGACGGCTCCGGAGACCCGCCTTCCATCGCCCGGACCTTCTCCTCGACCAGATCGGCCAGGACGCTTTCCGGCTCGGCGGCGCGCAACTCGGTCACCGCGTCCTTGATCTGCTTCAGATCCAAAGGGGAAAGCATCGGTCTCGCGTGGTCCCCAAGCTCCCGGTCCGAGATCATCCCTGGTCCTCCGCTTGAGCCGGCAGTGCGGCATAAAGAGTTCGAGCTGAAACAGGCACGACCCTAAGCTCGGCTGGCTGCCCTCCGTATTGCGGGCGGATTACAGGTTTGTAATGGAGCAGGGGCGACCACGACCCTCCTCGTCTGGCGCAAGGACATTCCTCAGCGCAAGGTGGCGTGTCTTGCGGATATTCTCGCGGCCCCAGCCGATCCTCCCCGGCCGGAGAGCGGGACCGGAAAAGCTCATCTTGCGCAGGCCCCGAAGACTGCCTAAACCTTAGGCGGCCAATCATAAATCTCGGGGCGCCCTATTGCGGCGGCCCTCGCATCACTATATTGCGTCCTCATCAATTTTTCGCCCGGTTCGAGCCAGGGGCGCGGCCTAGCTTGCCGCGAACCGGGCCGCTTTGCTTTGAAAGACTAGCCTCATGAAGCTGCGCAACATCGCCATCATCGCCCACGTCGACCATGGCAAGACCACCCTCGTCGACAAGCTGCTCCAGCAGTCGGGCAGCTTCCGCGAGAACCAGCGCGTGGAAGAGCGCGCCATGGACTCGAACGACCTCGAGAAGGAGCGCGGCATCACCATCCTGGCCAAGGCGACCTCGGTCGTCTGGAAGGACACCCGCATCAACATCGTCGACACCCCCGGCCACGCCGATTTCGGCGGCGAGGTGGAGCGCATCCTGAGCATGGTGGACGGCGCCATCGTCCTCGTGGACGCGGCCGAAGGCCCGATGCCGCAGACCAAGTTCGTGGTGTCGAAGGCCCTCAAGATCGGCCTCAAGCCCATCGTGGCCATCAACAAGATCGACCGTCCCGACGCCCGCCACCAGGAAGTGATCAACGAGGTGTTCGACCTGTTCGCGGCGCTGGACGCCACCGACGAGCAGCTCGACTTCCCGATCCTCTACGGTTCGGGCCGCAACGGCTGGATGGCCAAGTCGCCCGAGGGCCCGAGCGACCAGGGCCTCGCCCCGCTGTTCGACCTCGTTCTGGAGCACGTGCCCCCGGCCAAGACCGAGGAAGGCCCGTTCCGCATGCTCGGCACCCTGCTCGAGGCCAACCCCTTCCTGGGCCGCATCGTCACGGGCCGCATCGCCTCCGGCACCGTGAAGCCGAACCAGACGATCAAGGTGATCGACCGTAACGGCAACCTGGTCGAGAACGGCCGCGTGTCCAAGATCCTGGCCTTCCGCGGCCTGGAGCGTCAGCCCATCGAAGTGGGCGAGGCGGGCGACATCGTGTCCATCGCGGGCCTCGTGAAGGGATCGGTGGCCGACACCTTCTGCGCCCCCGAGAACGACATCCCGATCCAGGCCCAGCCCATCGATCCGCCGACCGTGACCATGTCGTTCATCGTCAACGACTCACCCCTCGCCGGCACCGAGGGCGACAAGGTGACGAGCCGCATGATCCGCGACCGCCTGTTCAAGGAAGCGGAAGGCAACGTGACGCTCAAGATCGAGGAAGCCGCCGACAAGGACAGCTTCTACGTCTCCGGCCGCGGCGAATTGCAGCTCGCGATCCTGATCGAGACCATGCGCCGCGAGGGCTTCGAGCTCGCCGTGTCGCGTCCTCGCGTGGTGTTCGAGAAGGACGAGGCCACCGGCCAGCTCCTCGAGCCCGTCGAGGAAGTGGTGATCGACGTGGACGAGGAGTTCTCCGGCGTCGTGGTGCAGAAGATGTCCGAGCGCCGCGCCGAGATGGTCGAGATGCGCCCGTCGGGCGGCAATCGCCAGCGCCTGGTGTTCTACGCTCCGACCCGTGGCCTCATCGGCTACCAGAGCGAGCTTCTGACCGACACCCGCGGCACCGCGATCATGAACCGCCTGTTCCACGCCTACGAGCCCTACAAGGGCGAGATCGCCGGCCGCCGCAACGGCGTGCTGATCTCCAACGACTCGGGCGAGGCCGTGGCCTACGCCCTGTGGAACCTGGAAGATCGCGGCCCGATGATGATCGAGCCCGGCTGGAAGGTCTATCAGGGCATGATCGTGGGCGAGCACAACCGCGAGAACGACCTGGAAGTGAACGTGCTGAAGGGCAAGAAGCTCACCAACATCCGCACGACCTCCAAGGACGAGGCGGTGCGCCTGACCCCGCCGATCCGCATGACGCTGGAGCGGTCGCTCGCCTGGATCCAGGACGACGAGCTCGTCGAGGTGACGCCGAAGTCGATCCGCATCCGCAAGGCGATCCTCGACCCGAACGACCGCAAGCGCGCCGAGAAGCAGAAGGAAGCGCTCAGCGCCTGAGGCGAACAGGTCCGAGACGAACGAAAGGCCGCCCCTCTAGGGCGGCCTTTTTCATTGGGGCGGCGATCCGGGGAAGCCGGGACGAGCGAGCCCGGGCCGAACTGTGCAGGCTCACCCCTCGGCCTTGTCGCCCTGCCCCTTCTTGGCGCCCTCGCCCATCGGGTCGGTGGAATCCTCGCCGGAGGCGCTGGGATCGTCGCGGCCTTGGGGCGTCAGCCGCGGGGCGCTGATGTCCTTTTCGGTCGCCTGCTTGGACTTGTCGTCAGATTGAGCCATCGTTCTGTCCTCGTTTCGATCAGGATGGGCCGCCGGAACCGTCCGTGGGTCCGGAGCCGGATTCGGAGCCGGCATCGCCTTCGTTGCCGAGGGAGCGCGAGCCGCTCGGATCGGAAAGGCCGGTGGCGCGGCCGCCGGCATCCGTGCCGTTGGAAACGCTGCCCCGCGGACCGCCCGGAATGGTGCTCGAGCCGACGCCGGTTTCGTTCTCGGGCGAGGCTCCGCCCAGGTCGAAGCCGGGACGGTCTTCGCCGCCGCCTTCGGGCTTGCGGTCGGCGACTTCAGGGTCCGGGCGTTCGGTGGGCACCTTCGGCTCCTGCTGATCTTTTCCTGCCATTACCTTCTCCTTTTGTCCGTCATCCGGTCACGGAATCCGTGCCCTCGTCCGCGCCCGGAGGCGTCAGGGCTCCGGTGCCCGGGGTCGCGTCCGGGTTCGTGAGGGACGGCTGGCTGTGCGGCCCGGCCGCGGGCGGAGCATCGCCCTGCTTGCCTTGTCCGCTCTGGCTGCCGGAATTCTTCTCCGGCGAGGATGTGCGGCCGGCTTCGGGATCGACGTGATCTTCGGTGTGGTTGCCGTAACCTGCATTGCCCATAGGGCTCTCCTTACGTCATGAACGTTCGCGGTGGCTCTGTTCGGTATCGCCGCTTCCCTCGGCGGCCTTGCGGTCGTCTTCCGCACCCCGGGAGCCGATCCGGTCGGAATGCGCGCCCGACGAGCCGTCGACGGCGGGATTGCCCGGAAGCTGGGACCGGATCTTCGCCTCGGCGTCGGGCTGGGCATCCACCCTTGCGCCGCCTTCCCGATTCATCGGGTCGTCGTTCTTTCGGGACATGGATCTCAGCCCTTGCCCTTGTCGTCGCCGTTGACGGCCGTGGCGCGCGCGATGGCTTCGGCCGTCGCGTCCTTGTCGTCCGGCGAGAGGCTGGCGTCGCTCAAGTGCTTGGTGGTCTCGGGCGTCTCGGCGGCGGTGAGTTCGTCATGACCGTCGAACCCGGCATTGCTGGTCTGGCCCGTCTGGCCCTGGCGGTAATTGTAGGCCTCGCCGCCCGGCTGGCTCCAGACCCGGCGCAGGGTCGCGTTGCCCTCCGGACCGCCGTCCCGGTTGGGATCGATGGGGCTGTCGATGCCGCCGCGCTGCTCGTTGCGGATCTGGTCCGCGGTCTGGTCTTTCAACGAATGGGGTGCGTGTCTCTCCGCCATGACGAACTCCTTGGAACCGATGTTGCAGGGAGAACACGGCGGAACCGGAGAGGTTCTTGTCACGCTTGGGAAAAGCTTGTGCCGGCGGTACGGGCCTTGTGCTCGGGAAGAGGCCTAACGGAAACACGCCCGTTATCCCTTTCGGGATTTGGTCGAATGGCCGACCTGCAAGTGAGGCCCCTGGCGCATTTCCAGAAGCCTCACCTGGGCTGATCAGTACATCCAGAGGTACTCGTTCAGCCAGTAATGAAACCCGCTGTGCTTGTGAACGATAGGCTCGCTGCACATGGGGTATCTACCGCCACCATAGCTGAGACCGTAGCTGCTGCTGGGGCCGACGCCGAAGCCGAAGCTGGTATAGTCGTTGGAATTCGTGCCCGAAGCGGTTGTTGTCTGCACAAATGGCTCGTGAGCCGACTTGCCTCTGGGTGCCCCCCCGATCTCACCATCCTCATAAAAGTAGTTCTTGGCTGGCACTGTCATTACCCTTTCTTTGCGAATGACCTCACCGCCGACATGGCAATGAGATGTTGTTTCATCGCACGAAGGGAAGGGTGTCGTCTACTTCGGGGTGTAATTTTCTCCTTTGACACCCACAGGTAGAGCAATCTGTAGTCCTCCTCATTGAGGGCATGATACAGAACATGCCGTCAGAGGAGAAAAACCTGCGAGGCAGGCTGCGCAGGTTGGGTTGGCTCGGGCTCAGGCCCGTCCGACTGGAATGTCGGCTCATCAGGCGGAGCTCAAAGAGACGCGGATCGATGATGAGCCGCGTCCCCTTTCCAACGTTCGGAGTCGATGGTTCTTTGAAAGGCTCAGAGCCCCTCGAAGAGCGCGCTCGAAATGTAGCGCTCGGCGAAGGAGGGCGCGACCGTGACGATGCGCTTGCCCTTGAACTCCGGCCGCCCTGCGATTTCGAGCGCCGCGGCGATGTTCGCGCCGGTCGAGATGCCGCCGGGGATGCCCTCGAGCTTCGCGAGCTTGCGCGCCATCTCGAAAGCGGTCTGGTTGCCCACCGTCACCACGTCGTCGATCACGGCGCGGTCGAGCACGTCCGGCACGAAGCCGGCGCCGATGCCCTGGATCTTGTGCGGACCGGCCTGGCCGCCGGAGAGAACGGGGGAATCCTCCGGCTCCACCGCGACCACCTTCATGTTCGGCAGGCGTGGCTTGATCACCTGGCCGACGCCGGTGATGGTGCCGCCGGTGCCCACGCCCGCCACGAAGGCGTCGAGCTGGCCGTTGGTGTCGTTCCAGATCTCCTCAGCGGTGGTGCGGCGGTGGATCTCCGGGTTGGCCGGGTTCTTGAACTGCTGCGGGATCACCGAGTTCGGAATCTCCTGCAGCAGCTCCTCGGCCCGCGCGATGGCGCCCTTCATGCCCATCGGGCCGGGGGTGAGGACGAGTTCGGCGCCGAGGAACGCCAGCATCTTGCGGCGCTCGATCGACATGGTCTCGGGCATGACCAGGATCAGCCGGTAGCCGCGGGCGGCCGCCACGAAGGCGAGCGCGATGCCGGTATTGCCGGAGGTGGGCTCGATCAGGGTGTCGCCGGGCTTGATGCGGCCTTCGGCCTCCATCGCCTCGATCATGTTGACGCCGATGCGGTCCTTCACGCTCGAGATCGGGTTGAAGAATTCGAGCTTCACGAGGATCTCGGCATCGACCCCATGCTCCTTCGGCAGGCGGTTCAGCCGCACGAGCGGGGTGTTGCCGATGGTTTCGGTGATGGAGCCGTAGATGCGGCCGCGACCGGGCTTGGTGCTAGCTTCGGCCGGCTTGTTGAGCGTGTCAGCCATGAGATCCTCCTCGGGAATGCAGGAGTTCTTTATGCCTATTTGCGCGAAATGTCGATAATTAGATTATTTCACAAGTTAAATCGTGAAATCCACATGACCGGTCTGGTCGACCGCAGCTTCCGCCTGCGCCCGGTTGCAAAGATCCTCGACCGTTACCTGATCCAATTCCGCCAGGAAGGCTTCGGTTCCGCGCCTGACGACCGGCTCGACCACGACCTCGGCGAGGCGGGATTCCGGCCGGGGCGAACTGGCGTCCTCCTCCTGGGCCGTAATGGCGACGCGGACGATGTCGCCCGCCGTGATCCGCCGCCGTTCCCGGGCGAGTTCGTAGCCGCCGCGAGGGCCGCGCACGCCCTTGAGGATGCCCTGCCGGACCAGCGCCTGGAGGATCGGCTCCAGATGGCGCGGCGGCAGGTTGTGCCGCGCCGCGAGGGCCTTGGCGGAAACCGGCATGGGGCGCGCATGGAGGGCGATGTCCGTCACCGCTGCGATGGCGAGCAGGGAGCGGCGGGAAAGAAAGTTCATGGTCCCGTCCTCGCGAGCCCGGTCGACCCGAAGCCGGCCCCGGCGCGCTCGGTCTCGTCCACGTTCTCCACCTCCACCGGGACCACCGTCGTCACCGGCGCCACCACCATCTGGGCGACGCGCATGCCGCGGGTCACGGCGAAGGGCTCCTGCCCGAGATTGACCAGGAGCACCTGCACCTCGCCGCGATAATCCGCATCGATCGTGCCCGGCGCATTGAGAACGGTGACGCCGTGCTTGAGGGCGAGGCCGGAGCGGGGACGCACCTGCGCCTCGTAGCCGGGCTCGAGCTGCAGCACGAGGCCGGTGGGAATGAGTGCCCGCCGCAGGGGCTCCAGAACCACGGGCGCATCGGCGGGGTTGGCGGCAATAAGGTCCATGCCCGCCGCGCCGGCCGTCTCGTAGCGGGGCAGCGGCAGATCCCGGGCATGGTCGAGGCGCCGGAGGCGAAGGACGCGGCTCATGCCTTGCCGCCTCCCCAGGCCCCGAGCCGCTCCACGAGCCTGCGGGCGACATCCGCCTTCGACAGGGTCGGCCAGGTTTCGACATCCGACGCGGTGACGAGATGGACCGTGTTCCGGTCGCCGCCCATCACGCCCGTGGCCGCCGAGACGTCGTTGGCGACGATGAGATCGCAGCCCTTCTTCGCCAGCTTCTGCTTGGCGTGCTCGATCACGTGCTCCGTCTCCGCCGCGAAGCCGACCATCAGGGGCGGGCGGCCCTCGTTGCGGCGTGAGATGGTGGCGAGAATGTCGGGGTTTTCCGTAAGCGAGAGCTCCGGCAGGGCGCCGCCGTTCTTCTTGATCTTCTGCTCGCCCGCATTCGCGACCCGCCAATCGGCGACCGCCGCGGCGAAGATGCCGATATCGGCGGGCAGCGCCTGCTCCACGGCGGCGAGCATCTCCCGCGCGCTCTCCACGTGCAGCGTGGTGACGCCTGCGGGATCGGGCAGATCGACGGGTCCCGACACGAGCGTCACCCGGGCGCCCGCCTCGGCGGCCGCCCTGGCGATGGCGTGGCCCTGCTTGCCCGAGGAGCGGTTGGCGATGTAGCGCACGGGATCGATGGGCTCGTGCGTGGGGCCCGAGGTCACGAGCACGTGCTTGCCGGCGAGAGGCCCCGAGGGGGCAAGCAGCCGTTCCACAGCCGCCACGATCTCCAGGGGCTCGGACATGCGGCCGGGGCCGAACTCGGCCTCCGCCATGGCGCCCTCGTTCGGACCGGTCACGTGAACGCCGTCCGCCCGGAGCGTCGCGAGATTGCGCTGGGTCGCCGGATGCAGCCACATGCGCACGTTCATGGCGGGCGCGATCAGGATCGGGAGCGTCGTGGCGAGCAGCACCGTCGAGGCGAGGTCGTCCGCATGGCCGCCCGCCATCTTGGCCATCAGGTTGGCGGTGGCGGGAGCAACGATGACGGCATCCGCATCGCGGGCCAGGCGGATATGGCCGATATCGGCCTCGTCCTCGCGGTCGAACAGGTCCGTGTGGGTGCGCTGCCCCGAGATGGCCGAGGCCGCGAGCGGCGTGACGAATTCCTGAGCGCCCGCCGTCATGATGCAGCGCACGGAGGCGCCGCGCTCGCGCAGGCGGCGGATCAGGTCGAGGGATTTGTAGGCCGCGATCCCGCCGCCGATGACGAGGAGGATGCGTTTGCCCGAGAGCGCCATCGTCACAACCTTTCGAACAGCATGATCATCAGCGACGCGGCGATGATCCACAAGGCCGCCGTCCCCCAGCGGGCGCCCCGTGCCTCCGCCCGCCCGATGGCGGCGATGCTCTCGCGTTCGAGGGAGACGCCCTTGGCGGTCACGTCCTCGAGCTGGTTGAGGACGCGCTCGGCGCGCAGGGCGAGGTCCGGCAGGTCGCCGATGACGCCCGCGAGCGTCAGCAGGCCGCTGCCCGCCTGCTCCATGCGGCCGATGGGGCCGAGATTGCGCTCGATCCACTCACGCACCACCGGTTCGGAGGTGGTCCACATGTCGAGCCGCGGGTCGAGATTGCGGGCCACGCCCTCCACCACCACCATGGTCTTCTGCAGCATGACGAGCTCGATGCGCGTCGCCATGTCGAACAGGTACGTGATCTCGAACAGCAGCGTGAGCAGCTTCGCCATGGAGATCTCGTCGGCGCGCCGGTCGTGGATCGGCTCGCCGATGGCCCGGATCGCCTGCGCGAAATCCTCCACCGAATGGTGCGGCGGCACGTAGCCGGCCTCGAAATGCACCCGGGCCACGCGCAGATAGTCCCGGCGGATGAAGCCGAGCAGGATTTCCGCCAGGAAGCGGCGCTCCTTCATGCCCAAGCGGCCCATGATGCCGAAATCGACCGCGACGAGGCGGCCCGCCCGGTCCACGAACAGGTTGCCCGGATGCATGTCCGCGTGGAAGAAGCCGTCGCGGATCGCATGGCGCAGGAAGGACTGGATCACCGCGCGGGCCAGCGCCACCCGGTCGAACCCGGCCGCATCGATGGCGGCCAGGTCGTTGAGGCGGATGCCCTCGATCCAGGTGGTGGTCAGCACGTCCCGGGCGGTGAGGTCCCATTCCGGCTTGGGCACCCGGAAATCCGGATCGTCCTTGGTGTTCTCGGCCAGTTCGGAGACGGCCGCCGCCTCGAGGCGCAGGTCCATCTCGACCGCGACCGAGCGGGCCAGGGTCTCGACGATCTCCATCGGCTTCAGGCGGCGCGCGTCCGGCACCAGGCGCGCGAAGAGCTTGGCGGCGGCCCGCATGGCCTGCAGGTCGCGGGCGAAGCCCTCGCGCACCCCCGGCCGCACCACCTTCACGGCGACGGTCTCCTCGCCCTCCGGCGTGCGGATGCGGGCCTTGTGGACCTGCGCGATGGAGGCGGCGGCGATCGGGTCGCTGAATTCCAGGAAGAGTTCGTCGATGGGCCGCCCCAGGGCGAGCTCGACCATGCGGACGGCCTCGGCCCGGGGAAAGGGCGGCATCCGGTCCTGCAGGCGCTCCAGGTCGTGGGCGGCGGCCACGCCGACGATGTCGGGGCGCGTCGCCAGGAACTGGCCGAATTTCACGTAGGAAGGCCCGAGCCGGGTCAGGGCCGCGGAGAGCCGCGCCGCGCCGTCCCCGGCGCCCTTGCGCTCGACGAGGCGGGCGAGACGCAGGACCGCGCGTCCGGCCGGCGGGAGCACGCTGGGGTCGATGAGCGCCAGCGCGCCCTCGCGGGCCAGGATGAAGCCGGCGCGGGCGTTGCGGGCGAGGTGGACGAGGCTGCCGATCACGTCAGATCTTCCAGCCGGAATGGATGGCGACGACACCCGCCGTGAGGGGGCGGTGGGTGACGCGCTTGAATCCGGCCTCCTCGATCATGCGCGCGAAGGCCCCGGGGGCCGGAAAGCGACGGATCGACTCGACGAGATACTGGTAGGATTCCGCATCCCCCGTCACCGCCTGCCCGAGCCGCGGGATCACGTTGAAGGAATAGGCGTCGTAGATCCGGTCCAGTCCCGGCACGTCGACCTTGGAGAATTCCAGGCACAGGAAGCGTCCGCCGGGCTTCAGCACCCGGTGCGCCTCGCGAAGCGCCGCATCGATGCGCGGCACGTTCCGGATGCCGAACGCGATGGTGTAGGCGTCGTAGGCTTTCGATTCGAGCGGCAGCTCCTCCGCATTGGCCTCGACGAAGTCGATGCGGCCCTCGTAGCGGTGGCCCGCCCGCTCGCGACCCACCTTCAGCATCTCGCCGTTGATGTCGAGCACCGTCACATGGGTCTGGGGCCCGCCCGCATCGAGGATGCGGAAGGCCACGTCGCCCGTGCCGCCGGCCACGTCGAGGTGGCGGAAGGGCCGGTCCTTCGGCGGGCGCAGGGTGGTCACGAGGGTGTTCTTCCACAGGCGGTGGAGACCGGCCGACATGAGGTCGTTCATGAGGTCGTAGCGGCCGGCGACCGAGTGGAAGACCTCGTTGACCCGCCCCTGTTTCTCGGTGAGCGGCACGGATTGGAACCCGAAATGGGTCTTCTCGTCGGTCATGGTCTCACAGGCCTCCCGCGTGCGTGTTGTCGCGATCCATAGCGGATGAAGGCCCGGAAGGCTATGTAAGGGGTCGTCGGAACCGAAGAGATGGTTGATGCCTGAACTGCCTGAAGTCGAAACCGTTCGCCGCGGCCTGGAGCCCGCCATGGTGGGGGCCCGCTTCACCAAGGTGGCGCAGCGCCGGCCGGACCTGCGCTTTCCCTTCCCCGAACGCTTCGCCGAGCGCCTCGAAGGGCAGGAGGTGACCGCGCTCGGGCGTCGGGCGAAGTACCTGCTCGCGGACCTGTCCTCCGGCGAGGTGCTCGTGATGCATCTGGGCATGTCGGGCCGGTTCCTCGTCACGAAAGGCGGCGAGACCGCGATGCCGGGGGAGTTCCACCACGAGCACGGGTCCCTGGGCGCCCACGACCACGTGGTCTTCGGCTTCACCAACGGCGCGACGGTGACCTACAACGACGCCCGCCGCTTCGGCTTCATGGATCTGGTGCCCCGGTCGGGGATCGAGACCAGCAGGCATTTCAAGGATATGGGGATCGAGCCCCTCGGGAACGAACTCTCGGGCGAGGCCATCGCGCGGCTCTTCAAGGGCAAGCGCACGCCCCTGAAGGCCGCCCTGCTCGACCAGCGCCTGATCGCGGGCCTCGGCAACATCTATGTGTGCGAGGCCCTGTTCCGCACCGGCCTGCATCCGGAGGCGCCCGCCGGCTCCCTGGCGACCGCGGCGGGCGAGCCCACCGAGAAGGCGCACCGCCTGGCCGGCATCATCCGCGACGTGCTCGCCGAGGCGGTGGAGGCGGGCGGCTCGACCCTGCGCGACCATGCGCAGGTGGACGGGTCCCTCGGCTATTTCCAGCATTCCTTCCGGGTCTACGACCGGGAGGGCGAGCCCTGCGTGACGCCCGGCTGCACCGGCACGGTGGGCCGCCTCGTCCAATCGGGACGCTCCACCTTCTACTGCCCCGAATGCCAGAAATGACAGGCGTCGCTTAAAGGCGTACACTCCCTCCCGTCGACGGCAGGTTGCGGCCCCACACGATCGGCGCCGCAAGGGGGGCGCGGGCGCACTGCACGACACCGGGTGCCGGAATCGCCTGAACGCTGTTCGGGAGGAACGGCCATGGCGAAGCTCCACGCCCTTCACGACGCCGGCACGGTGCTGGACGAACCCCTCGTGCGCCGGATCGGACCGGCCGATCTCCGGCAGGCCCTGGCGGCGGGGATCGACGATTTCAAGGCGATGCCGACCCACGCCTTCTTCATCGCCCTGATCTATCCCGTCCTGGGCCTCGTCCTGGCCCGGATCATCCTCGGCTCCGACGTGCTGCCGCTCCTCTTTCCCCTCATGTCGGGCTTCGCCCTGGTGGGCCCCTTCGCGGCCGTCGGACTCTACGAGCTCAGCCGCCGCCGCGAGCGGGGGCAGGCATTCTCCCTGGCCCATGCCCTGCGGATGCTGCGTTCGCCCGCCATCGGCTCCATCGCGGCGCTCGGCGCCCTGATGCTCGCGGTCTTCGTGGTTTGGATCACCACGGCCCAGCTCCTCTACCAGGCGACCTTCGGCAGCCATGTGCCGGCCACCGTGGGCGGCTTCCTGCAGGAGGTCTTCGCCACGGGCCGGGGCTGGGCGCTGATTCTCGCCGGGAACCTGCTGGGCCTCGTCTTCAGCGCCGTGGCCCTGAGCCTCAGTGTGGTGTCGTTTCCCATGCTCATCGACCGGGACGTGAGCGCCGCCACGGCCGTGCGGACCTCGATCCGGGCCGTGGCGGCCAATCCGGCGACCATGGCGCTTTGGGGCCTGACGGTGGCGGGCGCCCTCGCCCTCGGTTTCCTGACGCTCTTCCTCGGCCTCGCCGTGGTGCTCCCGGTCCTGGGCCACGCCACCTGGCACCTCTACCGCCGGGTCGTGGCCTCCTGAGGACCGTCGCCCGGAAACCTGCAATTCCCTCTTGCCGAGCCTCATCGCCTCGCCTACCGGTGGGCCACCCTGGAGGAGACGGCGCATGGCCTATGAAACGATTCTCGTCGAGACCCGCGGCAAGGTGGGGCTCATCACCCTCAACCGGCCCAAGGCCCTGAACGCCCTCAACTCCGCCCTCCTCGGCGAGGTGAACCGGGCGCTCGACGCCTTCGAGGCGGATCCGAACGTGGGCTGCATCGTGATCACCGGCTCGGAGAAGGCCTTCGCGGCCGGCGCCGACATCAAGGAGATGTCGGACCTCTCCTATCCCCGGACCTACATGGACGACTTCTTCGTCGGCTGGGACCGGGTGGCGAACCGGCGCAAGCCGATGATCGCGGCGGTGGCAGGCTTCGCGCTCGGCGGCGGCTGCGAATTCGCCATGATGTGCGACTTCATCATCGCGGCCGACACCGCGAAGTTCGGCCAGCCGGAGATCAAGCTCGGCGTCATGCCCGGCATGGGCGGCACCCAGCGCCTGACCCGCCTGATCGGCCGGGCCAAGGCCATGGAGATGTGCCTCACCGGCCGCATGATGGGCGCCGAGGAGGCCGAACGCTCCGGCCTCGTCGCCCGGGTAGTGCCCGCGGCCGATCTCCTGAGCGAGGCCTTCAAGACCGCCGAGACCATCGCGTCCATGTCGCTCCCCATCGCCATGATGACGAAGGAGAGCATCAACCGCGCCGACGAGATGGGCCTGGCCGAAGGCATCCGCTTCGAGCGGCGCGTCTTCCACGCCATGTTCGCGACCGCCGACCAGAAGGAAGGCATGGCCGCCTTCGTCGAGAAGCGCGCACCCCAGTTCAAAGGCCAGTAGGCCGTGACCGAACTCGGCTTCGACATGATCGCGGTTCTGGCCGCGGTCTCCTTCCTCGCCGGCTTCGTGGACGCCATCGCCGGCGGCGGCGGGCTCCTGACGGTGCCGGCCCTGCTGCTCGCCGGTCTCGATCCGGCGCAGGCCATCGCCACCAACAAGGTGCAGGGGGTCGTGGGCGCCGCCTCGGCCACCTACACCTTCGGCCGCAAGGGCCTGATCGATTGGCGTTCCGCCTGGCGTTTCGCGCTGGTCTCGTTCGCGAGCGGCGTCGCCGGCGCGCTCTGCGTCCGGTTCCTGCCGAGGCCGGTGCTCGAGGCGCTGATTCCCGCCCTCCTGATCGTCATCGCCTTCTATTTCGCCCTGTCGCCCAAGATAAAGGACGCCGACGCCCAGGCCCGGATGAGCGCCCTCGCCTTCGGCCTGACCGTTCCGGTCGCGGTCGGCTTCTACGACGGGATCTTCGGCCCCGGGGCCGGCTCCTTCTACATGTTGGGCTTCGTCACCCTCCTGGGCTACGGGGTGGTGCGGGCGACCGCCCATACCAAGCTGCTCAATTTCGCGAGCAATCTGGGCAGCCTCCTTCTCTATGCGGCCACCGGCGCCGTGGTCTGGCCGGTCGGCCTTGTCATGGCCGGAGCCGCCCTGCTGGGGGCCCAGGTCGGCTCGCGGCTGGCGATCCGCCTCGGCAGCCGGATCATCCGTCCCCTGCTCGTGGTGGTGTCCGGAATGATGGCCCTGAGGCTCCTTCTCGACCCCGCCAATCCCTGGCGTCAGGCCCTGAAAGCGCTTTTTTGACGCGTGAATGACGGCCGGCGTTGACGTTGAGCCGTCGCGCAGCTATAAGCCGCCACACATGAGCCCGCGCCATCCGCGGGCTCTTCGGTTTCCATGCAATCACCCGATCGCCGCGGAGCTCCTCTAAGCCAGGCTCGTCGCATCGGATATCAGAGAACGAGGTTAGGCCATGGCCAACACCGTGTCGGCCAAGAAGATGACCCGCAAGATCGCGAAGCGCACCGCGATCAACCGCTCGCGCCGCAGCCGGATGCGGACCTTCATCCGCAAGGTCGAGGAGGCGATCGCCTCCGGCAACCAGACCGAGGCCGTCGCCGCCCTGCGCGCCGCCGAGCCCGAGATGATGCGCGCCGCTCAGAAGGGCATCCTGCACGCCAACACCGCCTCGCGGAAGGTGTCGCGTCTGGCCCACCGCATCAAGACGCTGAGCGCCTGAGAAGCAGCCCTTCCGCTGCTCCTAATCAAGACGGATGAGACCCGGCCGAAAGGCCGGGTTTTTTCATGATTCCGACCCGGCTAATGAATTCCCGTTTTATCCACATAAGCCCTTGACTCTTATCCCCGGACGCGGGGTGAAGCGCGGACGGCTCAAGATCGAAACTGCGCAGGAAAAACGAAGCTTAACCAATATCTTAGCAGGCAAAGCTTCGTGAAGCATCCTTATCCACCCCGACTCGGGCCGAATCGAACGTGAATCAACGTTGCGCGAAAACTCTTTTTGCCGGCTTGCGGACAAGCTGTGATGGAACAGTGAATCGGTTGAAGAGTCAGGACTTTATGGCTGTCGGTGAAAAGCTGTGGACGGCCCTGTGGAGCCTTTAGGGGCATCCGGGGCTCGGGCCGCCTGTTCGTCCGTGTTGCACCCCCCCTACCCCCTGTGTAAGGTCAATCCACTTCGACGGTCCGCCGCGAAGTCATCCACTCAAGTGCCGATGTATAGAGCTCACACACGAGGACGGGGCGTTGCTTCACGCGTCTATAAAGCAAGAGAAAGTCTGTTCCTCGCCCAGGGTTCACTTGGAAAGACTTGAGAGGGGGCCGAGAAGATAGCCAGGTTTGGCTGTCTCGTCTTAAAGGTAAACCAAAAATCTTTAGTACAACTGGGGGCGCCAGGTTTTGGCTTCCTGTGGGTCACTTGTGCCTATGGGGTTCAAAACAGGCAGTGGCGTTGGGGTCTCGACCTTTTTCGAGCGGGACCTCGTGGAGGGGATATTGATGCAGCGCAGTGAAGATCACCGCACCTTTTCCGCTTCGAGCGAGAGCGGTGTCGAACCCTCGGCGGAGCAAACGGCATCGGACGTATGGGCAAGGGTCAAGCGCCGGCTCAGGGCCGAGCTGGGCGAGGACATCTTCGCCAGCTGGTTCGGCCGGCTGGAGGTGGACGCGGTCGTGGAGGGCTGCGCCTATCTCACCGTTCCGACCCGCTTCCTGAAGAGCTGGATCGAATCCCACTATTCTGACCGGGTGCTGGCCGTGTACCGGTCCGAGGCTCCCGATGTGGAGCGCATCGTCATCGGCGTCCGCAACACCCTGGGCCGGGGCGAGACCCCGCCGGCGCGCCGGGCCAGCGAGGCGCCGCGCGCGACCCCGGCTGCGACCATCGTGGGCACGAGCACGGAAAGCGACGCCAAGCCCGTCTCCATGCCGGCGCCCGAGCCGCGCGGCGAGGCCTCCGATCTCGGCGGCGCGCCGCTCGATCCCCGCCTGACCTTCGAAAGCTTCATCATCGGCCGCTCGAACGCCCTCGCCCATGCGGCGGCGGACCGGGTCGCCCAGTCCCAGAACGGGCAGGTGATCTACAACCCGCTCTACCTCCATGCGGGCGTGGGCCTCGGCAAGACGCACCTCCTTCATGCCATCGGCCATGCGGTGCGCTCCCAGGGGCGGCGCGTGATCTATCTCACCGCCGACCGCTTCATGTACGGCTTCGTCGCCTCCCTGAAGGCGCAGACGTCCCTGGCTTTCAAGGAGCGCCTGCGCGGCATCGACCTGCTCATCATCGACGACGTGCAGTTCATCCAGGGCAAGCAGATCCAGCAGGAATTCGGCCACACGCTGAACTCCCTCATCGATGCGGGCCGCCAGATCGTCGTCGCGGCGGACCGCCCGCCGGCGGATCTGGAGAGCCTCGACGAGCGGGTGCGCTCGCGCCTGGCCGGCGGCCTCGTGGTCGAGGTCGGCGCCCTGGACGAGGCCCTGCGGGCGTCGATCCTCACCACCCGGATCGATGCGTTGAAGCAGATTCATCCGACCTTCGAGGTCGGACCGAGCGTGGTCTCCTACGTGGCCCGCTCCATCACGGCCAACGGTCGCGACCTCGAAGGCGCCGTCAACCGGCTCCTGGCCCACGCGACCCTGACGGGCTCGGCCATCACGCTGGAAACGGCGGAGGCCGCGATCCGGGACCTGGTGCGCAACCGCGAGCCCAAGCGCGTCAAGATCGAGGACATCCAGAAGCTGGTGGCCTCGCGCTACAACGTCTCCCGCTCGGACATCCTCTCGGAGCGCCGCACCGCCGCCGTGGTGCGCCCGCGCCAGATCGCCATGTACCTGTCCAAGGTGCTCACCCTGCGGTCCCTGCCGGAGATCGGCCGCCGCTTCGGCGGGCGCGACCACACCACCGTGCTCCACGCGGTGCGCAAGATCGAGAAGGCCCTGGGCGAGGACAACGCCCTGTCCGACGAGGTCGAGCTCCTGAAGCGGATGCTGCAGGAATAGGCATCCGCACGATAAAGCGCGGGGGTTGTTGAGGAAAGCGGGGCCCGGCCTTGCTTTCTCCGGCAACACCCGCCAATCTTTGCGCCCCGCTTTCCTGCCCGGCCATCCGGCGCCGGGCGGTCGAGCCAAGAATTCCAACGAAAACGGGTGTTGGGACTATGAGAGTGACTGTTGAGCGCGCCGCCCTTCTGAAGGCGCTCGGGCATGTGCATCGCGTCGTCGAGCGGCGCAACACCATTCCGATCCTGTCCAACGTTCTCCTGCGCGCGGAGGACGGGACCCTGCGCCTGAAGGCGACGGACCTGGACATCGAGGTGACCGAGACGATCGCCGCCGACATCACGGATGCGGGCTCGACCACCGTTCCGGCCTACATGATCTACGACATCGTCCGCAAGCTGCCGGACGGCTCGCAGGTCTCCCTGGAGACGACGGGCGATACGGGCCAGATGCAGATCCGCTCGGGCCGCTCGCGCTTCATGCTGCAGGCCCTGCCCGAAAGCGATTTTCCCGATCTCGCCGCCGGCGACCTGCCGCACCGCTTCACCCTCGCGGCAGCCGACCTCAAGCGCCTGATCGAGAAGACGCAGTTCGCGATCTCGACGGAGGAGACGCGCTACTACCTCAACGGCATCTTCCTCCACACCATCGATGTGGGCGGCACCACCATGATGCGCGCGGTGGCGACGGACGGACACCGCCTCGCCCGGGTCGAGATGCCCGCGCCTGCGGGCTCCGAGGGCATGCCGGGCGTGATCGTTCCGCGCAAGGCCGTGGCCGAGATCGTCAAGCTGGTCGAGGACGGCTCGGAGAGCATCAC
This sequence comes from Microvirga sp. GCM10011540, assembly GCF_042650665.1. Classification (NCBI taxonomy): domain Bacteria; kingdom Pseudomonadati; phylum Pseudomonadota; class Alphaproteobacteria; order Hyphomicrobiales; family Methylobacteriaceae; genus Microvirga; species Microvirga sp. GCM10011540. The sequence goes on along the minus strand of NZ_JBHSBQ010000145.1, from coordinate 42,571 downwards.
CATCGAGCTTTCCTCCGCCAAGGTGCGCCTGACCTTCGACGGCGTCGTGCTGACCTCCAAGCTCATCGACGGCACCTTCCCGGACTACCAGCGCGTGATCCCCAGCGGCAACGACAAGCTCCTCACGGTCGAGCGCAGCGATTTCGCCAAGGCGGTGGACCGCGTCTCCACCATCTCGTCGGAGCGGGGCCGCGCCGTGAAGCTGGCGCTCAACGAGGGCCGCCTGACGCTCACCGTCAACAACCCGGATTCGGGCAGCGCGACGGAGGAGATCGAGGTCGATTACGACGCGGCGCCGATCGATATCGGCTTCAACGCCCGCTATCTCCTCGACATCACGGCCCAGCTCGACGGCGACACCGCCCTGTTCAAGCTCGCCGATCCCGGCTCTCCCACCCTCGTCCAGGACCGCGAGGGCGCCTCCGCCCTCTACGTGCTGATGCCGATGCGGGTGTGAGCCCCGTCGTCATTCCGGCGCCGCGAAGCGCAGCCCGGAACCTGTAGCGGCCGAGATTTCGGAAGAGCAGGAAGAACGCTTCACCTCGTCCCAAGACGTTGGGGTTCATGGATTCCGGGCCCGCACCTCCGGTGCGTCCCGGAATGACGGAGCCGGCTTTCAGGCCAACCAATCCGCTTGATCTTTCGCGCCTGCTCCTGAATGAAGGGCGCGCATGTCCTCCGCCCCCCTCGCCGCTTCGCGAATCGCCCGCCTCATCCTCCAGGATTTCCGCACCTATGCGAGCCTGGACCTCGCCGTGTCGCGCCCGCTCGTGGCGCTGGTGGGCGAGAACGGGGCGGGCAAGACCAACATCCTCGAGGCGATCTCGCTCTTCATGCCCGGCCGCGGCCTGCGGCGGGCGGAACTCGGCGACATGGCGCGCCAGGGCGGAGCGGGCTCGTTCGCCATCTCGGTCGCCCTCGACACCCCTTACGGCGAGCACCGCCTCGGAACCGGCCTGGAGCTTCAGGGCGAGGCGGCGCGGGCCTCCCGCATCTGCCGCATCGACGGCATGGCGGCGTCCTCGCCGGCCGCCTTTGCCGAGCACCTGCGCATCGTCTGGCTGACGCCGGATCTCGACGCCCTCTTTCGCGGACCGGCCGGCGACCGCCGCCGCTTCCTCGACCGGCTCGTCCTGGCGGTCGATGCGGAGCACGGCACGCGGGTGAACGCACTGGAACGGGCGCTGCGCTCCCGCAACCGGGTGCTGGAGGAGAATCCCGACGACCGCCTCTGGCTCGACGCCCTGGAGCGCGAGGTGGCGGAGCTGGCCATCGCGGTGGCTGCGGCGCGCCAGGAGACGGTCGGGCGGCTCGCCGCCCTGATCCAGGAAACCCGCGAGGAGGAATCGCCCTTCCCGTTCGCGACCCTGAGCCTGGAGGGCGAGATCGACGCCCTGGTGGCGGCCCTTCCTGCTGTGGACGCGGAGGACCGTTACCGGGCGATCCTGCGCGACCAGCGTCCCCGCGACCGGGCGGCGGGGCGCACCCTCGTGGGGCCGCAGGCGACGGACCTGCTCGTGCGCCACGGCCCGAAGGACATTCCCGCCGGCATGGCCTCCACCGGCGAGCAGAAGGCGCTCCTCATCGGCCTGGTGCTGGCCCATGCGCGGCTCGTGGCCAGCATGAGCGGCATCGCGCCCTTCGTGCTTCTCGACGAGGTCGCCGCCCATCTCGATCCCCGCCGCCGGGCGGGCCTGTTCGCGGCCCTGGAGGCGCTGGGCGGCCAGGTCTGGATGACAGGCGCGGATCCGAGCCTCTTCGCCGAGCTGAAAGGCCGCGCGGACATTCTCCAGGTAAGCCCCGGCCATGTGGAGGCCCTGACGGCCCTATGACCCGCGCCATGGCATTCGCCCGCCCCTTCCTCGTGTTGAGCGGCCTCGGGCTTCTCGGAATCCTGTCCCTGGTCCCCACCCTCGGGCCCACCATCGCGCAGATCCAGCACCTGCCGGAGGCGCCGCCGCTCTCGGAAGCCGCTCTGGCTGCCATCCTGCTGGTCCAGCCGACCCTGCTGCTCCTGGCGGCGGTGGCCGTCGGGGTGGGCCTGAGCGAGCGGGCGGGCCTCGTTTCCCTCGTCCAGCGCCGCTGCCGCGGCCAGGCCGTGCCCGAAACGGCGGCGGGAGGCTGGCTCACGGCCCTGCTCCTCGGGGCTCTCGCCGGGACGGTGGCCGCGGCCGTGGATCTGGTCCTGCGCCAGCTCCATCTGGCCTCCTTCGCCGGAATTCCGCGCCTCGACGACGCCCCAGTGGCGGGGAAGATCATGGCGCTCCTCTACGGCGGCATCACCGAGGAACTCATGACCCGCTTCGGCCTCATGACCCTCTTTCTCTGGATCGGAACCCGCCTCCTGCGCGGGAAGCGCCCCCTCTGGCTCGTCTGGGCGGCCATCGCCCTGGCGAGTCTCCTCTTCGCGGCGGGGCATCTGCCGGCCCTTGCCGGCACGACCCGGCCGGACACCGTCCTGATCCTGCGGACGCTCGGCCTCAACGGCCTGCTCGGGCTCGTCTACGGCTGGCTCTACGCCTCCCGCAGCCTGGAACACGCCATGTTGGCGCACATGGCCACTCATGTGATATTCTGGATCGCAACGCCGTTTCTTGTCCTTCTGGGGCTCTAGTCATGGACCTCGCCGGCCTTCTGGTCTTCGCCACCGCCCTGTTCATCGCCGCGGCCTCCCCGGGGCCGGGCATTGCCGCCATCGTGGCGCGGGTGCTGGGGCGGGGAACCCAGGGCGCGGCCGCCTTCAGCGCCGGGCTCGCCGTCGGCGACGTGGTCTGGCTGACCTTCGCCATCGTCGGCCTGGCGGCGCTCGCGCAGACCTTCCACGGGGTCTTCCTGGTGGTGAAATGGGCCGGCGCCGCCTACCTGCTCTACATCGCCTACAGGCTCTGGACGGCCCCTGCCGCCCCGCAGGAGGTGGAGGTCGACCGGAAGGCCGAGCATCCGGCCAAGCTCTTCCTGGCGGGCCTCGCGGTCACCATGGGCAACCCGAAGGTCATGGTGTTCTACCTGGCGCTCCTGCCCACCCTCCTTGACCTGACCCGGATCACGGTTTTGGGCTATGCGGAACTCGTGGCCGCGACCCTGACGGTGCTGGGGGTGGTGTTCGCCGCCTATATCGGCCTCGCGGCCCGGGCGCGGCGTCTCTTCACCAGTCCCAGGGCGATCCGCATCCTCAACCGGACCACCGGAACCGTCATGGCCGGGGCTGCCGCTGCGATAGCCTCGCGCTGAGCCTAAATTCCGGCTTTTTCTGCTGTTTTTCCACGCTTTCCCACGCGCGCGTATGCGCGCGGGGGTGAAATTTCAATCATCCGACACTAAATAATTTACCTGACGAATCAGACACCGGGCGCGCATCCCCTTTCCTGCCGCGCCGTGAAGGATCCCAAATGGCCGAACCCGCAATCAACGTGAATGCCGACGCCTACGGCGCGGACTCGATCAAGGTCCTCAAGGGCCTCGATGCGGTGCGCAAGCGGCCCGGCATGTATATCGGCGATACCGATGACGGCTCGGGCCTGCACCACATGGTCTACGAGGTGGTGGACAACGCCATCGACGAGGCGCTCGCCGGTCACGCGACCGAAGTCACCGTCACGCTCAACGCCGACGGATCGGTGACCGTCACCGACAACGGCCGCGGCATCCCCACCGACATCCACAAGGGCGAGGGCATCTCGGCGGCCGAGGTCATCATGACCCAGCTGCACGCGGGCGGTAAGTTCGACCAGAATTCCTACAAGGTCTCCGGCGGCCTGCACGGCGTCGGCGTCTCCGTGGTGAATGCCCTGTCGAGCTGGCTCAAACTGCGCATCTTCCGCAACGGCAAGGAGCACTTCATCGAGTTCCGCCACGGAGACGCGGTGGCCCCGCTGGCCGTGGTCGGCGATGCCAATGGCCGCAAGGGCACGGAAGTGACCTTCCTGGCCTCCACCGAAACCTTCACCATGGTGGAGTACGATTACGACACCCTGGAGCACCGCCTGCGCGAGCTGGCGTTCCTCAATTCGGGCGTGCGCATCATCCTCAGCGACAACCGCCATGCGGAGCGCAAGCACGAGGAGCTGATGTACGAAGGCGGCGTGGAAGCCTTCGTGCGCTATCTCGACCGGGCCAAGACCCCGCTCATCCAGCAGCCCATCGTCATCCGGTCCGAGAAGGACGGCATCGGCGTCGAGGTCGCCCTGTGGTGGAACGACTCCTACCACGAGAGCGTGCTCTGCTTCACCAACAACATCCCGCAGCGCGACGGCGGCACGCACCTCGCGGGCTTCCGCGCGGCCCTGACCCGTCAGGTCACGGGCTATGCGGAATCCTCCGGCATGACCAAGAAGGAGAAGGTTTCGCTGACCGGCGACGATTGCCGCGAGGGCCTGACCGCGGTCGTGTCCGTGAAGGTGCCCGACCCCAAATTCTCGTCGCAGACCAAGGACAAGCTCGTCTCGTCCGAGGTGCGTCCGGCTGTCGAGAACGTGGTCAACGAGGCGCTCAACAACTGGCTCGAGGAACATCCTCAGGAAGCCCGGACCCTCGTCGGCAAGGTGGTCGAGGCCGCCGCCGCCCGCGAGGCCGCCCGCAAGGCCCGCGAGCTCACCCGCCGCAAGGGCGCCCTCGACGTGGCGTCCCTGCCCGGCAAGCTCGCCGACTGCCAGGAGCGCGATCCGTCCAAGTGCGAAATCCTCCTGGTGGAGGGCGACTCGGCCGGCGGCTCGGCCAAGCAGGGCCGCGACCGCGCCTTCCAGGCCGTGCTGCCCCTGCGCGGCAAGATCCTCAACGTGGAGCGCGCGCGCTTCGACAAGATGCTGTCGTCCCAGGAGATCGGCACGCTGATCACGGCGCTCGGCACCGGCATCGGCCGCGAGGAGTTCAACCCCGACAAGCTGCGCTACCACCGCATCATCATCATGACGGACGCGGACGTGGACGGCTCGCACATCCGCACCCTGCTGCTCACGTTCTTCTTCCGGCAGATGCCGGAGCTGATCGAGCGCGGGCACCTCTACATCGCGCAGCCGCCGCTCTACAAGGCGACCCGCGGCAAGCAGGCGATCTACCTGAAGGACGAGCGCGCGCTCGAGGACTTCCTCATCGACGCGGGCATCGAGAACGCGGTGCTTCGCCTGGAATCCGGCCTGGAATTCCACGGCGACCAGCTGAAAGGCCTGATCGACGAGGCCCGCCTCGTGCGCCAGGTTCTGTCGAGCCTGCATTCGCGCTACGACCGCAAGGTGGTGGAGCAGGCGGCCATCGCCGGAGCCCTGCGTCCCGACGTGGTGGAGGACCCCGAGCGCGGCCCCGCGGCGGCAACCTACATCGCCCAGCGTCTCGATGCGATCTCGGAAGAGATCGAGCGCGGCTGGACCGGCGAGGTTCGCGAGGGCGGCTATGTCTTCTCGCGCACGGTGCGCGGCGTGAAGCAGGTCGCCGTGCTGGACCAGGCTCTCATCGCCAGCCAGGAGGCCAAGAAGCTCGACGAGCGTTCCGCCACCCTGCAGGACGTCTATGCCAAGCCGGCCGTGCTGGTGCGCAAGAACGACGAGATGGCGATCGACGGGCCGCTGACCCTGTTCCAGTCGGTGCTCGCCGCCGGCCGCAAGGGCTTGCAGCTCCAGCGCTACAAAGGCCTCGGCGAGATGACCGCCCAGCAGCTCTGGGAGACCACCCTCGACCGCGACGTGCGCTCGCTCCTGCAGGTGAAGGTGAAGGATTCCACCGACGCCGACGATCTCTTCGTCAAGCTCATGGGTGACGTGGTGGAGCCCCGCCGCGAGTTCATCCAGGAGAACGCCCTCTCGGTGGCGAACCTGGACGTCTGATCCGGATGTCCTCGAACCGTTAGGCACGTCAGGCGAAACGGAAACTGAATGGAGCGGCGCAGTCGATTGAACTGCGTCGCTTTTTTCATCGAAGGCAACGCAGCCGGCTCCACCGAGGAGCTGCCCCTGGCGCTCGCGAAAGCACAGACGGCCCATGAATTCCAGCCGCTGCCCGCGATCACGCCCACCGTCGGCCGTTTCGACCCGCCCCTTGACGGAATGGAACGTCGGAGAACGCGGAACGCAATCCTGGCCGTAAGCGTCTGATGCTTATGCAGCACTCGACAGTCGCCCCCGATCCCCGGCCGACCGTGAAGCCCGATGGCACGGAAAATGAGCCTTCCATCGGCGCAAAGCTCACGGGCGCGGTTGTCGTTTCGATCCATATCTGCGCCATCGTTCTCGGCACGGGAGCCCTTTACTTCGCTAAACCGCTGATCCTGCCGATCATCATCGGCCTGCTCATCGCGCTGACGCTCATCCCGGTCGTGCGGTGGCTGGAAAGGCGAGGCATTCCCACGGGTCTGTCGGGCACCGCTCTGGTGCTGCTCCTGGCACTCATCATCGGGGCCGGCGTCTATTTCCTCAGCGCTCCGGTGACGGAATGGATCCAGCGGGCGCCCTCGATCGGACGGCAGGTCGAGGACAAGCTGAACAGCCTGCGCGGCTCGGTTGCGGCGATCTCCGAAGCGAGCCAGACGGTGGAAAACCTTGCCGGCGCAACCTCAGATCCGCGCGTGCAGGAGGTCGTGGTCAAGGAGGCCGGTTTCCTGTCGTCGGCGACGTCCATGCTGTGGAGCGCGCTGACGACTACCGGCATTGCCCTGGTCCTCGTCCTCTTCCTGCTCGGTTCGGGCAACATGATCTACGAGAAGATCGTGCGCGTGCTTCCAACCTTCCACGACAAGAAGACCGCTGTCAGCATCGTGCATGACATCGAATCATCCATCTCGCACTATCTGCTGACGATCACCCTGATCAACATGGGCCTTGGCATCGTCATCGGGTTGGCGATGTGGGCGATCGGCATGCCGACGCCGTATCTCTGGGGATTAGGGGCCACCTTTCTCAATTTCCTGCCCTTCATCGGAGCGCTCGCAGGCGTGAGCCTGGTCGCCGTGGTCGCCCTGATCTCTTTCGATTCGATCTCCTACGCGCTGCTGGCGCCGCTGCTCTATTTCAGCCTGACGGCGCTGGAAGGGAACATCATCACGCCCCTGATCCTCGGGCGCCGGCTCGAGCTCAACACCGTTGCGATCTTCATCGGGGTCGCCTTCTGGGGCTGGGTCTGGGGACTTGTGGGCGTGCTCATCGCGGTGCCGCTCCTGGTGGTCGTCAAGAGATGCTGCGATCACCTCCCGTCCTGGAGCACCCTGGGCGAGTTCCTCTCCATCACGCCGCCCAAATCGGAAATGGACGCGGACCAGGAGCAGCCGGACGCCAACCCGGCGGCGAAGACCTGAGTCGTCAATCGAGCAGGAACCGGCGGGCGGAACCCTGGGCCCGGGGACGGGCTCGGCAGAGGCGCGGGCACCGAGACAGGTGGTCCGGGGGCGCGCCTGCTCCCGCATTTCACCCGGTACGGGCCTGCCGTCGGCGCCTCGTGAAATCCGGTGAAAACTCCACCAATCGCCTTGCCATTTCGCCTCGTTGGCATAGAACAAATACAGAACGCAGGAGCCTGATTCCCATGCGACACAGCCATCCGAAAAGATCCTACCGCATCATGAAACGAGAGGTCGCCGACGGGCTGCTGGAGTCGCTGCGGCCGACCCGCCACCTCCTCACGCGGACCCTTGCGGCCATCCCTGTCGGCGGGCCGGAATACCGTCAGATCGACCGTGTGGTGCAGGAGATCGACGGGCTGGCCGAGATCCTGATCGGCAACGAAACCCACTACCATCAGGAGGGGCATTCCTTCCGGATGTGCGATGCGGGCCGCCGCAGCGAGTAGATAATGGAATTAAGCGGAGCATTGCCCCGCAATTGAAAACGAGTGGACGGTCGGCGTACCGGTTTCTTCGGAGAACGCCGCCGCGCCTGTCAGAACTGCCCGCCGATGAGGCCCGGGCGGACGAAGGTGAGGGACCGGAATCCGAGACCGGCGAGGTCCCGCTCCCGCTCCCCCTTCACCCGGTTGTAGAAGAAGCGCGAGGACGGATCCGCCCCGATGGCCGAGTTCAGGGCGAAGGTCTCTGCACCATGCTCCCTGGACAGGCGGGCGACGGCGAGCGGGTAATCGCGATCGACCCTGCGGAACGCCTCCTGCGATCCGGCCGTCCTTATGGTCGTCCCGAGCGTGCACACGACGGCGTCGGCCTGCCACCACCCGGCATCCTCGGGCAGGCGCTCGAAATCCACTCTCGGCGCGAGAAGCTTCGGATGGGCCGGCAGGGGCCGGCGGACAGGCGCGACCACGGCGTCGATGCGGATGTGCGCGTGGCCGCAACCCAACCGCGGCCTGTGCGTTCAAACCTTGGCATTCGCATGAATGGAGACTTGGCGGGCTCGTCTCCGCTGGTCGTTCCGTTCCGAGGCGGGCTTTGCGCCCGGCATGGCCGCCTCGCGGAAAACCATGGAGGAACGGACATGCTCAAGGTACTCGGCGGCACTCTCGGAATCATCTTTCTCATCGGTCTGGCGGTGGTGATCGGGATTCTCGCCCTGATCTTCTGACGACGCCGCCCGGTCATGAAACCTGGAATGCACCACTCCGAAAGCGGCCTCCGAGTCCTTGAGGAGGGCAGGACCTGCTGGCGCCTCGCGCGGGCCGACCGCCTCGCGGTGATCGTCGATGCGGCGGCCTATTTCGCCGCGGCGAAAGCCGCCATCCTGCAGGCGCGGCATACCGTGTTCCTCATCGGGTGGGACTTCGACCTGAGCATCGGCCTCGAACGGACGAACCCGATGCCGGGCGTGCCGGACGAACTCGGCTCCTTCCTGGCGGAAGCGGTCAAGAGGCGGCCGGGGCTGCGCGTGTTCGTGCTCCGCTGGGATCTGTCGTTCCTCAAATTCCCGTTCCGGGCCACGCTTCCCCTGAAGCTGCTCGACTGGCTCCTGGGCAAGCGCATCGATTTCCGCCTGGACCACGAACATCCCATGGGCGCCTGCCACCACCAGAAGATCGTCGTGATCGACGACTGCCTGGCCTTCTGCGGCGGCATCGACATGACGGATTATCGCTGGGACACGCCCGCGCATCGCGACGACGATCCGCACCGGATCGACAGGGGCCGGGCCTATCAGCCGTGGCACGACGTCACCACCTGCCTCACGGGCGAGGCGGCCGGGGCTCTGGGCGAGCTTGCGCGCGAGCGCTGGCGACGGGCGACCGGCGAAGCGCTGCCGCCGCCGAAGGCCGCCGCTCCCTGCTGGCCGGAACACCTGTCTCCCGACCTCACCGACGTGGAGGTCGCCATCGCCCGGACGGAGCCGGCCTATGGCGAGGCGCAACCGGAGATCCGGGAGATCGAGGCGCTCTATCTCGCGGCCATCCGGGCCGCGCGGCACACGATCTACATCGAGACGCAGTACTTCGCCTCGCACCGTATCGCCGACGCGCTGGCGAAGCGCCTGCAGGAGGAGAACGGCCCCGAGATCGTCGTAATCAATCCGCGATCGGCGGTCGGATGGCTGGAGGAAGAGGTGATGGGATCCGCCCGCGCCGTCCTGGTGCGCGATCTCGCAAAACAGGACCGCCACGGCCGCTTCAGGATCTACACCCCCGTCACGAAAGGGGGCGAGGACATCTATGTCCATGCCAAGGTCGTGGCCGTGGACGACCGGCTCCTGCGGGTGGGCTCGTCCAACCTGAACAACCGCTCCATGGGCCTCGACACGGAGTGCGACCTCGCCGTCGAGGCCGGCGCCGGCCAGGCCGACCGCAAGGTCCGGCAGGTGATCACGGCGATCCGCGACCGGCTGATCGCGGAGCATCTCGGCGTGGCGCAGGAGAGGCTCGCGGCCACGCTGGCGACCGAGCACGGATCCCTGATCCGGGCCATCGAGCGGCTGAGGCGGGACGACGGACGCAGTCTCATCCCGTTCGAGCCGCCGGAACTGACGGAGGCCGAGGTCGCGATGGCGGAGAGCCGGCTGCTCGATCCCGACCGGCCCGAGCGGATGGCGCCCGAATTCGGGGAGCGGCTCACGCTGCCGAGCCTGCGCACCGCCCTGGGCATCGGGCTGGTGGCGGCTGTGGGCGTCGCCGCCGCGGTGGCGCTCGCGCGCCGCCGCGCCGAAGCTTCGCGGTCGCGCCCGGCGCGATGCGCTAGGCCGCCGCGGAACCCCGATAGGCCTGATCGAGCGCGCCGAGATCGAGCTTGACCATCCGCAGCATCGCTTCCATGACCCGGCGGACCCTGGCCGGGTCCTCGTCCTTCAGCATCCGGCCCAGCGCCGTCGGCACCACCTGCCAGGAGACGCCGTAGCGATCCGTCACCCAGCCGCATTGCTGGGGCGTGCCGCCGTCGAGCAGGGCGTCCCAGAGACGATCCACCTCCGCCTGATCGGCGCAGTGCACGAACAGGGACAGGGCGGGCGTGAACGAAAAGCCCGGCCCTCCGTTCAGGGCGATATAGGACGATCCGGCAAGGGTGAACTCCACCGACATCACGTCGCCCGGCGATCCGCCAGGCAGCTCGACGCTGTAGGGCGTGACGGCGTCGATGCGGGAATCGGGCTGCAGCGAGACGTAGAACCGCGCCGCCTCCTCGGCCTTTCCGTCGAACCACAGGCAAGGGGCGATCCTGGACATGGCGCCTACTCCCCCGTGTCGAGCAGAAGCTCGAAGCCGCCGTAGATGAGGCGTTTCGCGTCGAAGGGCATCTCGGCCTCCATCAATCGCGGATCGGCCATGACCTTCCGGTTGGCCTCGTCGCGGACCTCCTTGGAGGGCCAGACGATCCAGGAGAAGACCACGGTCTCGCCGTCCTGCGCCTTCACCGCCCCCTTGAAGTCCGTGACCTTGCCGTCGGGCAGGTCGTCGCCCCAGCATTCCACGATGCGGATGGCGCCGTATTCCTTGAAGATCGGCGCCGCCTTCGCGGCCACTTCGCGATAGGCTTCCCGGTTGCCCGCGGGCACCGGAATGACGAACCCGTCGATATAGCTCATGGCGTTTTCTCCTTGAATCGATCCGCGAACCTCACGCCGCCGCGCGCTCGCCCTCGGCGAGTTCGGCGAGCTGGCCCAGGCAGATGCCCCAGCCCTCGTGGAAGCCCATGGCCTCGTGGCGCTGCCTGGCCTCCTCGCTCCAGTGCCGCACCCGCACGGTGTAGCGCGTGCCTGCGCCTTCCGGCTCGAAGGTGACGGTCACGGCCATGAACGGGTCCTGCGGAATCCACCCGGTCCTGAACGCGTCGGTGAAGACGATCCTGCGGTTGGGCTCGACCTCGAGGAAGACGCCCTCGTTCGGCATGTCGGTGCCGTCGGGAGCGCGCATCCTCGTGAGGAAGCGCCCGCCGGGGCGGAGGTCGAGCGCGACTTCCGGGGTGGTGTAGGGGCGCGGCGCCCACCACTCGCCGGTGCGCTCGGTCCAGACCCGGTAGACGGTCTCGGGCGGCGCATCGATCAGGCGCGTGATCACCAGCTCGTGCGGGGCGGCGGATGTGTCGGTCATGGTCGTTTCCCCTTCTCTTTCGTAGGCTCGCTCTTTCGTAGACTCGGCTCAGGCCATCGCCATCTCGCCCGCGGCATTCTTCGCCGCCTCGACGTCCATCCACATCACTTCCCAGATATGCCCGTCGGGATCCTCGAAGCTGCGGCCGTACATGAAGCCGTAATCCTGCTTCGGTCCCGGATCGGCGGTGCCGCCGGCGGCCGCGGCCTTGGCGAGCGTTTCGTCCACCGCCTCGCGACTGTCGGCGGAGATGCAGATCAGCACCTCGCTCGTCGCCTTCGCGTCCGCGATCGCCTTCGGGGTGAACTGGCGGAACTTGTCGTGGGTCAGCAGCATCACGTGGATCACGTCGGACAGGACCATGCAGGCCGCCGTGTGGTCGGTGAACTGCTCGTTCTTCTCGGCGCCCAGGGCCTCGTAGAAAGCGACGGCGCGGTCGAGATCGGCGACGGGAAGGTTCAGAAAGATCATCTTGGGCATGGCGGTCTCCTGTCGGGTGTGGTTTGACATTGATTCCCCAGAAAGTTATAAAAAGCAACTATGAAGTTAGAAAAAATAACAAAGACGTCGGAGACCTCCCAGCGCCGCCACTACGACGACGCCTGCGCGACCGCGCACGCCCTCGATCTGGTGGGGGAGCGGTGGGCCCTCCTGGTCATGCGCGAGCTCATGCTGGGGCCGCGCCGCTTCAGCGACCTGCGCGCGAGCCTTCCCGGCATCAGCGCCAACGTGCTCACCCAGCGGCTCGAAGGCCTCGAGGCCGCGGGCATTCTCGTGCGCCGCAGGCTGCCCCCGCCCGCCGCGACCCAGGTCTACGAGCTGACGGAATGGGGCTACGAGAGCGAGCCCATCTTCCAGAGCCTGGGCCGGTGGGCGGCGCGCTCCCCCGCGCATGATCCGAGCCGGCCGTTCAGCGCCGTCTCGCTGATGCTGTCGCTGCGCACCATGCTGGACGCGAGACGGGCCGACGGCCTCGACGCGCGCATCGGCTTCCGGGTGGGCGAGGAGACCTTCCTGGGCCATCTTGCCGGGGGACGGATCGAGATCTCCCGCGCGCCCCTGGACGCGGCCGACCTGATCTTCGAAGGCACGGCGCCGGCCATCGCGGGCGCGATCTATGGCGGCCAGCCCCTGGAGGCCATGGAGGAGGCCGGCGCGCTGCGGATCGAGGGCGACCGCGCCCTCGCGGCGCGGTTCACGACCCTGTTCCCGCTTCCGCCCAAGGCCGGACAGCCAGCCTGATGGGGAAGCGCGGCGGTTTGACGTGGGTCAAGGCACGGATGCTCCCGCGCGGCCAAGGTCGGCGCGAAAGGAGCAAACCATGTCTCACGTTCCCCACGAACTCGCCCAGGAATTTCCCGGCCATGCCGACGCGATCCATGCCCGCAAGCTCAGCGACCGCCACTTCGCCAGGCTGGCCGAGGAATACCACGAGGTGAACCGCACCATTCACCGGCTCGAAACCCGCGTCGAGGCCGCGTCCGAGGAGCGCGAGGCCGAACTGCGCAGGGAGCGCCTTCGCCTGAAGGACGAAATCGCCCGCCTGCTGGAGCAGGAAGCCGCCTGAGCGCGGCCGGGCGTCAATGCCCCGCAGCTCTCGTCGTGAGGAGGTAGAGCAATCGCCCTCCCATGAGGCGAGAGATGCGGGCCTAAGCCCTCGACGCCGCGCCGACGGCCGGCGCTTCTGCGTCGGTCTCCTCGTGCCTCTCCTGCACCGTCTTCACCGTATCCCGCCGCACGACCAGGCACAGGATCACGAGCGGAATTCCGATGCTGGCGGTCGCGGTGAACAGCAGCGGGTAGCCATAGGCATCCACCACCGCGCCGGAGGCGCCGCCGATCAGCTTGCCCGGCAGGGCATAGAGGGAGCTGAGCAGGGCGTATTGGGCTGCGGCGAATCCCGGCGCGGTGAGGCTCGACATGTAGGCGACGAGTGCCGAGCCCGCGAAGCCCGCGGCGAAATTGTCGACGCTGATCGAGAGAATCAGCAGGTCGAGCCGGGCGCCTTCCGTGGCGAGCCAGGCGAACATCAGGTTGGACGAGGCCGCGATGAAGGCGCCGATGAAGAGCGTCCACCACAGCCCCAGCCGGGTGAGGGCGAGCCCGCCCGCGAAGGCGCCGATGATGCCGACCCAGATGCCGTAGAGCTTCGACACGTTGGCGATGTCGGCCTTCGAGAAGCCGAGGTCGATATAGAGCGGGTTCGCCATCACGCCGGCCACGAAATCGGGCAGGCGGAAGCAGGCGACGAGGGCGAGGATCGGGACCAGGATCATGCCCTTGCGCCGGAAGAGCTCGGTCAGGGGCTCCAGGATCGCCGCCGCGAAGGGGAGGCGCTTGCGGGCCGGGCCTTCGTCCACCCGCGGCGCGAGCAGGGTTCCGGCGAGGCCGACCACCATGAGCGCCGCCATGGCGAGGTAGGCGCTGCGCCAGTCGACGAATTCCGCGATGTAGAGCGCACCCGCTCCGGCGCAGATGAGGGCGAGCCGGTAGCCGAGCTGGTAGGTCGCCGCCATCATGCCCTGGCGTTCGGTCGTGGCGGCGTCGATGCGCCAGCCGTCGATGACCACGTCCTGGGTGGCCGACGCGAAGGCGACCACGAGGGCCGACACGATGGCGGCGGACAGGTTCGCCTGCGGGTCGCTGGACGCGATGCCCACGAGGCCGATAGCGACGCCGATCTGCGCCAGGGCCATCCAGCCGCGCCGGCGGCCGAGCAGCCGGGCGAGGACCGGCACGTCGTAGCGGTCGACGATGGGGGCCCAGAGGAACTTCAGGGAATAGGCCAGCGCCACCCAGCTCAGCATTCCGATCTCGGTCCGCGAGATTCCCGCCTCCCGGAGCCAGGCCGAGAGCGTGCTGAAGACCAGCAGGAAAGGCAGCCCCGAGGAGAAGCCCAGCGGCAGCATGAGGGCGACGCGCCCGTCGGTCAGGACATCGCGGAGAGAAAGACGGCGTCGGGCTTCGGCCATGATCACCTTCGAGAAAAACTGCAGAGGCGCAAGGCCGTCATGGCAAGTCCTCGGGGCGAGACGATGGCACGGCGGGTGTTGATGCTTTGTTAACGATGTTTCGGCTCGCGGGAGCCGGCGCCTCACCGCTCCTCGACGGCATCGCTGAGCTTTGCGAGAAAGACCTCGAGCGCCTGTTCCGGGGGACAGTCCTTCTCCGTCAGGACCTGGAGGCCCCACTGCTCCAGCACGGCCTCCTCGATCGGGTTCGGCCGCAGCATGAAGACGTAGGATTGCGGCCTGTTGCGCTCGAAGCCCGAGCCGGACCAGGTTTTCCAGAGCCGGTGCAGGAGGAAGCGGATGTTCAGGTCGGTCATGCTGTAGCCGATGAACAGGATGGTCTTGCCCAGGGCGTCGGAGCGGAACTTGATGTCGAGGGGCGACTCGAAGGACAGGCGGTCCAGATAGTCCGTCTCGGCGATCACGATGGATTCGTCGTCGTCGAAATCCCCGTGGTACTTCACGATCTGCGGAACCTCGCTCCGGATGCGGGCGATGTCCTTGGCATTGACGATCTTGACGTAGTCCTTCCCGTGCAGATCGAAGGCCGTCTCCAGGTTGCGGTCGAAATTCGTGGTGTAGACGATGGGAAAATCGAGCCGGCAGATCAGCTCGTGGACCCGGGAGGCCTTCAGGGCGTCCTCCGGAATGGTCCAGTTCCGGTCCATCCAGCTGCGCAGGGGCCCGATGCTGCCCTGCTTGAGGCGGTAGTACTCGGCCAGGGTGAGGTGGTTGATCTCCGTCTCCGGAAACTTGGACAGGTCGAGGCCCAGCTCCGCCGCGATGTGCTCCACCAGGGTCCGCCAGGACGGCAGTCCGACGGTCATCGAAACGCCGGCCCCGGCGAACAGGATGGCCTGGCGTTCCTTCACGGCTCTGATCAGGTCTTCCACACCCCACCTCTGCATGGTCGTAATCAACGCCGACAACGCGAAACGGTGCCGTCGGGCTTCCAATCGGCCTCGCCGGGCAACGGTTGCCTTCTGGCGCGTTGTCGTGAGACCTCCGAGGCGGAGGCCGAAACGGAAAGGGAGAAGACGTGGCAGGTTACCGGATCACCAAGGTGGGAACCCTCTATGACGGATGGCGCAAGGTCCTCGGCTTTACCGTCCGCAAATCAGACGGAGAGACGATGGAGCGGGAGATCGTCGAGAGCGACGACGTCGCCGCCGTGCTTCCCTACGATCCGCAGCGGCGCACGGTCGTCCTCGTCCGTCAGTTCCGCGTGCCCGTCATGCACATCGAGGCGAAGCCGGACATCCTGGAGGTCATTGCCGGCCTCCTGGAAGGGGACGAGCCCGAGGCCTGCGCCCGGCGGGAAGCCATGGAGGAGGCCGGGCTGCGCCTCGGCACCCTCGAGCCCGTCGGCCGCACCTGGTCGACCCCGGGCGCGATGACGGAGCGGCTCAACCTGTTCCTGGCGCCCTATACGGCGGCGGATCGGGTGGCCGAAGGAGGCGGCCTCGCGGAGGAGCACGAGGACATCGAGGTGCTGGAGATCGGCTGCGGGGAACTGGCCCGGATGCTGGAGCGGAACGCCCTGACCGACCTCAAGACCCTGGCCCTGACGCAGGCCCTGCGGATCCGGCACCCGGAGCTGTTCGAGACAGCCTGAGCGGTGCCGCTCAGGCCTTGATCGCCCCGGAGGCGAGGGCGTCGATCTGGGCCACGACCCGCGGCTCCAGGCCGAGGGCGCCGGAGAGATGTGCGAGAAACACCCGCTCCTCCACCGTGCTCGGCGTGATGATGCGCCGGGCCGCCGTATAGACCTGGACCGCCATGTCGGGAGTCTTCACCGCCGCCGCGAGTTCGGCCGCGCTCGCCGGGCGGGCGAGTTCGGCCTCGATCAGGGCGACGCCTTCGCCGTCGATTCCCGCCCGCTTGAGGGTGCCGAGGATCCGCTCGCGCTCGTCGTCGTCGATGCGCCCGTCCGCGGCCGCGGCCGCGATCATGGCGCGCATGACCAGAAGAGCCGTCTCGCCGCTGTCGGCCGGGGCCGGCGCGGGCAGCGCCGCCGCTTCTGGGGCGGCCGGGACGGTGATCGCGGAACCCTCGATGGTGGGCGCTTCCGCTCCCTTGTTGAGGAGGCGGTTGAACAGGGCCGTGCCTTTGGGTTTTCGCCGATGCGGTGAGCTTGCGGCCGGCCTCGGAATTGACCACGGCCTTGGTCAGGCCGAGCACGACCGCGTTCATGGCGGCGTTGCCCTGGGGCGTCTTCAGGAATTCCTGGGCCTTGCCGAGGAGAAGGTCGGTCAGGTCGGCCGGAGGCGGCGCTGCCTTGGGCGCGGTGGCCGCGGGTTTCGGCTGAGCCGGCGGCTCGCCCTCGGCGGGGGCTTCCGTCGCTTCCGTTGCGACCGGCTCGGCGGTTGCGTTGTCCGGTGCTGGCGGAGGAGGCGAGGGCCTGTTTGCAAGGCCGATCAGCTCGCTCAGCAGCGTGCCTGCGCCGAACGCCTGGGCGGCGCCGGCGGCGGGAGCGGCGGGTTTGGAGGCGTCAGGCGCGGGCGCGGCAGCCGGAGCGGCCGCTGCGGGTGCCGCCGGCGTGGCGGGAGTTCCCAGTGCATCGAGAAGTTTCTTGGCGTCGAACATGGACCTGTCCCCACGAATCCATGGAGTTTAACGGAAAAAAGCGAAGGATCGCGCAAGCGAGCCGGAAATCCCGACTCTTAGAAGATCGAAGAGAAGATCATGCTGATGGCGCTCCAGACCATCATGGCGCCCATGGCGTAATAGCCCCATTTCGGCATGCCGGAGGGCGCCGCCTGCTGGGCCTGCGTGCCGACCGCGTTGATCAGCTCCGACTGGACCTGCTGTCCCTTGAGCACCAGGAGCGTCAGTCCCTGGATCGCCTCGGCCTGGGCGTTCAGCAGGGCGACCATGTGCGGCGTCCGGGTCTTGTCGTCGGAGGCGTTCAGCTCGCCCAGGGAATGCCCGATCTGCCCGATCGCGCCGCGCATCACGTCGAAGTTCTGGCTCTGCTCCGCCAGCAGGAGGCGCGCCTGGGTGATCGGATCCGGCGCAGCCTTCTCGGCGGCTTTGGCCAGATGCTGCATCAGCCCCTCGGGGCCTCTGGCGATGGCCGTGCGGATCGCCGCCTTGCCCGCCTCGGACGCGAGGGCGGACTTCGTCATGTCGACGGCCTTGCCGACAAGCTGGCCGGCATTGGGGGAGAAAATAGGCTCGCGGGTCTGTTCCATGGGCGGTGCTTTGGGTCGGTCTTACGAAAAGATTCGCACGAAGAACGGATCTCTTAGCCTGTTTATTGGCAAAGAGCTATGCTCTATCGTTCCAGAGCAGGATCTATTCCTCTGCGTCAACCGGGCGCAGTGCGCCAGAGCACTTAGGGAAACCGGGAGGGTTCGGAGGTTGTCGGGTTCCCGACTACCTCCGAAGAGTTGTCAAAGACCGAGCCGGGCCCCATGCCAGCGCAGGTGGTCCTCGATGAAGGTGCCGATGAAGAAGTAGGAATGGTCGTACCCGTCCTGGCGCCGGAGCGTCAGGGGGATGCCGGCCTTCGCGCAGGCCTCCTCCAGCAGATGCGGCTTGAGCTGGCTGTCGAGGAAGGTGTCGGCGGTGCCCTGATCGACCAGAAGATCGTTCAGGCGTGCCCCGCCCTCGATCAGGGCGCAGGAATCGTAGTCCCGCCACGCCGCCCGATCCGGCCCGAGATAGCCGGACAGGGCCTTCTCGCCCCAGGGGCAGTTCATCGGCGAGGCGATGGGCGCGAAGGCCGAAACGGCCTTGAAGCGGCCCGGATTGCGCAGCGCGATGGTCAGGGCCCCATGGCCGCCCATGGAGTGGCCGGTGATGCCCTGCCGCCCCATGTCGGCCGGCAGGCTCTCGGCCACGAGGGCCGGGAGCTCCCGCTCGATATAGGAGCGCATGCGGTAGTTCTTGGCGAAAGGTTCCTCGGTCGCATCCACGTAGAAGCCGGCCCCGAGGCCGAAATCGTAGGATCCCTCGGGGTCGTCCGGTACGCCCTCGCCGCGGGGGCTGGTATCCGGCGCGATCAGGATCACGCCGAGTTCCGCGGCCACGCGCTGCGCGCCCGCCTTCACGGTGAAGTTCTCCTCCGTGCAGGTCAGGCCGGACAGGAACCACACCACCGGCACCTTGCCCCGTTCCGCCTGGGGCGGAACGAAGGCGGCAAGGCGCATGGGCGTGCCGGTTTCCTGCGATGCGTGGCGATAGACGAACTGCGTGCCGCCGAAGCAGCGCGATTGCGAGACGACCTCGAGGCTCAAGAACTGTCTCCCGATCAGTAGACGATGACGGAGCGGATCGACTTGCCCTCGTGCATGAGGTCGAAGGCGGTGTTGATCTCGTCGAGCGGCATCTTGTGCGTGATCAGGTCGTCGATGTTGATCTTGCCCTCCATGTACCAGTCGACGATCTTCGGCACGTCCGTGCGGCCGCGCGCGCCGCCGAAGGCGGTGCCCTTCCAGACGCGGCCGGTGACGAGCTGGAACGGCCGGGTCGCGATCTCCCGGCCGGCTTCCGCCACGCCGATGATGATGCTCTCGCCCCAGCCGCGATGGCAGCATTCCAGCGCCTGGCGCATCACGTCCGTGTTGCCGGTGGCGTCGAACGAGAAGTCCGCGCCGCCGCCCGTCAGGTCGACGATCGCCTGCACGACCTTGTCGTTGCCGATCTCCTTCGGATTGATGAAGTCGGTCATGCCGAACTTCTCCGCCATGGCGCGCTTGGACGGGTTGATGTCGACGCCGATGATCTTGTCGGCACCGACCATGCGCGCGCCCTGGATCACGTTGAGGCCGATGCCGCCGAGGCCGAACACGACCACGTTCGCGCCGGGCCAGACCTTCGCGGTGTAGATCACCGCGCCGATGCCCGTGGTGACGCCGCAGCCGATGTAGCAGATCTTGTCGAAGGGCGCGTCCTCGCGCACCTTCGCCAGCGCGATCTCGGGCAGCACCGTGAAGTTCGCGAAGGTCGAGCAGCCCATGTAGTGGAACACCGTCTCGCCGTCGCAGCGGAAGCGGGACGTGCCGTCCGGCATCACGCCCTGCCCCTGCGTGCCGCGGATGGCGGTGCAGAGATTGGTGCGGCGGGACAGGCAGGATTTGCAGTTGCGGCATTCCGGCGTGTAGAGCGGAATCACGTGGTCGCCGACCTTCAGGGTCGTGACGCCGGCGCCGACCTCGCGCACGATGCCCGCGCCCTCGTGGCCGAGAATCGCCGGGAACTTGCCCTCGGAATCCAGGCCGGACAGCGTGTAGGCATCCGTGTGGCACACGCCCGTCGCCATCACCTCCACCAGCACCTCGCCGGGCTTGGGTCCCTCGATGCGAATGGTCTCGATGGTGAGCGGCTTGCCAGCCTCCCACGCCACGGCGGCCCTGGTTTCCATGATGAAGCCTTTCCTTTGATTCTGTGCCCGGGACTATGGGAACCGGGAGGGAGGGAGGTCAATAGAAGGCGCCCTCAGCCATGAGGGGTTCAAACGGGCGAAGCCCGGCTATATGTGCTGTGTGCATAACGTGAGGGTTTTCAACGTGTCAGACGTCCGCGCCGCCATCATTCCCGTGACGCCGTTCCAGCAGAACTGCACGCTCCTGTGGAGCGACCGGACGAAGAAGGGCGCCGTGATCGACCCCGGCGGCGATCTCGACCGCATCCGCCAGGCCATCGAGGAGATCGGCGTGACGGTGGAGAAGATCATCCTCACCCACGGCCATATCGATCATGCGGGCGGCGCCGCCGAACTCAAGGAGGCGCTCGGCGTGCCGATCGAGGGGCCGCACGAGGCCGACAGGTTCCTGCTCGACCGATTGGAGGAAACGGGCAGGGGCTACGGCATCGAGGCCCGCGCGGTCACGCCGGACCGGTGGCTGCAGGAAGGCGATACGGTCGCCGTGGGCGATCTTGTCCTCGACGTCCTGCACTGCCCCGGCCATTCCCCGGGCAGCGTCGTGCTCGTATCGCCCACGCAGCGTTTCGCCATCGTGGGCGACGTGCTGTTCCAGGGCTCGGTCGGCCGCACGGATCTGCCGGGCGGCGACGGCAAGGCGCTGATCCGTTCGATCAAGGAGAAGCTGCTGCCGCTCGGCGACGACATCTCCTTCATCTGCGGCCACGGCCCCACGAGCACCATCGGCCAGGAGCGGCAGACCAATCCGTTCCTGCAGGGCGACGCGGTGTTCTGAGGGGAGGTTCAGCCGCCCCTCAGACGCCGATGGCGGCCTTTACCTTCTCGGCGCGGAACGGGATGTCGTAGAGACGCCGTCCCGTCGCATGGCGGATCGCGTTGCCGATGGCCGCTGCGGTGGGGCCCTGCGCGGCCTCGCCCGTGCCCAGGAAGGGCCGGCCGGGCCGGTCCATGATGCGGATATCCATGCTCTCCGGCACGGCGCCGAAGCGCATGATCGGGTAGCTCGACCAGTCGATGCTGGTGATGCCGGTCTCCTCGAAGGCGACCGCCTCGTAGAGGGTCCAGCTCGCGGCCTGGATGATGCCGCCCTCGGTCTGGTTGCGGATGCCGTCCGGGTTGACGACCTCGCCGCTGTCGATGGCGGCGACCACGCGGGTCATGCGGCTGCGCCCGGTCTCCCGGTCCACCTCCATCTCGATAGCCATGGCCAGATAGGCCGCCAGGTTCTTGTAGCGGGCGAAGGCGAAGCCCCGGCCCCGCCCCTCGGGCAGCGGATCCCCGGACCAGCCGAACCCTTCCGCCGCCGCCTCGATCACCGCGCGTCCACGTGGGTCCTCCATGTGGCGCAGGCGGAACTCCACCGGGTCCACGTTCGCCATCAGGGCGAGTTCGTCCATGGCGCTCTCGATGGCGAACACGTTGACATAGGCGCCCAGCGCCCGCAGGGCCGAGACCCGCAGGGGCATGTCGGGCAGGAAATGCCAGATCACCCGCAGGTTCGGCACCGTGTAGAGCGGCACCGCATTGCGGTCGCCGTTGCCCGCGGGCGAGATGGTGAGCTTGACGGGCTGGGGCGGGAACGGGTTCGGCAGCGACCGCGCGGCGATGAGGGAGCCTGCCGGCCCCGGCCTCGTGGTGTGGGTGTTGCTCCACAGGTCGTAGTTCCAGTCCACGATGCGGCCGGTCTCGTCGATGGAGGCGCGCAGCTCCGTCAGCATGGCGGGGCCATAGGGCTCCCACACATGCTCCTGCTCGCGCATCCATTGCAGGCGCACCGGACGCCCCGGCACCGCCTGGGCCACCAGCGCGGCATCCGCCGCCGCGTCGTCGGCGCCGTTATGGCCGTAGCAGCCCGAGCCCTCCACATGGATGACGCGCACCTGCTCCGGCGCCACGCCCAGCATTTCCGAGATCGCCCTGCGGTCGGGATAGACGCCCTGGGTGTGGCTCCAGACCGTCGTGGTGCCGTTCTCCAACAGGGCGACGGCGCAGGACGGGCCGATCGAGCCGTGGATCTGGTAGGGCCGGGTGAAGGTCGCCTGAAAGGTCTTCGCGGCCGTCGCGGCGCCGCCTCCGCCGCGCTCGGCGACCACGCCCTGCTGCGCCGGAAAGGTCTTCAGGCTCGCGACGAAGCCGTCCGGATCGGGAAGCCGCGTCCCCTCCGACCACTGCGCCGCCGCCTCCAGGGCCTGCATGGCCCTGATTGCCTGGAACTCGCGCTCCGCCGCCACCGCGAGGAAGCTGCCGTTGCGCACCACCGCGACGACGCCCGGCATCCGCTCGACCGCAGCGGAATCCAGGTTCGTGAGGGTCGCGCCGGGGCGCGGCGGGCGCACGACGCGGGCATGCACCATGTTCGGCAGGCGCATGTCCTGCACGTAGATCGGCGTGCCGGTCACCTTCGCGGGGATGTCGACCCGTGGCAGGGACTGGCCCATGACCCGGAAGCTGCCCTGCGGCTTCAGCCGGGTCTGCGGCACCGCTTCCACGTGCAGGGTTTCGCCGGACACGAGGGCGCCGTAATCGAGCGCCTGCCCGTCGGTCCTGACCACCTTTCCGTTCTCGGCCCGCAGCCCGTCGATCGGGATCTGCCAGCGGGTGGCCGCCTGGGCGATCAGGATGTCGCGCACCTGCGCGGCGGCGTGGCGAACGGCGGTGCCGCTGTTCTGCATGGACTGGCTTCCCGCGGTGTAGCCTTCGTCCGGGGTCCGGTCCGTATCGGCCGTGACCAGCCGGACGGCCGCCGGGTCGACCTCCAGCTCCTCCGCGGCGACCTGGATGATCGCGGTCTTCACGCCTTGTCCGAGCTCCGCCTTGCCGGTGAACACCGTGATCTCGCCGTTGGCGTCGATGCGGATCCAGGAATCCAGCAGGGGAGCGCCCGACAGGCTGCCGGGCAGCTTGGGCCTCGGCTCCTTGGGCGGCGTCACGCCCTGCACCTCGCCCTCCTGGGCGAGGGCCCTCGACAAAAGCGAAAAGCCGACGACCAGGGAGCCGCCTCCGGCCAGAACGCCGCGGCGGGTCACATTCTTCGCATCGTGCTTCGTCATCAGGTGGCCCCTCCGCTCTGGGAGTTCTGCCGCATCAATTCGCCCGCGCGCATCACGGCCTTGATGATGCGCATATGGGTGCCGCACCGGCAGAGATTGGGTTCGAGATGCGTGCGGATGGCGGCCTCGTCCGCATCCGGGTTCGCCTGCAGCAGGGCCTGCGCGCGCATCATCATGCCCGGGATGCAGTAGCCGCACTGGGCCGCCTGCTGCTCGATGAAGGCCTGCTGCATCGGCCCTGGCGCATCGAGGGTGCCGAGCCCCTCGACCGTCGTGACCTTGCGCCCTTCGAGCAGGAGAACCGGAGTCACGCAGGAGAGCACCGCCGTGCCGTCCACCATGACGGTGCAGGAGCCGCATTGGCCGATGCCGCAGCCGTACTTGGCGCCGTTGAGCTCCAGATGGTCCCGCAGCACGTAGAGCAGCGGGGTGTCGGGATCGGCATCGACCTGGCGGGTCGTGCCGTTGACGGTGAGGGTCACGGCCATGGCGTCGTCCTCATGCTGGATTCCGGAGGGGCCTGCGTCGTGCCGTCCATGCGGTAGACCGTGACCTTTCGCTCGCCGCCCATGGTCTGGGCGACGCGCTCACGGGTGTCGGTCCAGGCGGGCAGGTCGCTGAAGCGCTCGCGCATGTAGTCGAGCAGGGCGACCAGCTGATCCTCGTTCAGGACGCCGCGATAGGCCGGCATCATGGCGCTCGGCTCGCCCTTGGCTCCGGGCAGGCCGAACAGCACGACATTGATGATGTTCTGCGGATTGGGTCCGTTGACGGCGGTGCTGAGATGCAGGTTGAGCCCGCCGAACGGCAGGGGGCGGCGGCCGTCGTGGCAGCCCTCGCAGGCGCTGACATAGATCGCCTCGCCGATGCCGCTGCCGGATGCGCCGGCCTGAACGGGACGCGGTGCTCCGCCCTCCTCCCGGATCGCCGCGCGCGCGGCGTCCGCCCGGGTCTGCCGCTCCTGGTTCGGCTCGCCCATCAGGTCGGCGAGATACGTCGCGATGGCGCGGGCATCCTCCTCCGGCACCGAGCCGAGATTGGCGGTCACCGGCGCCATCGGCCCGCGGGACACCCCGTGCTCCTGATGCCAGCCGTGGCGCAGGTAGAAGGCGAGGCTCTCCGCGTTCCACGGAATGGGAGCGGGCGACGCCGCGTTGATGGCGTAGGCCGTCCAGTTCTCGACCTCGGCTCCCGCGAGATGAAGCTCCCGCTGCTCCGCGCCGAACCGGTTGCGCGGCGTATGGCACGCACCGCAATGGCTCAGGCCTTCCGTGAGGTAGCGCCCCCTGTTCCATTCCGCCGAGCGGTTCGGATCGGGCTGGAACGCACCCTCGCGGAAATAGAGCGCCTTCCAGCCGGCGAGCAGCATGCGCATGTTGAGCGGGAACGGCAGTTCGTTCTCCGGCGCCTGCGCCCTCACGTGCTTGCGCGACATGAGGAAGGCGTAGAGCGCCCGGTTGTCCTCGTCGGTGACGAGCGTGTAGTGATCGTAGGGAAAGGCCGGATAGAGGTGGCGTCCCTCGCGGTCGACGCCCTCGCGCATGGAGCGCAGGAAGGCGGCCTCCGACCAGCGGCCGATGCCCGTCTCGGGATCGGGCGTGATGTTCGTCGAATAGATGGTGCCGAACGGGGTGGGGATGCCCAGGCCCCCGGCGAAGGTCTCGCCGCCCGGCGCCGTGTGGCAGACATTGCAGTTGCCGATGGCCGCGAGATCGGAACCCCGCGCCACCAGCGCGGGATCCAGCCCCGCCTGGGCGGGCGGATCGACCGGGTCGATTTCCGAGCGCCACGCATAGGCCGCGAAGGCGGCCACACCGATGACGAGAAGGAGCGCGAGACCTGCAAGGACCCGAAGGAAGGTCTTCATGAATGCGGGACCCGGACGAAGGGCGCCGCCTGTCTACGCACGAAACCGGGATCGCATCGTCTCTGCACCGCCAACCTCCCCTGCCGTCGAGCGGTACGCAACTTTCTCGCTTGCTGAGCTGATTTCAACGCGGAACGGGGGACGAGTGTTCCATAGGAACTATGCGAACAGGGTAGCCGTCCGGCCCGGAATCCGCGGGGGCCTCCATAAGCCTATTGAGGGATGGCGGGCGAAAACTACCGCTTTCGGATGATTGTGCCCCATGTGTGGCGCGCAAATGACAGCATTCCGTAACGGAATCGTCTCTAAGCGATGCCGCAATTTGGACAGGCAAACCCTGCCTCGGAGACCCGTTTCGTGACGAAATCAGCAGCAACCTTTTCCGCCCTCGCCAGCGGCTTCCTGATGGCGACTTCCCTGACCGTGGCGTCGCAGGGACATGCAGCCGATCTCGCCACCCGCTCCGCCCCTCTTCCTCTTCCGGTGCTGGCCGCGGGCCCGTTCTTCTCCGCCGAGATCTATGGCGGCTATCTGACCGGGCAGGCCCGTGAATACGTGTACAACGTGCCGGGCAACGGATCCAAGCTCAGCCAGCTGAACTGGCAGATCGACAATGCGGCCATCCTCGGCGCGCGCCTGGCCTATCGGCCGCTGGACTGGCTGTCGCTTCGGGCGAACGGCTGGACGATCATGGCATCCGACAACGCCATGGACGATTTCGACTGGATGGCCGGCTACATGGGCTTCGACAGCTGGTCGGAATGGTCGCATTCGTCGGACACCACCCTCGCGAAGGGCTACCAGATCGATCTGGGCGCGGCCGCGAGGTTCTACCAGTCCGGTCCCTTCGAGTTGAGCGCCCTGGCCGGCTACCGCTTCATGACGTTCAAGATGAACGCCTATGGCGGCCACTACATCTATTCGAGCGAAAACGGCTTCCGCGATCTCACGGGCGTCTTCCCCGACCGTCTCGGCATCGCCTATCAGCAATGGTGGCATACGCCCTATCTGGGCCTCGGCGCGAGCTATTCCGCCGGATCGCTCAAGGTGAACGCCGAGTTCATCGCGAGCCCGTTCGTGATGTCGTCGGACAAGGATCACCACAATCTCCGGAACATCGTGTTCGAGGAGCGCTTCAGCCCCGACTGGATGGTCGGCGTGACGCTCGGAGCGGAATACGCCCTGACGGACACCGTCTCGCTGACGGGACAGGCGGAGTACCAGAACTTCTTCGAGGCGAAGGGCGGCTCCCTGATGTTCGACGGCGGACAGGGACGGGTGGAGAAGACGCCGAAGCCCGCCGCGGGCGGCGACATCAGCACCCTCATGCTGTCGGTGGGCCTCAAGGCACGCCTGTAACGCAAGTCCCCTGCGAGACGGCCGAGGCGGCGACCGGAAGAGATCCGGCGCCGCCTTTTTCATGCCGGTCCGAAAACCTATTTGCGCGGCCGCACCAGGGCGAAGACGGGCGCGGCTGCGATCATCACCAGGAACACCCGGATGATGTGGTGGGCGGCCACGAAGGCCACCTCGATGCCCAGCGACAGCGCGACGAGGCTCATCTCCGCGAGGCCGCCGGGCGAATAGGCCAGGAGCAGGGTCACCCGGTCGTAGGACGAGATGCGGCTCACCCCCGCCGCGAACGCGAAGGTGATCGCGAGCAGGATCACCGTCGAGCCGAGCGACAGCACGAGGATGCGTATAATCTCGCGCGGGGCGAGGCCCGCGAAGCGGCAGCCGATGGTGGTTCCCAGCACGAGCTGCGCCACGGTGACGACCTCCACGGCGGGCACGAAGCGGGTCCATCCGAGAACGTGCACCGCCGCGCTGACCAGCATCGGGCCGAGGAGAAGCCGCGCCGGAAGCCGCAGGTAATGTCCGACCAATCCGCCGACGACGGCCGTCGCAACGAGCCAGACCTCGTCGATCCAGGGGGTCTCGAAGACGGACACCCCGAATTGCGGCCTTGCCCCGACCGAGACGCCGCTGGTGAGCCAGATCAGGAACGGAAGCGTGAGAACCACGAGGAGAATGCGGGCCGAGTGCACGAGGGCGATGGTGCGGGCGTCGCCGCCCTTGTCCTCGCCGACGATCACCATCTCGACGAGGCCGCCCGGCATTCCGGAAAAATACGCGGTCGGCACGTCGAAGCCGGCCACGCGCCGGAAATAGGCGACGCAGGCGGCTCCGCTGACCACCACGAATCCCGCGAGCCCCAGCAGCGTCGGCAGCCAATGGGTGGCGCTCTCGATCACCTGGGGCGTGAAGCCCGCGCCCAGCATCACCCCGATCACCATGGTCATCGGCGGCCGCACGGCGGCGGGAGCGGCAATGGGCGCGCGCAGGAGCGCCGCGAGGGTGCAGGCCGTCATGGAGCCGAGCATCCACGGCAGCGGCAGGCCGAGCCGGACGAAGACCCAGCCGCCGAGGGTGCCGATCAGCAGGGCGGCGAGGAAACGGCCGTAGGGAAAGGCGGCAGGCGAGAGCTTCCGGACCCAGCTTCGACAGGCCGTGACGAGTTCAGATGCCATCGTTCCTCATGGCCGGCGCAAGGCATCGCACCGGGACGGATCCGCCTTTAGCCCGGCTTCAGAAGCCCGTGAAGCCCGTATCGAAGGAATAGGACACGGTGAGGCCGAGGCCGAACTGGTTCTCCGAGCCGAAGCGCTTGACGATCGGGCTGTCGGCGGCGTCGCCCACGAGGCGCTTGTAGGAGACGAAGGCGGTGGTCGACCATTGCGGCGACCATTCGTAGGTCATGGCGGTGGTCACGCCCACGGAGGTGAGGCCGCCGGACGGACGGTAGGGCGTCACCTGGCCGTTCACGGCCGCCTCGAAGGGCGTCACGCCGAAATAGGTGCGGGTGAACTCACTGTCGCCCAGCGCCAGACGCGGACCGGCCGAGAAGGTGAAGGCGCCGAAGCGCTGCACGAGGTCGACGCCCAGATCGGCCACGAAGCCCTCATGGCCGCCGAAGCCGCGCCGGATCTCGGCGCGGGCGCGCAGGAACTCGACGGGCCAGTACTCGACGAAGACGCCGGGCTCGACCGCCCAGTCGATCTTGTCGAGGCCGAAGAGGCGGCGGTCGTCCTTGTAGTAGCGCCCGCCCTGGAAGCGGCCGACGAAGCCGATGCGAAGCGCCGATTGCTCGAGGAAGGAGAAGCTGAGGCCGTCGTCGGGGGCGCTGAACCGCTCCGGCGTCCCGGCGCGGCGGAAGCTCACGGACGGAAAGCCGTAGACGCCGAAATCGTCCGCTCCCGGATAGGACGGACCGGCCCGCAGATTGCCCTTGATCGTGGCGATCCAGCTCGCGGAGGTCACGGGCGCCTGCTGGAAGAGGAGGTCCGCGGCCTGGGCGGGAGCAAGGGCCGAACCGAGAGCGAGGAACGGGACAAGGACGAGGGATCTGGCGATGCGCATGGCTCTTCCTGCTTCGGGACCGGACAACCCGTCCTGGCCTCAAACTTACCTAAGGTCAAGCATGATCGCCACCCGTGGCGACGGCCGCGCGGGGCGGATGGGCGAAGCGATACAAAATCCAGGTTTCCGAATTCTTTCCGCGCTCTCGCCCTGGGCCCGCCGAGGGTCTATAGGCCGTGGCATACCAGCAGGGAGACTCAATCGGACATGTACGGCATCGGCATCATCGGTCTCGGCGTCATGGGACGGCGCTTCATCCAGGGCCTCAGGGCCAACCCGGATTTCCGCATCGTCGCGGGCTACGATCCGGCCCCGGTCGAGACGGACGTGCCCCGCGCCGCGAGCGTGCAGGACCTCCTCGCCGATCCGGCCATCGACTGCATCTACATCGCGACCCCGCCCGCCACCCACGAGGACCTGGTCGCGGCCGTGGTCGGCGCCGGGAAGGCGGTGTTCTGCGAGAAGCCCCTCACGGCCGATCCGGAGAGCGCGCGGCGCTGCCTGGAGACGGTGGCCCGTTCCGGCGTGCCGGCCGCGGTGAACTTTCCCTTCGCGACCGCGCCCGCGTCCCTGCGCATGAAGGAGCTGGTGGAGACCGGCGCCCTCGGCGACGACCTGACCGCGCACCTGACCCTGCGGTTCCGCACCTGGCCGCGCGGCTGGCAGCAGGGCGCCGCCGGCTGGCTCGCCGGTCCCGAGCAGGGCGGCTTCACCCGGGAGGTGGTGTCCCATTTCGTGTTCCTGGCCGGGCGCCTGTTCGGCCCCGGCGAGCTGACCGAGGCGCGCATCGAGCGGGGACCGCTCGGCAGCGAGACGCGCATGGAGGCCGTGCTGCAATTCGCCCGCTGCCGCATGACCATCGACGCCGCCGTGGAAGGCGAGGCCGAGGAGTTCAACCGCTTCGAGGTGAAGGGTTCGAAGGACGTGGCCGTGATCAGCGAGTGGTACCGGCTCACCCATTCCGGCGGCAACATCGAGCCCGCCCGGGCCGACGGGCACCAGATCGCCGAATTCGCCAAGCTGCTGGGCGGACAGGAAAGCCGCCTCGCGACGGTGCGGGAGGCGGCTGGCGTGGTCGATATCGTCGAGGGGATTCTGGCGCGGACGTCGCAGGAGACCGTTTAGACATCCTCGAAGCAACGGCCCTCGCCGCGGGGCCGGTTCCGGATCGGCCGCTACCAGCCGCGCTGGCGCTTGATCATCTGCTTCTGCATGTTCTTCTGCGCCCGCCAGTAATCCTTCTCCGCCTCCTTCTGCATCCGGTAATAATCCCGGACGCGCTCCTTGCGGCTGGTGGAGTTGCGGTATTGGTTCCAGTCGTAGTGCCTGTCGTGGATGTATCCGTCGTCCTCGTCGACGAAGAGCTGGAAGAGCTGCGCCGGAACCACGATGGAACCGCGCCCTGGCGCGGAGGTGGAGGGCAAGGCCGAGGCGGGGACGGCCATGAGGCCGAAGCCGGCCAGGGCGGCGGCGGTCAGGATGAAGCGCCTCGTCTGCGTCATGTATCTCGTCTCCCGTGCCGTCACCGTTGCCGGCTGAAGGTCTGCGGCAGGGTCGGGGCTACCCAATCCATGCGCGTTACCGCGCCGTCGTCGTCCCGTTCGAAGCGGATCTGCGTCACCGCCTCGTCGCCCATCATGGCCGCGATGGGCGCATAGGCCCCGCTGGCGTCGAGTCGCGCATCGAAGAGATCCTCGTCGCGAGGCGCCAGCGTCAGCGTGGCTTCGGTATCCTCGAGCCTCAGCCGGAGCCGCCCACCTTCGACGCTGACCGCGACGTCTCCCAGCAGCGGCGACATGTAGGTTCCCGCAAAGGCCGTCAGATCCTGGGACTCGGGCGCATGCGCGGGAGGCGCGGCCTTTTCCCGCTCCTCGGCCTCCCTCCCACGAGCCGCCTCGAGGGCGAGCGCCACGTTGTCGACGGCCTCGTTGCCGAGAAGCCGGTCATAGACCCACTGCGCGACCGCATCGGGAAAGCCCCGGTTCTGCGTGTTGGTGAGGACGACGATGCCGACGCCGCGGTCGGGCAGGAAGCCGACATGGGCGCCGAAGCCCATGGTCCCGCCGTTGTGCCAGACGATGCGCCCGTTCGGCGTTGCGGTGACGACCCAGCCGATTGCGTAGGAAAGCCGCTCGTTGATGGCGACGCGCGGCGTCCATGTCACGTCGAGGTTCTCTTCGGAGACGATGACCTTGTCCTCGAAATGACCGCGCCCGAGCTGCATGCGCAGCCACCGCGACACGTCCGGCACGTTGGAATTGATGCCGCCGGCGGGGCCGTGGATGTAGGGGAAGGATTCATGGAACGGAATGGCGGTGGTGGCCGCCTCGTCCTGCCGGTGGCCGACGGCATGGTCCGGCGCCTTTTCGATGGCTTCCGCCGAGGACGAGGACGACGTCATGCCGAGGGGCTCGAAGATGCCGCTCCTGACCACGTCGCTCCACGATTCCATGCCCAGCTTGCGGGCCAGGATGATGCCGCCCGCGATATGGGTGATGTTGACGTAGGTGAAATCGGAGCGGAACACCCGCGTCAGGGGTGCGTCCCTCAAGGAGCGCACGAGCGTCATCGCATCGTAGCCGAGCCCGGTCAGGCCATCGTTCACGTAGGGCGTCAGACCGCTGCGCTGAGCGGCGAGGTCGAGCACACGGATGTCGCGGCCGACCCAAGGATCGCTCAGCTGGAATTCGGGCAGGAGATCGGAGACGCGGTCGTTCCATTCGAGCTTGCCGGCATCCACCGCCTGGGCCAGCGTCGCGCTGAAGAAGGCCTTGGAGGTCGAGCCGATCTGAAAGATCGTGGCGGGGTTCACCCGATCCGGCTTGCCGAGTTCCTTCACGCCGAAGCCTTTGGCGTAGATGAGCTTGTCGTTGTGCACGATGCCGACGGCGGCGCCCGGCACATCGAAGCTCTCCATGCCCGCCTGCAGATAGGCTTCGAATTCCGGGATCAGCCCGTCGATCCGCTCGCGCATCGCCGATGCGCCGAGGCCCTGAGCCTGTGCCGGCAGGGCCGCCGCACCCGTAAGAGCCAGGACGGCGGCAACAGCCGAAACGAACCTCGACCCGAAAAATGACATCGGAGCCCCCACCTGTCCCGCGCCGGTCGGGCGATAGTGTCAGAACTCCGCCTTACTCTCAATGCGCAACGGCGCTGACTTCCGACGCTATGCCTGCGTTTCTCCCGTCGCTGGCGATGGGAGAAACGGGAATGTCCTACAGCGGCTTGAGGCCCGCCTCGATCTGCGCCCGGCGCGGCTCCAGGAAAGGCGGCAGCGCCAGGCGCTCGCCGAGGCTTTCCAGGGGCTCGTCCGTGGCGAAGCCCGGGCCGTCCGTGGCGATCTCGAACAGGATGCCGTTCGGCTCGCGGAAATAGAGGCTCTTGAAGTAGTAGCGGTCGATGGGGCCGCTCGACGGCGCCCGCATGGCGCGCAGCCGCTCGGCGCACTCGCGGTAGGTCTCCTCGTTCGGCGTGCGGAACGCCACGTGATGCACGCCGCCCGCGCCGGGATGCGCCGGCTCGAGATGCGGCTCCACCGCCACGTGGAGCTCGGCGGAGGGGCCGCCCGCGCCCATCTCGAACACGTGGACCGGCGTGTCGCGGATGCGGAATTCCCGCGCGGCGCGCATGTCCATGCCCCTGGTCAGCACAGCGGCCGTGCGGTCGAGCTGCGGCACGCTGATGGTGATGGGACCCAGGCCCCGGATCTGGTGCTCAACCGGCACGGGGCTGCGATCCCACGGATGCGCCTCGTCGCCCTGGCCGCCGTCGTCCACGAGAGCGAGGCGCTGGCCTTCCGGGTCCTCGAAGGAAAGCCACAGCCGCCCGTCGCGCTCGGCGATTCCCTCGTGCTGGATGTGGAGGGAATCGAACCGGTCCTTCCACCATTGCAGGGTTTTCTCGCCGTTCACGCGCAGGGCCGTGTTGACGATGCTGTGCGTGCCGCGCCGCTCGCGCTGCACGGGCCAGTCGAAGAAGGTGATGTCCGTGCCGGGAGAGGCCAGGGCGTCGGCGTAGAACAGGTGATAGGCGCTCACGTCGTCCTGGTTGACGGTCTTCTTCACGAGCCGCATTCCCAGCGCCTGCGTGTAGAAGTCATGATTGCCGGAGGCATCCGCCGTCACGGCGGTCAGGTGATGGATTCCGGTCAGCTTCATGGCGCTCTCCTGTCCGTATGAAGCTGGCAAGATAGGGTTGCAGGCCTGCAAGCGCGACCCTATCGAGCGCCAAAGAGACCTTGCGAGGATGCAAGAAATGTCTGCGCTCCCCCTTCGTTGGGAGACGGGCGGGAGTGCTGCGGCGAGGAAGGCGCTCGTTCGCCTCAGTGGAGGATATCGCGCTGAGCGAGGGCGAAGAGTCTCGCCGGCAACAGGCTCGCGCCGATAGCGTGCCCTGCTCTCCTCCCCACGGATCTCGGGCCTGCCCGTGTTCACCGGTGGCGCTGACCGGCTCTCCTCCCCCTTGTGGGGAGGAGTTGGAGGTGGGGGTGTGAGCGATAGCCTATGACGGTCCGGCGCCGGCACCCCCACCCTGGCCCTCCCCACAAGGGGGAGGGAAAACCTGCGCCATATCCGGCGATGTTGCGTCCCTGCCCAGATCTGACACCCGGCTTCCTGCCGAGGGTGATGAGTGCGCTCAGCCGAACGAGCGAACTTTCACGCCGCCTTGGCGCGCAGGTCGTCCGGGGTGACGTCGTCCGGGATCGGGCAGATATAGGCGCGGCCGCCGGTGCGCTCCGTCAGCTCCGCCTTGGCGCGGGCGATGAGATCGGGATTGCGCAGGCAGTCGGCGGCGGTGGCCGCCATGGCCTTCGCCGCGAGCACCATGCCTTTGTGCGCGGCGGGCAGGTTGCCCTGCGCCACGAGCTGCCAGGTGTGGAACGGGGTGCCGATGGCGAAGCAGGCCGTGTGGCACTGGACCGTGGGCACGATCCAGCTCACGTCGCCCACGTCGGTGGTGCCCATCATCACCTCCTCGCGGGTCGGCATGGAGAGCACGCCGTCGTGGAGCACCTTCGTCCTCAGCGACATGTCGTGCGGCTTCACGCTCGCCAGGATCTCCTCGTCGGTGAGGGACGCCGCCCGCAGCTTTTCCGCGAAGGCGAAGTCGGCCTCGTCGAAGGCCGGCGGCCCGAGGCGCTTCATGTTCTCGTACATGGCCTCCTGCAGGGCCTTGTTGGGAACGACGTTCGACGTGGCGTCGGTGATCTGCACCGTGACGCTCGTCTCCGTCATCAGGCTCGCGCCTTCCGCGATCTTTTTCACGCGCTCGAACAGGCGCTCCGCATCGGGCAGGTGCGGCGAGCGCACGAGATAAAGGGATTCCGCTTGAGATTGCACCACGTTGGGCGCGTCGCCGCCCGTATTGGTGACCGCGTAGTGCACGCGCGCGTCGGAGGGCATGTGCTCGCGCATGTAGTTCACGCCCACATTCATCAGCTCCACCGCGTCGAGCGCGCTGCGGCCCACATGCGGCGCGGCGGCGGCGTGCGAGGCGCGGCCCCGGAAGCGGAAATAGGCCTGGATGCAGGCGAGCGACGACGTGGTCTGGACCTCGTTGACCACGCTCGGATGCCAGCAGAAGGCGGCGTCGAGATCGTGGAACAGGCCCGCGCGGGCCATGAAGGTCTTGCCCGATCCGCTCTCCTCGGCCGGGCAGCCGTAATAGCGCACGGTTCCGGCGATGCCTTCGGCCTCCAGCGCATCCTTGAGCGCGACGGCGGCGAGCGCCGAACCCGCGCCCAGAAGATTGTGGCCGCAGCCATGGCCGGGCGTTCCCGCCGCTGTCGGCTTGTGCCGGGTCTCGCCGGATTCCTGCGCCAGGTCCGGCAGCGCGTCGTATTCGCCGAGAATGCCGACGACCGGTCCGCCGCTGCCGTATTCGGCCACGAAGGCGGTGGCCATGCCGCCGACATTGCGGGTGACGCGGAAGCCCTCGGCCGTGAGCATGGCGATCTGCTCCGCGACCGATCTGTGCTCCTCGAAGGCGAGTTCGGGCATCGCCCAGATGCGGTCGCTCAGGGCGCAGTAATCGGCGCTCTTGGCGTCCACGCGGCGGGCGATTTCGTCGAGGCTCAGGCGGTCGTTGTGCATTCCACTCTCCTTGCACCGACCGTCATTCCGGGGCGGCCGAAGGCCGAGCCCGGAACCCATATCCACCGTCGTCGCCGAAGAAGAGCGGCGCGAGGTCCGCACATTCTGAAGCGCCGATGTCTATGGGTTCCGGGCTCCGCTGCGCGGCCCCGGAATGACGGGTGGGGATGTCCGGCCCGAACCTGTATCCGCAAACCCGTCCAATGTCAGCCGACCGCGAACAGGTCCCGGTTGTCGGAGCTCGCCACCGGCTCCTCGAAGGCGTTCGGGTCGCCCGGCCCCGTCTCCCAGCCGAGATCGGGGAGCGCGATGATGCGAAGCCCGCGCGGGTCGTTGCGGGTCACCACGATGTTGCGGGTTTCCATGTAGGCGATGAGACGCCGCGCGCGGCCGGGGGAGCGGCTGCCGCAGGCGCGGGCGATCTCGCCGTCCGGCGGGCAGGGCGAGCCTTCCAGGGCGGCGCGGGCGAGGAGCAGGAACACGCCCTGGATGTCCTCCGCGAGATCGGCCGCATAGGCGATTGCGCGGTCCCATTCGGTGCCCTCGGCGGTGGCCGTGTCGACGCCCGCGCGCGCCACCGCGAGGCGGCGGCGGAAGGCGGGCAGGCTCAGGGGCTCGCCGCTCACGCGGCGGATGCGGCAGCGCACGAGGAAGTCCTGGTAGAGCACCGCCACCGTGCGGAAGGCCGCCTCGGGATCGTCGAGGATCTCGCGCAGGATGGCGTCGAGCGCCGCCTCGCGCTCGGCCTTGCTCTCCTCGGTCGCCTCGGCCTGCGGCTCCGGCGCGGCGGCCGGCCGCGTGCGGGCGAGCTGGGCGAGAAGATCGTTGGTGGAGGGGGCCGGCGGCGGCGGGGGCGCGCGGCGCGGCATGACCGGGCGCGCGGGCTCGTCCTCGCCCGGCTTGAAGATGAGGTCGCGCGCCTCCTCCTTCGGCTGCTCGGGGAGCGGCACGAGCTTGAAGCTGCCGCTGCGGGCCGAGGTCTCCACGTCGCCGATGCGGATCGGCACCGGGCGGCGCGACAGGGCGGGGCCGAGCGCCACGAAATGGCCGCGCTCCAGGTCGCGGAACATCTCCGCCTGACGGCGCTCCATGCCGAGGAGATCGGCGGCGCGCGCCATGTCGATGTCCAGGAAGGTGCGGCCCATGAGGAAGTTGGAGGCCTCCGCCGCCACGTTCTTGGCGAGCTTGGCGAGGCGCTGGGTGGCGATGATGCCGGCCAGCCCGCGCTTGCGGCCGCGGCACATGAGGTTGGTCATGGCCCCGAGAGAGACCTTTCTGGCCTCGTCCGACACGTCGCCCGCGGCGGCCGGGGCGAAGAGCTGCGCCTCGTCGACGACCACGAGCATCGGGTACCAGTAGTCGCGGTCCGCATCGAACAGGCCGCCCAGGAAGGCCGCCGCGCAGCGCATCTGCGCCTCGGCGTCGAGGCCCTCCAGGCTCAGCACCACCGAAACCCGGTGCTGGCGCACGCGGGCGGCGATGCGCTGGATGTCGCCCTCGCTGCGGGAGGCATCCACCACCACGTGGCCGAACTTGTCGGCGAGCGTGACGAAATCGCCCTCGGGGTCGATGATGGCCTGCTGGACGAGGGATGCGCTCTGCTCCAGGAGCCGGCGCAAAAGATGCGACTTGCCGGACCCGGAATTGCCCTGGACGAGCAGACGCGTCGCCAAAAGCTCCTCCAGATCGAGCAGAGCCGCCGTTCCTCCGGGTGCGGAGGACACCACTCCCATGTCGATGCCGACCTTCATCAGCCTCCCTCGTGTCGTTTCAAGAACCGGCCCGTACCTAACACGCCCGAACGCCCGAAAGTGCCGGGAGTCGCGGAATGCGCCACAATCTTGAGGCGCTATCCCCAGGCATGAGGCCGCAGGCACCCTGAAACCGGGCGGTAACGGAAGCATTAACCGTGGGTCAGCCTCCCAGGAGAAAAAATGCCGCCTTCCCTCACCGTCAGCCGGGTTCTTCCCGACAGCCCGATTCTCTCCTGGGAGGTCCCCGGCCTCTCCGCCCAGACGACGGGCGCCCCGCTGTCCGGCGACGACCAGGGCACCCGCCCGCCGCCTCCGGGCGAGGCGCGCACGGAGAGCCTTTTCGCCTATGTGGGAATGGGCCTGTCGCTCCTGATCGTCATCGCGGCCGTGTGGATCCTGATCCGGCGGCGGCGGCGCTGACGAGGATCAGTCGGCGATGGCCGCCTCGGCGGCCTTGATGGCGCTGCCCTTCAGGGGCCGCTCCTCCATGGCGAGCAGGAACGCAAAGGCGAGGCCGAAGCCGATGACCGCCGCCATGAAGACGTAGCTGAACACGTCGGACAGGTTGATGCCGCTCCGGGCCGCCGAGGCCGCCAGGGACTCGAAGCTGGCGGCGCCCACCATTCCGGTTCCGCTGAGCACGATGGCGCCGAAGATCGCCACGATGAAGGCGCCGCCGAGCGAGCGGAAGAAGTTCGCCGCCCCGGTGGCGGTTCCGAGTTCGTGGGGCGAGACCGCGTTCTGGATCGCCACGGTGGAGACCGGCAGGAGCGTGCCCAGGCCGATGCTGATGACCGCGAGGAGTCCCTCGACCGCGAGCAGGGAAATCCCGTTGCCGAGAACCGCCAGCACCGCCGTGGCCGCCATGGCGACCACCAGGCCGACGACGGGCAGGCGCTTGTAGTGGGTCACCTTCGCCATCATGCGGCCGGAGAGCGTGGCTCCCACCACCGTGCCCGCCATGAGCGGGATCAGCGCCAGGCCCGACAGGCTGGCCGAGAGGCCGCGCACGGTCTCGAAATAGACCGGCAGGTAGATGGTCAGCCCGATATAGGTGCCCATGCCGAAACAGGCGGAGAGCGTGCCCATGCGCACCACGGGGTTGTGCAGCACGCCGGGCGGGATCAGCGGCTCGGGCGCCAGGCGCATGCGGATCGCGAACAGGACCCAGATCACGGCCGATCCGGCGAAGAGGGAGACGATCGGCCACGAGCCCCAGGGATAGCGCAGGCCGCCCCAGCTCAGGGCCAGCAGCAGCGAGACGGTCGCCGCCACCATCAGGAAGGCGCCCAGGAGGTCGAGCCGGTGCGGCCGGTCGAAGCGCGGCAGCTTCTTGAGGCCGTGGAAGGCGATGAAGAGGGCGATGAGCCCGAGGGGCAAGTTGATCCAGAAGATCACCGACCAGTGCAGGTGCTCGGCGAAGAAGCCGCCCAGCACGGGGCCGAGCAGGCTCGACGTCATGAACACGCTGGCGAAATAGACCTGATAGCGCCCGCGCTCCCGGGGCGGCACGAGATCGGCCACGATGGTCTGGGCGAGCGCGATCAGGCCGCCGCCGCCGAGCCCCTGGACCCCGCGGGCGAGGATGAGCGCGATCATGGTCGGGGCCAGCGCGCAGGCGATGGAGCCCAGGATGAAGACGACGATGCCGATCAGCATGGTGACGCGCCGGCCGTAACTGTCGCTGAACTTGCCGTAGAGAGGCGTCACGGCCGTGGCCGTGAGGAGGTAGACCGTCACCACCCAGGGCAGGTGCTCGAGGTCGCCGAGCTCGCGCCCGATGGTCGGCAGGGCGGTGGCGATGATGGTCTGGTCGAGGGCGGCCAGCAGCATGGCCAGCATGACGCCGAGGATGATCGTACGGATCTCCGCCTGGCTCAATGTGTCCCCCCGGCCGGGCCGCAGGGTCTCTCTCGTGCGCTGATCCATCGTTTCCTTCGCCTTGCTGCAGCCGATTTAGGGGAGAGTAGCCGCCTTGTCTCAAAACCTGGATGCAGGGCTGATATGCGTTCGCGCCCGCAGAGGAATCGCGCCGGAAGAATTCATCGCAGGCTAGGCACGGATCGGGGCGGCCGCCATATCTCCGTTCCCACGACCTGTTTTCGCCAGACCCGGAGGCCCCCGTGCAGCCCGAGAACCCGTCCCAGCCGCCGGCCCTCGACGACGAGACGCTCGCCTTCGCCCAGCGGGTCTTCCAGCGCACGAGGGAGGGGCGGACCGAGGAGCTGGCCCCGCTGCTCGACATGGGCCTGCCGCCGAACCTGCGCAACGAGAAGGGCGACAGCCTCCTGATGCTCGCCTGCTACCATGGCCATGCGGAGCTGGCGCGGGCGCTCCTGCGGCACGGCGCCGATCCGGACCTCGCCAACGACCGCGGGCAGACGCCCCTCGCGGGAGCGGCCTTCAAGGGCGACGCGGCGACCGCGCGCCTGCTGCTGGAGCATGGGGCCGGGGTCGACGTGACAGGAGAAGGCGGCCGGACCGCCCTGATGGTCGCGGCCATGTTCAACCGCACGGAGATCGTGGAACTCCTGCTCGCCCACGGGGCCGACGCCTGCGCCCGCGACGCAAGCGGCCTGACGGCCGAGGCGGCCGCCCGGGCGATGGGGGCGTCGGACACGCCAGAGCAGCTCGTCCGGTGGGTGCGGGAGCACGGCTCCGCCGAGACATGAGGATGCGAAGCCGCCCTGAACGCGCCCCCTTGCCGTCCGGTGCCGCATGGCGCTAGCTGTGCGAGACCATCCGCATCCCGCCATGACCGCCCGCACCCGATTTTCCCGCTCCCAGGCCCGGCGCATCGCGCTGGCCGCTCAAGGCCTCGGCGAGACGCGCCCCGCCGCGCCGACGGCCCGCCACGTCGCCCGTGTGCTCGACCGGTCGAGCCTGCTCCAGATCGATTCGGTGAACGTGCTGGTGCGGGCCCATTACATGCCGCTCTTCTCGCGGCTCGGAGCCTACGACCGGGAGCTCCTGGAGAGGACCGCCTATCATCCCAAGAAGCGCGGCGCCTTCGAGTATTGGGGCCACGAAGCCTCCCTGATCCGCCTCGACCTCCACCCCCTGTTCCGCTGGCGCATGGCCCGGGCGGCGCGGGGCGAGGGCATCTATGGCGGGCTCGCCCGCTTCGGGCAGGAAAAGCGCGCCTTCATCGAGGAGGTCCGGCGCGAGATCGAGGATCGCGGCCCCATGGCGGCCGGCGAACTCAGCGGCGGCCACAGGGGACAGGGCTCCTGGTGGGGCTGGAGCGACGGCAAGCGGGCGCTGGAATGGCTGTTCTGGGCCGGGGAGGTCACCACCGCCACGCGGCGCGGCTTCGAGCGCATCTACGACCTGCCGGAGCGGGCGCTGCCCGCCGCGATCCTGAACGTGCCGACGCCGCCCGAGGAGGAGGCCCAGCGCGAGCTCCTGCGGCTCTCGATCCGCGCGCTGGGCATCGCCAGCGAGCGCTGCCTGCGCGACTATTTCCGCATCGAGCCCACCGACGCCAAGGCGCGCATTCCCGAACTCGTGGAGGCGGGCGACCTGGTTCCCGTGACGGTCGAGGGCTGGCCGGGGCCGGTCTATCTCGACCCGCAGGCGAGGCTTCCGCGCCGGATCGACGCGCAGGCTCTCGTGTCGCCCTTCGATCCCATCGTCTGGGAGCGCACCCGCACCGAGCGCCTGTTCGATTTCCGCTACCGGATCGAGATCTACACCCCCGCCGAGAAGCGCGAGTACGGCTATTACTGCCTGCCCTTCGTGCTGGGCGAGGCCATCGTGGCGCGCCTCGACCTCAAGGCGGACCGGGCCGGGAGCCGGCTCCTCGTCCACTCGATCCACCCGGAAGTCTCCGTGGCGCCCGAGGAAATCGCCCCCGCGCTGGGCGACGAGCTGCGCCTGATGGCCCGGTGGCTGGGGCTCGGCGACATCGTCGTGCCGAAGGATTGGCGCCAACGGCTGGAGCTGTGAAAGCGGCCTCGCGTGCTGTCGTCGTGTTTCGAGGCGGGCTTGGCTCCGCCCTGCTCTCCTCCCCCGGATCTCGGACGCGCCGACCTGCTCTCCTCCCCCTTGTGGGGAGGAGGTGGAGGTGGGGGTGTGGGCGCCACACCGTCATAGGCTATCGCTCACACCCCCACCCTGGCCCTCCCCACAAGGGGGAGGGAAAAACGTCGCGCCCGATGCCGCCAGATCCACGACGACCTCCACCAACTCCCGCCCTCCTTCGAGACGGACCCGACGGCGGGCGATTGCCATCCGGGATGCGGGCTTTCACAATCCGGCCTTGGCCTTTGTCGGCGCGCCCCACTCGCCAGACCGGCCGCACCCCTCTATGTCTGCCACGATGAACAACCTCGTCGCCCCCGCCACCCGCATCTGGATCCGCCTTCGCCTGAACGAGCTGGGGCCCCTGATCTCGCTCGCGGGCTTCGGCTTCTTCGCCTGGGCCTTCATGGAGCTCGCCGACGACGTGAGCGAAGGGGAAACCCATGCCCTGGACCAGTCCCTGCTGCTCGCCCTGCGCGATCCCGCGAACCTGGCCAATCCCCTCGGGCCCGGATGGCTGGAGGAGGCGGCCCGGGACATCACGGGGCTCGGCGGTTATGCGGTGCTGGCTATCATCACCTGGGCGACCTGGGCCTATCTGATGATGGTGGGCAAGCGGGGCGCGGCACTCCTGGTGCTGGTCTCGATCATCGGCGGAACCCTGCTCTCACATGGACTCAAGCTCGGTTTCGAACGGCCCCGGCCCGATCTCGTGCCTCATGCGACCCAGGTCTACACCGCGAGCTTTCCGAGCGGCCACGCGATGATGTCAGCCATCACCTACCTGACCCTCGGCGCCCTGCTGGCCCGCGTCGAGAAAAGCCGGCGCACCCGGGCCTTTGTGATGGGTCTCGCAGTGGCCATGACCCTGCTGGTGGGCGCAAGCCGCGTCTATCTCGGCGTCCACTGGCCCAGCGACGTTCTGGCCGGCTGGTCGGTCGGCGCAGCCTGGGCTTCCTTCTGCTGGTTCGTGGCCCTGCAATTGCAGCGGGGAGGCCAGGTGGAGGATCCGGGCGAAACCTCCTCCCCCGAAGCCGAGACCTCATGACGGACGACGACAGGAAACCGGTCCGGAAGGTCCCGCGCAAGGTCACGCCCGCCTATTTGCAGCGGGCCGCGATGGCCTATCTCGAACGCTATTCCTCCTCGGCCGAGAACCTGCGGCGCGTCCTGCGGCGCAAGGTGGAGAAGCGCTGCCGCCTGCGCGGCGAGGACCCGGCCGAGTTCCACGAGGCCATCGACGAGGTGGTGGCGAAGAGCCTGCGCAGCGGCCTCATCGACGACACCCGCTACGCCCAGGCCCGGGTCGCGACGCTGCGCCGCCGCGGCGGCTCCGCCCGGGCGATCGGGGCCAAGCTCGCCGCCAAGGGTATCGACCGCTCCACCATCGCCGAGGCCCTGGAGGGCGAGGAGGGCGACGAGGAGAGCGCCGCCCGCGCCTTCGCCCGCCGGCGCAAGCTCGGGCCCTACCGGCCCGGCGAGCGCACGCCCTACCGCGACAAGGACCTTGCCGCGATGGCCCGCGCCGGCTTCCGCTTCGACGTGGCCCGCGGGATCGTCGACGGGGAGCGGGACGAGGACATCCCGCATTGACGATGGACCGGCCGGACTAGATCAGCCCCGCGCCCACATTCACCGCGAGCGCTCCCGCATCTCGCCCATGGACGACCGGGCGGCCATGAGCCCGACCGGAACGGGATAGCAGAGGATGCCGATGTTCCAAGCCACGAGGGCGGAACCGAGCCGCCGCGGGCGCAGGCGGGCGACGCTCCCGTCTTTCACGTGGCGACCTCCATATCCCCTTCGCGGCGGCGTGCTCTACATGTCGCTGCGTAACCTCACAAGGAGACAATCATGAACCGCAAGGCAAGAGCCGTTTGGCAGGGCACGGGCAAGGACGGCAGCGGCCATCTCTCGGCCGATTCGGGCGTCCTGTCCAACACGCCCTACTCCTTCAAGACCCGTTTCGAGAACGAGAAGGGGACCAATCCGGAGGAGCTGATCGCCGCGGCTCACGCGGGCTGCTTCACCATGGCGCTCGCCTTCCAGCTCCAGAACGCGGGCTTCAACCCGACCGAGCTCGCCACCGAGGCGGTGGTGTCCCTCGAGCAGGAGGGTGGCGGCTTCACGATCAAGAAATCGGCCCTCACCCTGAACGCGAACGTGCCCGGCATCGACCGCGGCAAGTTCGAGGAGCTCGCTCGCGCGGCGGAGAAGAACTGCCCGGTCTCCAAGGTGCTCAACGCCGAAATCACCATGGATTTCACCCTGGCGTGAGACGTTAGGCGGAGGCCGCGTGGATGTGACCGTGACAACGCGACCTCCTTCCCTCCCCCTTGTGGGGAGGGCCAGGGTGGGGGTGCTGGCGCAGGACCTTCATAGGCTATCGCCCACACCCCCACCTCCACCTCCTCCCCACAAGGGGGATACTGCTGGCGAATCCATCATGCACCTGTTGGAAGCGTCATGAGCCTTGTGAATGCTGACTGACGCGTTCGCGCGAGCGGTGTGCCCGCGAACCAAGCCCCT